>JBBQCV010000047.1:0-20835 GCA_038319115.1 Burkholderiales bacterium | reverse complement strand
ATATATGCGTGATTACGTCAAAACGCACCCAATCACTGACGCCGAGGTCCAGAAGGAGTATGACCGGCTCAAGTCCGAGCGAGGTGACCGTGATTACAAGGTGCGCCACATTCTCCTCGGCACCGAGGACGAGGCAAAGTCGGTCATCGCCGACCTCAAGAAGGGCACCAAGTTCGACGACCTCGCGCGCAAGCTCTCCAAGGACGAGGGCACCAAGTCCAAAGGCGGTGACCTCGATTGGGTCTCGCCAGGAGCCGGACTGGACAAGGACTTCGCAAATGCCTTAGTGAAGCTTACCAAGGGAAAGCACACCGAGGCGCCCGTGAAGTCGCGCTTCGGGTATCACGTTATTCAGCTCGAGGATTCGCGCACCGCACAGTTTCCGCCTCTTTCCGAGGTGAAGGCGAATCTGACGAACGGAATGCAGCAACAGCGCGTAGCCAAGCATGTGGAGGAGCTCCGGGCCAAGGCTAAAGTGGAATAAGCAATCGCAATTCCTGAGGGGGAGACACGATGAACACGGAAAAGATCAAGGTTCGCGTCACCGATACCGGCAAGACCATGGAAGTAGCGGTCCTGTCCAAGCGCGCCGAGTTCATCGAGGTGGTGCTCGGCGAAGGCATCCACAGCGTCAAGTGCCAGCTCACCCCGACGCGCAACGCCATGGCCTATGCAGGCACCGCGATGGGCCGCGAGATCGTTTACGAACGCAGCCGCGACCAGGTCAAGGCCGAACTCGAGCTGTTCAACCCGCCCACGCCGCGCGGCCGGCCGCGCTAAGTACCTGTGCCGGCGTCAAACGCCGGCCCGCGCCTACGACTTCTTCGGCGCCTCGGGGGCCGGCACCTTGCAGCCGGTGAAATTCACGGTGGGGCCGTCCGAGAGGCTCGCCTCGTCCCCGTTGATCGCCAGCACCGCCTTGCCGTTGCCGAACCTCATTGCGCCTTCGGGCAGCTTGTCGAGCCGGAATTCCCGCTCGGGCAGGATCACCCAGGCGGCAGCACCGTTGTCGAGGTAGCGCAGGTAGAAGCGCTTGCCGCCGGCGCACTGGTAGGTGATCGAATTGGCCGGCACGCGCGAGCGCTCGAGGTTGCGTTCGCCCCCGAAAGGCAGGATGCCGCCGAGGTCGACCCCGCCGCATCCGGTGGCGAGGACGGCGAACAAGGCAAGCAACGGGAGGGAGGCAGAAGATGGGCTGGGTTTCATGCGGCTAGCTTAACCCAGCAAGCACGCGCAGGTGCTGGACCACGCTGCGGCCCAGGGCCGACAGGTCGTAGCCGCCTTCGAGCATCGACACGATGCGCCCGCCCGTATGGGGGTCGGTGGCGCGCTTGACCTCTTCGGTCACCCACGCGTAGTCGGCGTCCTGGAAGGCCAGCATGGCCATGTCGTCCTCGGCATGCGCATCGAATCCGGCCGAGAAGATCACCAATTGCGGCGCGAACCCCTGCAGGGCTGGCACCCACGTGCGGCTCACCGCCTCGCGAAACGCCCGGCTGCCCGAACCCGCGGGCAGCGGCACGTTGACCATGTTGTCCGCCGTCGGCTCGGTGCCGCTGTAAGGGTAGAACGGGTGCTGGAAAGTGGAGACCATGAGCACGCGCGGGTCGCCGTTGAAAATGTCCTCGGTGCCGTTGCCGTGGTGCACGTCGAAATCGATGATCGCCAGGCGCTCCAGGCCATGGATATGGATTGCATGGCGCGCGGCGATGGCCACGTTGTTGAAGATGCAGAACCCCATCGGGCGCGTGCGCGTAGCGTGGTGTCCCGGCGGGCGCACGCTGCAAAATGCGTTTTCCACCCTGCCTCCCAGCACGAGGTCGGTGGCAAGGACGCCCGCGCCCGCGGCGTGCAACGCCGCGTCCAGGCTGTGCGGGTTCATTGCGGTATCCGGGTCGAGGTGCACCGTGCCGCTCGTGGGCGCCGCCGCGCGGATCGCCCGCACGTACTCGGGCGGGTGCACCAGCGCAATCTGCTCGTCGGTGGCACGCGGCGCGTCGTAGCGCGCCAGGTACTGGCCGATGCCCGAGGCGATCAACTGGTCCTCGATCGCAGCCAGGCGCTCGGGACACTCCGGGTGATGGGCGCCCATGTCATGCCGGGCGCAGTCGGCGTGCGTGATGAAGGCCGTCGTCATAGGGAATCGATGCGTGATTTCGTTTGCGGATCATAGCGTAGTCGCCGCCCTCACCGGCGCCGGGACGGGCCGTCCGGCTAGGCGGGCCCCACCCCAGACCGTACAATCGCAGCATGCTGCTCAAACCCCAGTTCCAGTCGAGCTTGCGCTCGCCCATCCACCGCGTGATCGAGGCCGCCGGCCAGATCATCCTCGGCAAGGAAGCGCAGATCCGCCTGGCGCTCGCCTGCGCGCTTGCGCGCGGCCACCTGCTCATCGAAGACCTTCCCGGCGTGGGCAAGACCACCCTCGCGCACGTGCTCGCGCGCACCCTGGGCCTGGACTTCCACCGCATCCAGTTCACCAGCGACATGCTGCCCGCAGACATCATCGGCGTGTCGGTGTATGAGCGCGACAGCGGCGTGTTCAAGTTCCACCCCGGCCCGATTTTCGCGCAGGTGATCCTCGCCGACGAGGTCAACCGCGCCACGCCCAAGACGCAGAGCGCGCTGCTCGAAGCCATGGAGGAGCACCAGGTCACGGCCGAAGGCGAAACCCGGCGCCTGCCCGCCCCGTTCTTCGTCATCGCCACCCAGAACCCGTCCGAGCAGGTGGGCACTTTCCCGCTGCCCGAGTCGCAACTCGACCGCTTCCTCATGCGTATCGAATTGGGGTACCCGGACCGGGACGCCGAGCGCGCGCTGCTTTCGGGTGCGGACAGGCGCGACATGCTCGCCGTCCTCGAGCCCTGCCTCACCCCGGCGGGCCTAGTGGGGCTGCAGGAAGATGCCGCGCGCGTGCATGTCGCCCCGGCCCTGCTCGACTACGTGCAGGCCATCGTCGAGCACACGCGCCGCTCGGCCGACTACGTCGCCGGCCTGTCGCCGCGCGCGGCGCTTGCGCTCGTGCATTCGGCGCGCGCGTGGGCCTATCTCGAAGGGCGCGACAAGGTGATCCCCGAAGACGTGCAGGCCGTCCTGCCCGGAGTGGCCGCGCACCGCCTGCGCCCGGCCCACGACACCCAGCGTCGTGTCGACGTCGGCGCCCAGCTTCTGGCCGCGGTCCCGATCCCGTAACGCATCGCCCATCGGCTCGCGCCCGTCCCGTGAGCACCCTGCCGGAAGACGAAGTCAGGCCCGACGCGGCACCCCCGCCGCGCTGGCTGGCCACCCGCACCGGCCTGCTGTGCCTGCTGGGTATCGCAACCGTGTTCCTCGTTGCCATCGGCGCGTGGACCTACCGCACCGTGGGCACATCATTGCGCGACCTGCGCTCGGACAGCATGCAGGGCCTGCTCGATGCGCAGGTGAACAGCCTGCGCGTGTGGATCGCCGAGGAGCTGGCCGACGCGGGCCGCATTGCGCGCGACCCCGCCGTGCGTGACGCGGCGATGGCGCTCATCGAGCGCGCCGAGCGCTCGGGCGGCGACTTCGCCGCGGTTTGCGCCAGCCCCGAACGCGCGCACATGGTCGAAGTGCTGCGACCGCTTTTGGCCGACGAAGGCAGCGCCGGACATAACGTCATTGGCCCCGGCGGCCGGCTCCTGTCGACCCAATATCCGGACTACTGCGGCCTCACCGTCCATCCGCACCGGTTCCTGCCGCGGATCGAAAAGGTATTCGGCGGCGAGCCGGTGTTCGTGCGCCCGGTGCGCGACACCGACCGGGTCGCATTACCGCCGAGCGTGCGCCCCGGCGGGCCGCTCGCGTGGATCGAGACGCCGGTGCGCGATCCGCAGGGGCGCGTGCGCGCGGTGCTCGGCATTGCCGAGCCGGCCGAAGCAGGGTTCTCCGCCATCCTCGCCGCCACGCGGCCCGGCCGCTCCGGCGAGGTCTACGCGTTCGACTCGGCCGGCTACCTGTTGTCGGAAAGCCGCTTCCTGCGCGAACTGCAGGCGATGCGCCTCGTCCCCACCGATGGCAGCGCGCTGCTAGGCGCGCAGGTACGCGAGGCCCCGGCGGCACCGGCGGCGGGCGAAGATGCCGACCGGCCGCTCACGCGCCTCGCGCAGGCCGCGCTCGACGCGCGCAGCGCCCGGGATCCCGCCGCCCAGCGTGGCGAGGTCCTCGAGCCGTATCGCAGCTACCACGGCGCGCAGGTCATCGGCGTATGGCGCTGGCTGCCCGAACTCGATGTCGCGGTGGCTTTTGAAATTGACGCCGACGAGGCGTACGCGCCGCTTGCGCACCTCAAGATCGCCTTCGCCGCGGTGATGACCGCGCTGGTGATGGCGATCATCGCAGCGATCGGCATCGGGCTGCTCGCGGCGGAGTGGCGGCGCCGGTTCGGCGGCGCCAACAAGGCCGGCGCGTATGTCATCGAGCGCGAGATCGGCGCGGGCGGCATGGCCAACGTCTATCTCGCGCGGCACGCCCTCCTCAAGCGCCCGACCGCAGTCAAGATCCTCAAGGGCTTTCGCTCCACCGACGAGATGGTGGCGCGCTTTGCGCGCGAGGTGCAGCTGGCGAGCACGCTTTCGCACCCCAACACGATCGAGATCTTCGACTACGGGCGCACGCGCGACGGCCGCTTCTACTACGCCATGGAATACCTCGACGGGGTCACGCTCGCGCGCCTGGTCGAGGCCGGCGGGCCGGTGGGCGTGGCGCGCACCGTGCACATCCTGCGCCAGGTGTGCGCCGGGCTCACCGAGACCCACGCGCGCGGCCTCGTGCATCGCGACATCAAACCCGAGAACATCATGCTGTGCCGCCGCGGCATCGAGCTCGACGTGGTGAAGATCCTCGATTTCGGGCTGGTGAAGAACATCGCCGGGCCGCACAGCCGCGACCTCACGCGCAGCCTGCGCATCCTCGGCACGCCGCTGTACATGGCGCCCGAGCGCATCCGCTCGCCGGGAGATGTGGATGCCCGCGCCGACCTGTACTCGGTCGGCGTGGTGGCGTTTTTCCTGCTCACGGGAAGGAAGGTGTTCGAAAGCGAGAACGACCTCGAGCTCACGCAGAAGGTACTGAACGACGTGCCTCCCCCGTCGTCTTCGCTCGCGCCCGTCGCGGTCCCCGCCGAACTCGACCAGTTGGTGGCGCAATGCCTGGCCAAGCGGCGCGAGGACCGCCCCGCCAGTGCAGCGGCCATGGTGGAGACCCTCGATGCTTTGGCTTCACTCCACCGCTGGACCCAGGCGCAGGCGGCCGCCGCGTAGCAATGCCTCCCGGAGCGGTGGCCAGATCGTGGAAGGTCGGCCCGCCTCAGGCGGGAAACACGCCCGCGATCGTCGCCTGGATGGCTTCGGCCGCCGCGCGCGGATCGGCTGCGGCGCGGATCGGGCGGCCGACGACGATGTAGTCGGCGCCGTTGGCAAACGCCCGCGCCACGTCGACGGTGCGCTTCTGGTCGTCGCCTGGGCCCTTGCCGTCGGGATTCACGGGACGAATGCCGGGCGTAACGATGGTCAGGCGATCGCCGAAAGCGGACTTGATCTGCGGTGCCTCCAGCCCCGAGGATATCACCCCGTCGCATCCGCACTCGAGCGCGGCGCGCGCGCGGGAGAGGACCAGCCGGCCCACATCGCCCTCGGCTCCCATCTCGGCGAGGTCGCTCTTGTCGAAACTCGTCAGGACGGTCACGGCGAGGATGCGCACGCCGCTCTCGGCCTCGACGGCGGCCTGCATCACCGAGCGGTGGCCGTGCACGGTCACGAAGGTCGCGCCGCGTCCACGCAGGTTGGCCACTGCGCGCCGCACGGTCTCGGGGATGTCGTAGAACTTGAGGTCGGCGAACACCTTCTTGTCGTGCGTGGCCAGCCATTCGAGCAGCTCGAAGTAGCCCCCGGAAGTGAACAGTTCGAGGCCGATCTTGTAGAACCCCACCGAGTCGCCGAGGGCTTTCGCCAGTGCGATCGCCTCTTCGGGCTTGGGCACGTCGAGGGCGACGATCAGTCGGTCGCGCGGTTCGATGGGCCGCTCGGAGGCGGCGGGCTGCGAAGGCATGGCGGTATCTCCGGATCGGTGCGGGGCGGGCGCCGGGAGCGCAACGTTCGCGATTCTGCCCGATTCCACGGAGTCGAACTGCGGCAGCACCGCGGTGATCGTCGCACCTATGACCACCACCAGCCACGAGATGTACACCCACAGCAGGAAAATCGGGATGGCCGCGAACGCACCATAGATCATGGTGTAAGTAGGGAAGTGGCGGATGTACATCGCAAAGCCGAGCTTGGACAGCTCGAACGCAAGCGCGGCGATCAGCGCGCCTGCTACTGCATGCGGCAGCGCCACCTTGCGGTTGGGCAGCAGGTAGTAGACCACCGTGAACGCGATGCACGTGAACACATAGGGCACGAGGCGCAGGACGCTGATCGACACCCAGCCGGGCTGGCCGAGGTATCCGAGCGACTGCCCGACAATCCACGAGGTGACCGAAATGCTGGCGCCGATGAGCACCGGAGCGACGGCCAGCGCGGTGACATAGATCAGCACACGCCGCACCACCCCGCGCCGCTGGTCGACGCGGAACAGCCGGTTGAAAGTCTCGTCGATGCTGAGCATCAGGCTGAGCGAGGTGATGCCGAGGAACACCAGGCCGATGGCGGTGAGCCGGGTGGCGTTGGCGGCGAATTCGTTCAGCTGGGTGCGGACCAGGCGGCGGCCGATCTCGGGCAGGAAATTGCGCATCACGAACTGCTGCAGTGCCTCGATCCACTCCTGGAACACCGGCAGGGCGGAGGACACCGACAGCACCACCGCGAAGAGGGGCACCAACGAAAGCAGCGTGGTGAAGGTGAGGCCGGCGGCTGTCTGGAAACTGCGGTCCTCGTTGATCCTTCGCACCATCGACGCGCAGAAGGCAACGAATGCGCGACTGGCGGGAAGGTCTTCGCTCGGCATGGTCCCCCCTATAATACCGTCCCCGCCGCCACCGCTTCCGCCTCATTTCCCATGCCCGCGCAGTGCACCGACATCCTCGTGCTGTATTACTCGCAGGGCGGCTCGATCCGGCGCATGGCCGAGTTGGTGGCCGACGGCATCGAGCGTGTTCCCGGCGCCAGCGCGCGCCTGCGCACCGTGCCGAAGGTCGCGTCCACCACCACCGTCGCCGCGCCATCCGTGCCCGACGCGGGTGCGCCGTATTGCGAACTCAGCGACCTCGAGGAATGCATCGGCCTGGCGATGGGCAGCCCTACGCGCTTCGGCAACATGGCCGCGCCGCTCAAATATTTCCTCGACGGGACTTCGGGGCTGTGGCTCTCGGGGGCGCTTGCGGGCAAGCCCGCATGCGTGTTCACCTCGACCGCCAGCCTGCATGGCGGCCAGGAAACCACGCTGGTGTCGATGATGCTGCCGCTCCTGCACCACGGCATGCTCATCGTCGGCCTGCCCTATACCGAACCGGTGCTGTCTTCCACTCTGGGCGGCGGCACCCCGTATGGCCCGAGCCACCACGCCGGCGTCGCGGGCGACCAGCCGGTGAGCGACGCGGAACGCACGCTCTGCGTGGCGCAGGGAACGCGCCTTGCGGCGGCGGCGCTCAAGCTCGCGCGCGGGGACGACACTTGAGTGCCGGCATTCGCATGGCGTGGGCCGCGGCCGCCGCGAGCCTCGTGGCGCTGATTTTCCTGTGCCTTGCGTGGGAACTGTGGCTCGCGCCGATCCGCACCGGGGGGTCGCTCCTCGCGCTCAAGACCCTGCCGCTGCTGATTCCCCTGTTCGGCGTGCTGCGCGGCAACCGCTACACCTTCCAGTGGTCGAGCATGTTCATCCTCCTCTACTTCACCGAGGGCGTAATGCGCGGCTGGGCCGACACGGGGCTCTCGCGCCAGTTGGCGCTGGCTGAGACGGCGCTGAGCGTGATCTATTTCGCTGCGGGGGTGTACTACTCGCGCATGACGCGTGGTTCGCAAGCGCAGTAGGCGCCTCGGCGAGGCGATCGCGCCGCCCGCCTCCCGCCTGCGACGATGTACCGGTACTGGTACATCGACTGGCCGGAGAGCCAATCAGGGAGCCAGTCTACAAAAATGAAAGTGGTAGATTGGTCCCGTCCATGGATTACACCCCGCGCTGCGGGTTCACCTTCTCGGCCTTGCTCTCGAGCTTGTTGAGCGCGCTGATGTAGGCTTTGGCCGAGGCCACCACGATGTCGGTGTCGGCGCCCACGCCGTTGACGATGCGGCCGCCCTTGGAAAGCCGCACCGTGACTTCGCCCTGCGATTCGGTGCCCGCGGTCACCGCATTGACCGAATACAGCAGCAACTCCGCGCCGCTTTTGGCCACCGTCTCGATGGCCTTGAAGATCGCATCCACCGGCCCGTCGCCTTCGGACTGGATCTTGTGCTCCTTACCCGCCTCGGTGATCACCACCGAGGCGTGCGGGCGCTCACCCATGCCGCTCGCCTGGTTCATGTGGATGAGCTTCCAGTGCTCCTCGGTGTCGGGAATCGAGGTGTCCGACACGAGCGACTGGAGGTCCTCGTCGAAGATCTCCGACTTCTTGTCGGCGAGGTCCTTGAACTTCTGGAACGCCTTGTTGTAGGCGTCCTCCGACTCGAGGTCGATGCCGAGTTCCTTCAGGCGCTGCTTGAACGCGGTGCGGCCCGAGAGCTTGCCGAGCACGATGCGGTTGGTGGTCCAGCCCACGTCCTCGGCGGTCATGATCTCGTAGGTCTCGCGCGCCTTGAGCACGCCGTCCTGGTGGATGCCCGAGGCGTGCGCGAAGGCGTTGGCCCCCACCACGGCCTTGTTCGGTTGCACCACGAAGCCGGTGATCTGCGACACGATGCGCGAGGTCGGCACGATCTGGGTGGCGTCGATGCGCGTGTCCATGCCGAAGAAGTCCTTGCGCGTGCGCACGGCCATCACCACTTCCTCGAGCGAGGTGTTGCCGGCGCGCTCGCCCAGGCCATTGATGGTGCATTCGATCTGGCGCACGCCGCCGATCATGACCGCGGCGAGCGAATTAGCCACCGCCATGCCAAGATCGTTGTGGCAATGGACCGACCACACCGCCTTGTCCGAATTGGGGATGCGCTCGCGCAGGCTGCGGATGAACTCGCCGAACTGCTGCGGCACCGCGTAGCCTACCGTGTCGGGTATGTTGATCGTGGTCGCGCCCTCGGCGATCACCGCCTCCAGCACGCGGCAGAGGAAGTCCGGGTCCGAGCGGCTGCCGTCCTCGGGCGAGAACTCGATGTCGGGGCAATGCTTGCGCGCGAAGCGCACCGAGAGCTTGGCCTGCTCATACACCTGGTCGGGCGTCATGCGCAGCTTTTTTTCCATGTGCAGCGCGCTGGTGGCGAGGAACAGGTGGATGCGCGGCGAGGCCGCGCCCATGACCGCGTCGAGGCCGCGCTGCACGTCCTTGTCGTTGGCGCGGCACAGACCGGCCACGGTGGAGTCTTTCACCATCGCGGCGACCGCCTTGACAGCCTCGAAGTCACCGTTGGAGGCGGCCGGGAAGCCTGCCTCGATGACGTCCACGCGCATGCGCTCGAGGGCCCGAGCAATGCGCAGCTTTTCTTCGCGCGTCATCGATGCGCCGGGGCTTTGCTCGCCGTCGCGCATGGTGGTGTCGAAGATGATCAAGTGCTCTGGTTTCATGGCTGGGCTCCTGGGTGCGTAAAACGGTGGGCGTTGAATGGATGGACGGGTGCCTTTTCTCCGGGCCTGGGGGCCGGGAGGCAGGGGTACTCCGGGAAGGGGGTTTAGTGTGTGCGCGGGGGGCGCAGCAGCAGCGCGGCCAGCGGCAGTAGCGCCAGGCCGGGGAACGTCGAACGAAGGAGGTTCGAGGGCTGCATATCGGCCGAATATAGCCGCCTTCGCGGCGGCTGGCAAGCTGCAGCCGGCGCCTGCGCGCCGCGACTCACCGGCGCCTGCGCGCCTTGCGGTACACCCAGAACACGTAGCCCGAGAGTGAATAGGCGACAAACATCAGGAACAGCACCATCGGCGGGTTCGCGGCGATCACCGTGATGCCGCCGATGATGAGCGGCACAACCCAGAAAGGGACGCGCTTGCGCAGGTTGAAATCCTTGAAGCTGTAGAACGGGAGGCTCACCACCATGGACACGCCAGCAAACAGCGTCGCGGCGAAGGCCATGTAGCGGATCCAGTCGACCCGGTCGATGCCGAAATCGTCGGCCACCCAGATGAAGCCGGCAACCAGCGCCGCCGCTGCCGGACTGGGCAGGCCCTGGAAGAAGCGCTTGTCGACCACGGCAATGTTGGTGTTGAAGCGCGCGAGGCGCACCGCCGCCGCCGCGCAATACACGAAAGCCGGGATCCAGCCCGCATTGCCGAGGTCCTTGAGCGCCCACACGTACATCACCAATGCGGGTGCCGCGCCGAACGAAACCATGTCCGACAGGCTGTCGTAGTCGGCCCCGAACTCGCTCTGGGTGCGCGTGAGGCGCGCGATGCGGCCGTCCAGGCCATCGAGCACCATCGCCACGAAGATCGCCACTGCCGCCTGCTCGAAGCGCGCGTTCATCGCCTGCACGATCGCGTAGAACCCCGCGAACAGCGCTGCCGTGGTGACGAGGTTGGGAAGCAGGTAGATGCTGCGCCGGCGCAACGGCACCCGTTGCTCCGGCATCAGGGAGCGCACCTCGGACGCCCGGTCGTCGGGCTGAGTCGGCGGTTCCGGCGCGTCAGCCACGCCCGGCCAGCCTCGCGAGCACCGTCTCGGAGGCGGCCACCTTGTCGCCTATGGACGCGCAGGGTTCCGCGTCCATAGGCAGGTAGAGGTCGACACGCGAGCCAAAACGGATGAAGCCGTAGCGCTGGCCGCGCTGCAGGACGGCCCCGGCGCCGACATAGCAGAGGATGCGCCGCGCGATGAGCCCGGCGACCTGCACACAGGTGATCTCGCGCCCCGACGTGGTGGTCATGAGCAGCGCGTTGCGCTCGTTCTCGAGCGAGGATTTGTCCAGCGACGCATTCACGAACGAGCCGTGGTGGTAAACCACTTCGTCCACCGTGCCATCCACCGGCGAGCGGTTGGAGTGCACGTTGAACACGTTCATGAACACGCTGATCTTGAGAGCCTCGCAGTTGCGATAGGGGTCGAGCGCCTTGCCCACCACCACCACGCGCCCGTCGGCGGGAGATACGACCGCGAGCGGGTCGGCCGGGACCTCGCGCGGCGGGTCGCGGAAGAACTGCAGGATGAAGAGGGTCACCACCCACACGGGCAGTGACCACCACCAGCCCGCAAACATGGCCACTGCGAGCGAAGCCGCAGCAGCGATCGCAAGGAAGGGCCAGCCTTCCCTGGCGATCAGCGGATGGGGGTAGTTTGCTGCCACTGGGTGCCTCCGGGTCCGCCGCGCCTTGCGAGGCCTAGTTCTTCGACTTGTCGACGAGCTTGTTCTTCTTGATCCACGGCATCATGTCGCGCAGCTTGGCCCCGACCGTCTCGATCGGGTGCTGCGCGGTGATGCGGCGGCGGCTCAGGAGCGTCGGCGCGCCGGCGCGGTTCTCGATGATGAAGCTCTTGGCGTACTCGCCGGTCTGGATGTCCTTGAGGATGTCCTTCATGACCTTGCGCGTCTCGTCGGTGATCACGCGCGGGCCGCTCACGTACTCGCCGTACTCCGCGTTGTTCGAGATCGAGTAGTTCATGTTGCCGATCCCGCCCTCGTACATGAGGTCGACGATGAGTTTCAGCTCGTGCAGGCACTCGAAGTACGCCATCTCGGGCGCGTAGCCCGCTTCCACCAGCGTGTCGAAGCCGGCCTTGACCAGTTCGACGCAGCCGCCGCACAGCACCGTCTGCTCGCCGAAGAGGTCGGTCTCGGTCTCCTCCTTGAAGTCGGTCTCGATGATGCCGGCCTTGCCGCCGCCGATCGCAGAGGCGTACGACAACGCCATGTCGCGCGCCTTGCGCGAGGGGTTCTGGTGCACGGCGATCAGCATCGGCACGCCGCCGCCGCCGGCATAGGTGGAGCGCACCGTGTGGCCAGGAGCCTTGGGCGCGACCATCCACACGTCGAGGTCCGCGCGAGGCGAGACCTGGCCGTAGTGCACGTTGAAACCGTGGGCGAAGGCGATGGCCGCCCCCTTCTTGATGTTGGGCTCAACGTCGGAGTTGTATGTCGCGGCGATGTGCTCGTCGGGCATGAGCATCATGACAATGTCCGCGCCCTTGACCGCCTCGGCCACTTCGGCAACTTTGAGGCCCGCTTTCTTGGCCTTGTCCCACGAGGGGCCGCCTTTGCGCAGGCCGACCGTCACCTTGATGCCGGACTCGTGCAGGTTGAGCGAATGCGCATGGCCCTGCGAGCCGTAGCCGACGATGGTGACTTTCTTGCCCTTGATGAGCGAAAGGTCCGCGTCCTTGTCGTAATACACCTTCATGATTCCCCCTTGTCGATGAATTGGATAGCGCGATTAAGTAGGGTCAGAGTCGACTTTTCACGGCCCTTCGCGACAGGCGCCAAGCCTGCGCAAAAGTCGACTCTGACCCCACTTTTCAGGCGCGCAGGATCCGGTTGCCGCGCCCGATTCCCGATGCCCCGGTGCGCACTGTCTCGATGATCGCGCCGGCGTCGAGCGCCTGGATGAAAGCGTCGAGCTTGTGCCCGGCGCCGGTGAGTTCGATGGTGTAGGTGTTGTCCGACACATCGATGATGCGGCCGCGGAAGATGTCGGCCATGCGCTTCATGTCCTCTCTCTCCTTGGCCCCGGCGCGCACCTTGATGAGCATGAGTTCGCGCTCGATGTGCTCGGCCTCCGAGAGGTCCACCACCTTGACTACCTCCACGAGCTTGTTCAGCTGTTTGGTGATCTGCTCGATCACGTCCTCCGAGCCCGAGGTGACGATCGTCATGCGCGACATCGATGCGTCTTCCGTCGGCGCGACGGTGAGCGATTCGATGTTGTAGGCGCGCGCGGAAAAAAGCCCTGCCACGCGCGATAGCGCCCCGGCCTCGTTTTCGAGGAGAACTGAAATGATGTGTCGCACTGGGTGGGCTGCGCTCAGAGTTCTTCGGAGAGGATCATCTCCGAGATGCCCTTGCCACCGGGAATCATCGGGAACACGTTCTCGGTCTGGTCGGTGAGGAAGTCCATGAACACCAGCTCGGTCTTCCTGCTGAACGCCTCGCGCAGCGCCGGCTCCACGTCCTCGGGCTTGGTGATCTGCACCCCGCGGTGGCCGTAGCCCTCGGCCAGCTTGACGAAGTCCGGCAGCGCGTCCATGTACGACTCGGCATAGCGGTTACCGTGGAAGAACTCCTGCCACTGGCGCACCATGCCCATGTACTTGTTGTTCAGGCTGACGATCTTGATCGGCAGGCGGTACTGCTTGCAGGTGGAAAGCTCCTGCAGGCACATCTGGATCGACGATTCGCCGGTCACGCAGGCCACGGTGGCGCCGGGGTTGGCCATCTGCGCGCCCATTGCGGCGGGCAGGCCGAAACCCATCGTGCCCAGGCCGCCCGAGTTGATCCAGCGGCGCGGCTTGTCGAACTTGTAGAACTGGGCGGCCCACATCTGGTGCTGGCCCACGTCGGAGGTGATGAACGCGTCGCCGCCGGTGACCTCGTAGAGCTTCTCGATCACGAACTGCGGCTTGATGATCTTCGAATTGCGGTCGTACTTGAGGCAGTCCCTGGCGCGCCACTCTTCGATGGTCTTCCACCACGCCGCGAGCTTGGCGGGGGCGGGACGCTGCTTGCCGGCGTTGATGAGGCGCAGGAACTCGTCGAGAACTTCGGACACATTGCCCACGATGGGCACGTCCACGCGCACGCGCTTGGAGATCGACGAGGGGTCGATGTCGATATGGATGATCTTGCGCGGGTTCTGGGCGAAATGCTCCGGGTTGCCGATCACGCGGTCGTCAAAGCGCGCGCCGATGGCGATCAGCACGTCGCAGTTCTGCATCGCCATGTTGGCTTCGAACGTGCCGTGCATGCCGAGCATGCCGAGGAACTGGCGGTCGGTGGCCGGGTACGCGCCCAGTCCCATGAGGGTATTGGTCACCGGAAAGCCGGTGAGCCGCACGAGGTCGGTGAGCTGCTGCGAGGCGTTCGACAGCACCACGCCGCCGCCGGAGTAGATCATCGGCCGTTCGGCCTCCAGCAAAAGCTGCACGGCCTTCTTGATCTGGCCGGCGTGCCCCTTGATGACCGGGTTGTACGAGCGCATCGATACCGATTCCGGGTACAGGAACTCGGCAGGCATGGCGGTGATGTCCTTCGGGATATCCACCAGCACCGGCCCCGGACGGCCCGTGGTCGCAAGGTAGAACGCCTTCTTGATCGTCGGCGCGAGGTCGGCCACGTTCTTCACGAGGAAGTTGTGCTTAACGCACGGCCGCGTGATGCCCACGGTGTCGACTTCCTGGAATGCGTCCAGGCCGATGGCGTGCGTGGGCACCTGCCCCACGAGGATCACCATGGGAATCGAATCCATGTACGCGGTGGCGATGCCGGTCACCGCGTTGGTGAGCCCGGGCCCGGAGGTGACCAGGCACACGCCGACCTTGCGGCTCGCGCGCGAATAGCCATCGGCCGCGTGGGCGGCACCCTGTTCGTGCCGAACCAGCACGTGCTTCACCTTGTCCTGCTTGAAGAGCTCGTCGTAGATGTACAGCACCGCCCCGCCGGGGTAGCCGAATACGTATTCGACCCCTTCTTCCTGCAGGCAGCGAACGACGATCTCCGCGCCGGTGAGCTCCACGCCTTTGATTCTGTCCATGGGTCTTGGAAGAGTGACGGAAAACCTTGGACGTTAACCAGATGTTGCGCTGCGGTCAAGGCGCGGCGCAGCGTTTGAGCGATGGCGCGCGGCTTTTGGTACCATCGCCGCGAACCCGTGGCAAAGACCCGCACAAGCGGGCCCTCCTCGCGGGCCTCGAAGCAGGAGATCCCCTGGCCTCACCCAGCGAACTGTCCGCCTTTCTCGCCGGCGCCGAACGGCGCGCGTTCAAGCAGGCGGTGTTCGCGGTTCGCAACGAGGAAACGGCGCTCGACATCGTGCAGGATGCGATGCTCAAGCTGGCGCAAAAATACGGCGACCGCCCGGCGGCCGAATTCCCGATGCTGTTCCAGCGCATCCTGCAGAACACCATCCGCGATTTCTACCGGCGCCAGAAAGTGCGCTCGCTGTGGGGTACGCTGCTCGGGGCGTTGGGCAGTTCGCGCGATGGCGACAACGATGATTTCGACCCGCTGGAAACTATGCAGGTCGAGCCGCGGTCAGAGCATCAGCAGCCACCGGCCGTGCAGTTGGAGCGCAAGCAACTGATTGAAATCATTGAGCAAGAAGTATCAAAACTGCCACAACGTCAACGCGAGGCCTTCCTGATGCGTTACTGGGAGGAACTGGACGTCGCGGACACCGCCAAACTGATGGGATGCTCGGAGGGAAGCGTGAAAACGCACTGCTCGCGGGCCACCCATGCTTTGGCGGCCGCCTTATCGAAGAGAGGCATAACCCTCTGACGTAATTGCAATTTCGAGGTCATCATGAACGAGCCGCAATTCGGAAACAAGGTGAGGCAGGCCCTCAACCAGGGCACCCAGCTCGACGCGAAGATACTCGCGCGCCTGCGCCAGGCCCGCGAGAGGGCGCTCCGGCAGCAACTGGCCGCAAGGCCCGTGCCGGGAATGGCGTGGGCCGACAACGTGGTCGGCAGCTTCGGCGGATTCGCCGGCTTTTCGGTCCGGCTGGTGCTGCCCATGGCAATCCTCGTCGGCGGCCTGCTCGCCATCAATGGCTGGCAGCAAAACCTGCGTGTCGCCGAGGTCGAGGAAATCGACGCCCTGCTCCTCGCCGACGACCTGCCTCTGGACGCATACCTGGACAAGGGATTCGAGGCATGGCTGAAGAAGCGCTCGGTGCGCTGAGACGCAGGCCGGCCCGGCAGCGCGCGTCCGCGCCCAGCAGGCGCATCGCGATGGCAGTGTGCGCACTGCTGTTCGCGTGCGCGGCGATTGCCGGCCCGCCAAAGAAGAACCCGTCCTGGTCCGACCTTACCCCCGCCCAGCAGCAGACCCTGCAACCGCTCGCCGGGGAATGGGGCACGCTCGACGCCACCCGGCGCAGCAAATGGGTCGGCATAGCCAACCGCTATCCCACGATGAACCCGACCGAGCAGGAGCGCGTGCAGCGGCGCATGGCCGACTGGGTCAAGCTCACGCCCGACCAGCGCCGTGCCGCGCGTGAGCAGTTCCGCAAACTCGGCAAGCTCCCGCCCGGCAAACGCGAAGTCGTGTCGCAGGAATGGGAGGAGTACCAGGCGCTGCCCGATGCGGTGAAACGCAACCTCGCCAGCGAATCGAAAAAGAAGACCGACAAGATCGAGCCGCGTAGCCGAGTCAGGGCCGCGCAGGCAAAAAAGCCGCCGGTGGTGGCCGAACCGCAGGCGCCCTCGCCCGCCATGTCGAGCGTGATCCCGACATCGGCCAACTGATTCCCCCGGGCCCAACGCCCGCCGCGACCGAGTCCGCGCCGAACGTCCCTGCGGGCAGCACCGTGCCGAGCATCACGCGCCGTATATTCAGCATGATCTACGAAGGCACGCTGCTGTTCGCGGTCGCCTTCGTCGCCACGTGGCTGTTCCAGTTCGCCGCCGGGGGCGCGGTGGTCGAGGGCTGGCAGCGCACGGCACTGCAGTTCTACCTCGCCGCCGTGTTCGCGGCTTATTTCCTGTGGTGCTGGCTGCGCGGCGGGCAGACGCTCGCGATGAAGGCGTGGGGCATCCGCCTGGTCGCGCCGGGCAAGGCACGCATTCCACCGCGGGTCGCGTTCACCCGGTTGCTGCTTGCCGGCCTGTTCGTCGGCGCGTTCTGCGCGGCAGTGGTCGGTGCTTTCGTGCACCACAACCCCTGGGTGGCTTTCGTCACCCTCGCAGTATCCGGCCTCGGCCTGGGCTGGGCGCTGGTCGACCGCGACCGCCAGTTCCTGCATGACCGCCTGGCCGGCACGCGCCTCGTACAGGTCGGCAAGGACCTGACGCTCTAGCGCCGCTCGACCCACCACATCATCAGCACTGCGGCGCCAAGAAACGCCACGCTGGGCAGGACGGCCGAGGTGAACGGCGGCCAGCTCTTCAGCAGGCCGATGTGCGAAAACAGGCTGTTGAGCATGTGGAAGAAGATGCCGAGCATGATGCCGAGGAACACCTTGACGCCCACCAGCCCGGCACGTGCGTGCATGTACGCAAACGGCAGGGCCAGCGCCATCATGACCAGCGTGGCGATGGGGTAGATGAGCTTTTTCCACATCGCGATTTCGTAACGTTCGGTCTTCTGGCGATTCCCCGCCAAATGCTCGGTGTAGCGGTACAGGCGCAGCGCCGACATGCGCTCGGGCGCGACGATGAGCACGTTGAGCAGGTCGGGCGTGAGCGCCGTTTTCCAGTCGACCTCCGCCAGCTTTTCCACCCTGGGGCCCTCCGGCGTGAGGCGCGTCTGCGCCACGCCGAACAGGCGCCACACCCCGCCCCCCCGGTACTCGCCGCGCTCCGCGGCGCGCGAGAGGCTCAGCTTGTAGTCGGCATCGAACTCGTAGATGCGCACGCCCGTGAGCGCGTTGTCCTGGCGCGCCTCGCGCACGTTGATGAACGCGCGCTCGTCCTTGAACCACAGACCCGACTTGAGCTCCTGCCCGATGAGCGAGCTCTTCGCCCGCAGCTTGAGCGTCTGCGCGGCCTGCTCCGAGATCGGCGCGATCCATTCGCCCAGCAGGAAGGTCGCCACGACGAACACCAGCCCGATCTTCACCAGGGTGCGCCCGGCATCGCGCGGAGAGAATCCCGCGGCGCGCATCACGGTG
This sequence comes from Burkholderiales bacterium, assembly GCA_038319115.1. Taxonomy (GTDB): domain Bacteria; phylum Pseudomonadota; class Gammaproteobacteria; order Burkholderiales; family SG8-39; genus SZAS-79. Next base: position 2,982 of record JBBQCV010000047.1, on the reverse strand, counting down.
TATTCCGAGTTGCTCGCAAGCTGGGAGAGCACGTACAGCGTCCCAATCAGCACCACCACCGGGAACAGCTCGTAGGCATGCGCGGGCACCGAGAGCGCGACGTATACGAGGATCTCGCGCAGGTTGTAGTTGCCCACGCCAAGGTCGCCCAGCTCGTTGACGAGGTCGAAGAACGCGAACAGCGCGAGGAACCCCACAAGCACCAGCGCCGTCGCCGCATACACCTGCCGGGCGAGGTAGCGTTCGATGGTCTTCGCGGCCATCGCTACCTCCGCCACCGCAACAGGCCCATGCGCCGTGCGAACAGCAGCACGAGCACAACGAGCATCACCGCATGCACCAGGAGGAGGCCGGTAAGGAAGGACATATGGCCCTGCGCGACACGCGCCTGGCTGAGGGTCAGCAGGTTGGAATAAAGCATGTAGGTGAGCAACGCGAACAGCAGGTTGAGCGAGCGCCCGGCGCGCGGGTTGACGAAGCTCATGGGGATCGCAAGGAAAGCGAGGATCAGCGCCGAAACCGGCACGCCCAGGCGCCACACCAGTTCGCCCAGGTTGATCGTGGTGGGCAGCTCGATGAGCGCCAGGGTGGAACGGCTCTTCTGCGTCTCGGCCGGCGCGGCGCCTTCTTTCGACTCGATGCGCGTCTCGTAGCGCTCGAATTCCATGACGCGGAAGTCGGCCTCACCCGGGTTGCCCTCGTAGCGCCGACCGTTGAGGAGCACGAGGAAGCGGTCGCCCACGGGAGAAGTCTCGACGAACCCCTTGTGGCTCATCATGATGCCCGTCCTGCGGTGCTGCACCGAATTCACGAACACGTTCTGCACCGTCAACGCGTCGCCCGAGACCGACTCGACGAAGAACACCCGGTCGTGGCTGCTCGACTCGCCGAATACGCCCGGGTTGACGCGCGAGACTTCGTCGCGCTTGTCCATGCCGACACGGTATTCCTCCGCCTTCTGCGCCGCCCACGGCGAGATGAAGATCGACAGCGCGGCGATCACCGCCACCAGCGGCCCGGCGAACATGAGGACCGGTTTCACCCAGGCGGCGACCGACAGCCCGGAGTTGAACCAGATCACCATTTCCGAATCGCGATAGCTGCGCGTGAGCGTAAGCAGCACGGTGATGAATACGGTGAGCGAGAGCAGGATCGGCAGCGCGCTGATGGTGAAGAAACCGAGGAACGCGACCACCGCATCGGAGGGCAGCTGGCCGCCGGCGGCCTGACCGAGCAGGCGGATCAGGCGCACCGTGAGCGCGATCAGGAATAGCGTCATGAACACCGCGCCCGCGAGGCTGGCGAATTCCCGAAGCAGCGCGCGGTGAAAGATCATCGGGTGTGGGGTTGCGCGCGGGTCGCGAGAAGGTGGACGCGGTATCCGGCCCGGCGCAAATCGTGCGAAGATTGGCGCTGACGGATACTGGGAAATTCGCGATGGAATTTAGCATAAAAGCCCTCGGCGCCGAGAACAAAAAGACCGGCTGCCTCGTGCTTGGCGCCTGGCAGGGCGGCGCACTCACCCGGGCGGCGAAACTCGTCGACAAGGAAAGCGGCGGGCGCATTGCCGCAGTGCTGGCCTCGGGGGACCTGCCCGGCCGCACCGGATCCACGCTGCTGCTGCACTCGGTACCGGGCCTTGCGGCTGAGCGCGTCCTCCTCGTCGGCCTGGGCGAGCAGAAGGAATTTTCCGAGACCGCGTTCCGCGACGCGGTGCGTGCCGCAGCGACCGCGCTGCGCAGCCTCGGCGCCGCCGACGCCTTCATGGCGTTCGCAGACCTCAAGGTGGCGCGCCGCTCCCTGGCATGGAACGTACGCCACGTGATTCTCGGGGTGCGCGAAGCCTTCTACCGCTTCGACTCGCTCAAGACCCAGAAAAAGGCGCCGGTGCCGGTGCTCGAATCGGTCACGCTCGTGCTCTCGGCCAAGACGGTGCCCGCGGAAGCCACGCGCGCCCTCGCTGAGGCTACCGCATCCGCCGATGGCATCGACCTGGCCAAAACGCTGGGCAACATGCCGCCGAACATCTGCACCCCCGCCTACCTCGCCGATGAGGCAAGGAAACTCGCGCGCGAATTCAAGCTCGGCATCGAAGTGCTCGAGCAGCGCGACATGGAAAAGCTCGGTATGGGCGCCCTGCTTGCGGTGGCGCGCGGTTCGCGCCAGCCGCCCAAGCTCATCGTGCTCAAGTACCTCGGCGGCGCGAAAAAGGACAAGCCCATCGTGTTCGTCGGCAAGGGGATCACTTTCGACACCGGCGGCATCTCGCTCAAGCATGCGGCCGAGATGGACGAGATGAAATTCGACATGTCGGGCGCGGGCAGCGTGCTCGGCGCCCTGCGCGCGCTGGCCGGCATGCGCGCCCCGGTCAACGTGATCGGGCTGGTGGCCACGTGCGAGAACATGCCCGATGGCAACGCCACGCGCCCCGGCGACGTGGTCACCACGCTCTCGGGCCAGACCGTCGAGATCCTCAACACCGATGCCGAAGGCCGCCTGATCCTGTGCGACGCGCTCACCTATGCCGAGCGTTTCGAACCCGATGTGGTGCTCGACATCGCCACGCTCACCGGAGCGTGCGTGGTGGCGCTGGGGCACGTCGCCAGCGGCGTGTTCGTGAACGACGAAAAGCTCGCGCGCGAGATCGACGCGGCCGGCGACGATGCGTGGGACCGCGTCTGGCGCATGCCGCTGTGGGACGACTACCAGGAGGGCCTGCGCACCAATTTCGCCGACATGGCCAACGTCGGCGGCCGCCCGGGCGGGGCGATCACCGCGGCGTGCTTCCTCGCGCGCTTCACCAAGAAGATGCGCTGGGCACACCTCGACGTGGCCGGCACGGCGTGGCGCAGCGGGCGCGAGAAAGGCTCGAGCGGCCGCCCCGTGCCGCTGCTGGTCCGGTTCGCGCTGCGGCACGGCGGCGCCAAGGCGTGAGGCTCGGCCGGCGTTGACGTCGATCGACTTCTACTTCAACGCCGACGA
>JBBQCV010000046.1:0-21238 GCA_038319115.1 Burkholderiales bacterium | reverse complement strand
GCCAACCGCTCCAAAAAGACCGCGCGGATCGCTTTCGTGCTGATGGACGGGAAACGCTGAGGCCGCGGTGAACGGTCAAGCAACCTTCGCGGTCCCTGCCCTCCCGGCGGACCGCCACGGCCACGCGAGCGCGAAGCGTCGCCCGTGCAGGAAGGCGCTGACCCAGGATGCCTGCACGAAGTAGTGGAACGTCGAGAACGCCACCAGGGCCGTGAACGCGCAGGCAAGCAGGAATTTGAGCAGGGCGGGCAGGTCGTATTGCACCAGCCAGAAGGCCGCCAGCGAGACGAGCGGCATGTGCACGAGGAACACCCAGTAGGAGGACTGCGATACGTACTGGATCCAGGGCGAGTCGCGGTCAAAGAAGCGCAGCGCCCCGCCGATGAAGGCGTAGATGAGCGCCCAGGTGCACAGTCCGTTTGCGAGCACGGCCCAAACATGAAGCACGGTGTCGCGACCGCGCACGGCATTGTCGAGCCCGCTCAGGTGCACCGCGATCGGGAACATCACAGCCGACAGCGCCGCCCAGCGCCAGAAATTCGGCGCGAGCGCCTGCAGGAAATCGCGGTAGTGGTGGAATACGTACCCCAGGACAAAGAAGGAGCCGTAGTAGACGAGCGAAGGCCCATGCGGCGTGATGTACATGAAGCCTTCCTCGACCTGCGCACCGTGAAAGGGCCAGAGCGTGGCGGACGTGTAGAGCGCGAACCCGGCGACCAGCCATGGCGAAACAAGCAATCGCCGCAGGCGGCCTTCGAACGGCAGGCTGCGTGCGACCAGCCAGCGGCACACAGGGATCAGCAGGTAGAAGTAGCACAGGTAGTAGAGAAACCACAGGTGGCCGAGCGCGGGCTCGCCTTCGCGCAGGGTGCCTTCCATGGACCGCGCCGCCATCGCGCTGCCGAATGCGTAAATGTCGCCTTTGGACGGGATGAGGTCGAATGTGCCATAGCGCGCGGCGATCATGAAATCGAGCATGAAGAGAATGGTTAGCGGCAGGATCGTGAAGATGCCCGCCACCAGCGGCGCGAGGATCCGCGCTGCGCGATTCCTGAACGTCCCCCACACGCCGCGCTTTTCCACCAGCAGCGCAGCGAAGAAGCCCGACAGCACGAAAAACGTCGGCATCCTGAAGCTGTGAATGAAGTGGAAGATGGCGTCGAAGACCGGCGAATTGTTGCTGTCGGTCGGGATCGGCATCGTCGGGGGCGGCGAGGCCATGTAGTACATCGCGGCGTGCAGCACGATGCCGAGCATCATCATTCCACCGCGTAAAGCGTCCAGGCCGAAATAGCGTCGGTTGTCCATAGGCTCCCCGGGGCGAAGGATACGCCCACCGCCTTGCGGCACGCCATTCGCCCAACTACCGGAGCCTATAGAATCCGTGCTGCCCAAAAGGGAGACCGAAGTGACACTGCGCAGGAAAATCTACGGGTTGCTCGACCCGGCAAGCCAGGGCCACGGGGCGCGCCAGGTACTCACGCTGGAAGTACTGCTGATCCTGGTGGGGATGGCGTCGGTGGCGGCCGGCACGGTCGACAGCCTGTCGCCGGTCACGCGCGCCTGGGCCGCTTTCGTCACCGGTGTGGTGGCGTTCGTATTTTTCGTCGAATACCTCGCCCGGCTCTGGATCGCCCCGGACAACCCGCTGCGGGTCCAGTCCTCGCCTGTGACTGCGCGGCTTAAATGGATGGTCTCAGCCGAAGGGATCATCGACCTCCTCGCCGTCATCCCGGCGCTCGCCACGGTTTCGGGCAGCGTACGGCTGGACGCGGAGTCTGCATCGGTGTTCGTCCTGCTCTGGGTGTTGAAGCTCGCGACGCACGCGCCGGGGGTAAGCGTCATCGCGCGGGTGTTCCACAACGAGCGCTCGGCGCTCGGCGCAGCGGCCGCGCTGTTCGCGATCGTGCTTTTTTCTGCGGCCACCGTGGCCCACTGGCTCGAAGGCGACCGCCAGCCCGAGCAGTTCGGCAGCATCCCGGCGGCGCTCTGGTGGGCCATGGTCACCCTGACCACGACCGGCTATGGGGATGTCGTGCCCCTGTCGCCGGCCGGACGCATGCTCGGCGGCGTGGTGATGCTGTGCGGGATCGCGGTACTCGCGTTGCTCGCGGGCATCCTCGCCACCGGGTTCGCGGCCGAGGTGCGTCGACGCGAGTTCGTGCAGATCTGGGAACTGGTCGCGCAGGTACCGTTCTTTTCCGAGGTCGGCGCAATTGCCATTTCCGACATTGTCGGCCACCTGCGCTCGCGGCGCTACCCGGCGGGCGCCACCATCATCCGCAAGGGCGCCGCGGGCGAGGCGATGTATTTCCTCGTGTCGGGGAAGGTGGAAGTCCTCCTCGGTGCGCGCAAGCAAGTGCTGCGCGACGGCGATTTCTTCGGCGAGATGGCGCTGCTCGATCGCAGGCCACGCTCGGCCGACGTAGTGAGTTCGACGCCATGCACGGTGCTGGTGCTCGACGTGCTCGACTTCTACCAGCTGGCCGGGCAGCAGCCGGCGCTGGTGCAGGCCATCGAGGCCGAAGCCCGCCGCCGGCGCGCTGCCGACGCTCCCCCTGCCGATGCGGCTCCTGCCGTTGCCGCCCCGCTTACGCGCGACGGCGGCTGAGGATCTCCACCGGGATCAAACGCCCGTCGGCGACGCCGCGCGAGGAATTGCGCATCGCCGCCAGCGCGATGTCGCCATGCATGAGCTGCACTGCGCGGTGCGGCATCTTCTCGCCACGGGCGACCATCGCCTTGCTGTGCACCCCCCACGCTTTGGCTTCCGCGGACGTGTCGCGAAATACGTCGATCTCGAACCCGCTTGCTTCGAGGGCCGCGCGCGTCTCATCCGGCGTGGAGAGGAAGCTCTCGGCCGCGGTCGCCGCCCACGGGGTGGGATAGTCGGGCGCCGGTCCCGCGCCGCGGGCGAGCTCCGACAACATCAGCCATCCACCCGGCCTGAGCACGCGCCGGATCTCCCGGTAGAGGGCAGGCTTGTCGGCGATGTTCATCGACACGTTCATCGAGTAAGCGCCATCGAAAGACGCGTCGGCAAACGGCATCGCCAGCGCGTCGCCCTCCTCGAAGTCGACGCGCTTCTGCATCCCCATCACTCGCGTGAGGTGCCGCGCCACAGCGCAGAACTCGGCAGTGAGGTCGATGCCCGTGACGCGGCAGCCGAAGCGATGCGCCATGTAGCGCGCCGGCCCGCCGATGCCGCTGCCCACGTCGAGCAGGTGATCGCCCACGCCGACGGCGAGCATGTCGGCCATTTCCCGGGTGGAGTCCATGCCGCGCCCGTGGAACTGGTCGTAGGGCGCGAGCGCCTCGATGCTCGGATGCGCCGGGTCGGCACCGTCCTCGGCCAGCGCGGCATCGAGGCGCGCGAGCAGCTTCCCGCTGGTGTAGTGGTCTGCGATCCTGCCCATGGCCGTTTCCCCTCGTCCGAACTGCGTTCTACGCGCGGCGCGCCTCCAGCAGCCGGCGCACGGCCTCCGCCACCACGACGACGGCAGCAATGATCGCGAAGGCCAGCACCACGTGGGCCTGCACCCAGTGCAACGCATCATGGCCCAGCCACGTCACCAGCGCCACGACCGGCATCGCGCCAAGCACGGTGCCGAGCACGAAGGTGCCGTAGCCGATGCGCGACAGCCCCAGCACCCAGTGGGTGGGCGCGCCAAGCTGGAACACGATGCGGAACAGGATCACCGAGCGCAGGCCGTTGGCGGCGATGCGCTCGTCCAGGCGGCGGATGCGGCCCGGCAAACGCGCGGCCACCCAGTCGCGCGCCACATAGCGCGCAAAGAAGAATCCGACGCTGGAGGCCCCTGCGACAGCCAAAAGCGAAAGCGGATAGGCGACCCAGAACGGCCAGATGAGGCCCGCCGGAAGCACCCACATGAAAGCGGGGATGCCGAAGGGCATCAGCAGGATGAAGCTCACGAGGTAAAGCGCGTAGGCCCACGCGCCCCAGGCATCGAGCAGCGCGTGCACGCGCTCGGGGTTGCCGAAAGTGTCGAATGCGCCGGCGCGCCATGCGAGCGCGACCGCCAGCACGGCGATCAGCACGATGGCCGCGCGCTGGCGCTGGTAAGCGCTGCGTTGCGGCGCGGGATCCACGACTAGAACAACGAGCTTGAGAACCCGCCATCGACGGGAATCGCGGTGCCGGTGACGAAATCGCTCGCGTCGCTGCAAAGGAACACCGCGATGCCCTCGAAATCCGCCGGCACGCCCCAGCGCTTGGCCGGGGTGCGGTCGACGACCTTGTCGTGCAGCGCGGGCAGGATCTGGCGCGCGCGCTTGGTGAGGTCGGTGTCGATCCAGCCCGGCAGGATGCTGTTGACCTGGATGTTGTCCTTGGCCCACGCCGAAGCGAGGCTCTTGGTGAGCTGCACGGCGGCGCCCTTGGTGGCCGCGTACACCGGGGCCACGTCGAAGCCGAACAGGCTGGTCATCGACCCGATGGTCACCATCTTGCCCCCGCCGCGCTTGACCATCTCGGGATAGGCCGCCTGGCAGCAGATGAACATGCTGGTGAGGTTGGTGTCCACCACCTGGTGCCACTCCTCGGCCGAGTACTCCTGCGGCTTCTTGCGGATGTTGGTGCCGGCGTTGGCGACGAGGATATCGAGCCCGCCGAATGCGGCCACGGTTTTCGCCACCGCAGCGTCGACCTGCTTGCGGTCGGTGACGTCGGCCACGATGCCGATCGCGCGCGCGCCGAGCGCTTCGAGTTCCTTTGCCGCCGGCGCATTCTTTTCCTTGTTGCGCCCGACCACCGCCACCGAGGCGCCAGCGCGCGCTAATCCGCGCGCGATTCCCAGCCCTATGCCACCGTTGCCGCCCGTGACCAGCGCGACCTTGCCCTTGAGGTTGAACATGTGTGCGATCCCCTGCAAAGATCGCAAGATAAGGCCAAAGGCCTGCTCAGGCCAAGCGCGGCGCCGGCAACTGCGCGGGCACTGCGCCGGCAAAGTGCCGGCCTCGGGGGCTCAGGCTTTCTTCGCGCCCGGCTGGCCGAGCGACTCGAGCAGCTGCCACATGGTGTGGTCGGCCCAGTAATCCGGGTCGGCGTTGATGCTGGCCTGGCCTTTCTCGACCAGTTCCTTGCCGACCTCGTGGCGCTGGCAGAAATCGAGCCAGTACTGCACAACTTCTTCGGTGGAAAGGTCCATCTCAGGGACGTCCCTGCCGACCGGCGTTCCTGCGCCCTTTGTTGCGCGACGGGTTGTGCGCCCCCCCGCCTCCGCCGCCGTTACCACCGCCACCGCCGCCCTCGCGGCGCGGTTGCTGCTGCTGTTGGGGGCGCGGACGCGCATGGCGTTGCTCGGGATTGCGGTTGGCGCTGCCCGAGAGATGCTGCACCTTGCGGATCTCGTTGGCGAGCGCATCGAGGTTGGCCTGGAGCACGACTTTGTCGCCGCCCTCCTGCAGGGCCTTCTGCTCGCGCTCGCGCAGTTCGTTCAGCTTGCGCAGGGCCTCGTTGCTCGAAGCGGCAACGCCGCCGCCATGCCGCTCGGAGTCCTGCCTCAGCATCGCGATCAGGGCGATTTCGTCGATCACCTCGTCGCTTGCCCGTGTTCCATCCATATCCGCTCCTGGTCCAGTGGGTGTGCAGACCCTGCCCCTGCACGGTACGGCCGTCAGTACGCTGCCTGACAATCGGCGGCCTACCGGCGGCAAGGTTCAAAACGCGGGCTGGCCATCGCCAGGCGGTCCCGCCTTTCGCCCGCGTTGCTACAATGGGCGCCCTGTCGAAGGGGAACGGGCATCGCGAGATGTCCGTTTTTTTTTGCAATAGTACACCGGGAGCCGTTATGTCTGTACCCGCCGCCCCTGCAGCCCCCCGCCGCGACCGCCAGGCCGCCATGCCGTTCATTATGTTGACCGTCCTGATCGACATGGTGGCGCTCGGCCTGATCATCCCGGTGCTGCCGGCGCTCGTGGGCAGCTTCACCGGCTCGCAGGCCGACCAGGCGTTCTGGTACGGGGCGGTCGCTTTCGCTTTCGGCATCGCCAATTTTTTCGGTTCACCGCTGTTGGGGGCGCTCTCCGACGCCCACGGCCGCCGACCGGTGCTCCTTATCGGCTTCTGCGGCCTGGCGCTGAATTTTTTCGCCACCGGCCTCGCCACCGCCCTATGGATGCTGATCGTGGCGCGGCTCGTCGGTGGGGCCATGCAGGCCAACCAGGCCGTGGCCAACGCTTATGTGGCCGACATCACCCCGCCCGAACTGCGTGCCAAACGCTTCGGCCTGCTGGGGGCGATGTTCGGCGCAGGCTTCATCCTCGGACCGGTGATGGGCGGCCTGCTGGGCGCCATCAGCCTCAACCTGCCCTTTTTCGTCGCCGGCACCCTCGCCGTGCTGAACCTCCTGTACGGGTACTTCGTGCTGCCCGAATCCCTGCCCGCCTCGGACCGCCACCCGTTTCGGTGGACCGCAGCCAACCCCGTCGTGGCCTTGAAGGCGCTCGCCCAACTCAAGGGGGTAGGGCTGCTGGTGGCGGTGATTGCCTGCAGCGGCCTTGCGCAGTTCGTCCTGTATACGTCCTGGGTGCTGTACACGTCCTTCAAGTTCGGCTGGGGGCCGACCGAGAACGGCTGGTCCCTCGCCGCGGTCGGCGTGGTGTCGGTGATCGTGCAAGGCTTCCTGCTCGGGCGGCTGCTCAAGGTTTTCACGCCGCAGCGGCTGGCGGTGATCGGCCTGGTCTCGTCGACCCTGGCCTATCTTGCCTGGGGCGCTGCGACCGAAGGCTGGATGATGTTCGCGGTGATCGGCATCAACCTGCTCGGCTCCACCGTGGCCGCCTCCATCCAGAGCCTCATCTCCTCCGCCGCCGATGCGCGCAACCAGGGGCGTATGCTGGGCGCGGTGAGCTCCCTCAACAGCCTGATGGCGGTCGCGGCGCCGGTCATCGGTGCGGCGCTGCTGGCGACGGTGTCGCATTACCCGCTGGGCGACTGGCGCATCGGCGCACCGTTCTACTTCTGCGCGACGCTGCAGGCAGCGGCGCTCGCGTTCGCCGTGGTGCATTTCCGCCGCATGGCCGCGCGGACACCGCAAGGAGCCTCCAAATGAGGGGCACTGGCGCCTATCCTCCCGGCACGCTTCCGGCAGGCATCCGCTCACGCATCGTCGCCGGCATCAACGGCCTCGACATGCACGTGCTCGAAGCGGGCGAACGAACCCCCGGCCGACCGGCGCTCCTCTTGCTGCACGGGTTTCCCGAGCTGGCCTTCAGCTGGCGCAAGGTCATGCTGCCACTGGCCGCAGCGGGCTTTCACGTCATCGCGCCCGACCAGCGCGGCTATGGCAGCACCACTGGCTGGGACGGCCGCTACGACGGCGACCTCGGCTCGTTCCAGTTGCTCAACCTGGTGCGCGATGCGCTCGGCCTGGTGTCTGCGCTGGGCTACCGCTCGGTGGCCGGGGTCATCGGGCACGATTTCGGCGCGTCGGTCGCGGCATGGTGTGCGCTCGCCAGGCCGGACGTGTTCCGCTCGCTCGTCCTCATGAGCTCGCCCTTCGGCGGGCCTCCGCCGTTGCCATTCGACGTGCCGGATGGCGTACCGGTCGCGGTGCCCGACCCTGTGCACCGCGACCTCGCGGCGCTCCCCGAACCGCGCAAGCATTACCAGTGGTACTACTCGACCCGGGAAGCTGACGGCGACATGCGCGGCTGCGCCCAGGGCCTGGCCGATTTCCTGCGCGCCTACTACCACGTGAAGAGCGCCGACTGGCAGGCCAACGCGCCCTATCCGCTCACCCGCTGGAGCGCGGCCGAACTGGCCAAGCTGCCGCGTTATTACGTCATGGACCTCGATCACGACATGGCGCAGACCGTCGCGCCGGAAATGCCCTCGCGCGCAGCGGTCGCGGCCTGCGGGTGGCTGACCGAGGCCGAACTCGGGGTGTACGCCACCGAGTTCGCGCGCACCGGATTCCAGGGCGCGCTGCAGTGGTATCGCTGCCGCACGACGGGTGCCTTCAACCCAGCGATGCAGGTTTACTCGGGGCGCACGATCGACGTGCCGGCATGCTTCATCGCCGGTCGCAGCGATTGGGGCACCTACCAGAAGCCGGGCGAGTTCGAGAAAATGCAATCGGCCGTGTGCAAACGCATGACCGGATGCCACCTGGTCGAGGGCGCCGGGCACTGGGTGCAGCAGGAGCAACCGGGCAAGGTGGCAGGCCTGCTCGAGGGTTTTCTCGCTGGCGCCGCGCGCTCAGGGTAGGACGGTCGCGGGCGAGCGGCCTTCGGCGGTGCCGGCGGCGGCGCCATCCACCGCGAGCCCGGCCTCCGGGAAGATCACCTCGCGCAACAACCGCGTGATGAAGTAACTGTGCGAGGGGCCGGTAGGCTCCACCTCACGATGCTCCACCTTGAAGGCGCGCTCGAGCGTGCGCATGACGCGGTCGATCGGCTTGGCCACCTGCGCGGCGCTGGTGAAATAGGCACCGCGAAGCATCACCGGCTGGTGGTCGACATGCATCGAAAACGCCATGCTGAGCAACTCCTGCACCAGCGGGCCGAGTGCGTGGAACTGCTGCGGAAAGCGATAGATCGCGGCGCGCCGCGCGAGATCGGGCTCCTCTTCCAGCCGCCCGAGCATCTCGGCGTACAGCCGGTCCTGCAGCCGGGCGAAGTCGGAAACGTACCCGCGCGCGGCGTCGACGGGGTCGACGCCGACATCGAAGGTGGTGCCCCAGACCTGGCCGCGGGCGGCCTCGTCGAGCGCGCCGAAGAAATCCGCGAACCCCGCCAGCAGGTCCATCTTGGTGACCACGAGGTACACGGGAAAGCGCGTGCCCAGGCCCGCGTACAGCTCCGACAACCGCATGCGCACGTGGGCGGCGAACTGCTGCCGCTCCACCTTCGCCCACAGCAGCAGGTCGGTGACGCTGACGGTGACGATGGCGCCGTTGAGTGGGCGGTGCGGCCGGTTCTGCTTGAGGCGGCCGAGGAATGCGTGCCAGGCCATGCTGCCGGCGAGCGCGTCCTTCAGGTTGCGCGACTCGTGCGCGACGTAGCGGCCCGCGATGTCGAGGAACACGGCCTCGTCGCTGAACCACCATTCGCAATAGCGCGTGCCGCCGATGCCCGTGACCTGCGGCGGGGCATCGCCTTCGCGCAGGGGGAAACGCAGCCCCGAGCGCAGCAGCGCGGTGGAACTGCCTGACCCCGGTGCGCCGACCACCACATACCACGGCAGCGCCTCGACCGGCACCACGGTGCCGTCAACGCGCGTAAAGCGCCCGTCGGACAGCCCGCCGGTCGATGCCTCGAACCGCTCGCGCAGCAAGGCGATTTCGCCCGCCTTTTCCTCGGGCACGGCCTGCGGCCCGAGGTCGCCCATGTGTTCGAATAATCCCTCGCCCTTCGGCGCCTGGGCGTGCGCCTGGCTGGTCATGGCGCGGGGCCCACCAGCACTTGCACGCGCCGGTTGCGCGCGCGGTGTTCGGCCGTGTCGTTCGCCGCAATCGGGTCGGCATCGCCCATGCCCTGGCTGGACACGCGCTGCGGATCGGTAAGCCGCGCCGCCAGCAACGCCGCAGCGGCTTGCGCGCGCGCCAACGACAGCTCGCGGTTGGAAGGATAGGCGGCGGGATTCACCGGCATGCTGTCGGCGTAACCTCGCACGAGCACGGGTCCCTTGACGCGCTCAACGGCCGCCGCGATGCGCTCGACCAGCGCCTTGGCCGCGGCTGCGGGCGCGACCGTCCCGGAGCCGAACTGGTGCTCGTCGCGCAGCGAAATCGCGACCCTCCCGCCCTCTTCGGAGAACGCCACGAGCCCGCCCTGCATTTCGGTGGCGAGCGCCTTTTCGAGCACCTCGCGCGGTGTAGCCACGCCTGGCGCTCGCGGCGGGGCCACGCTCGGCGCGCGCGACGCGGCGGCTGGCGCAAACGCAACCGAAGACGAGGGGGCTGGCGCTCGCGCAACCGAAGGCGAGGCGGCCGGCGCGAACGCAACCGAAGGCGAGGCGGCCGCAGGTGCTTCCGGCGCAGCCGCAGTCGCAGTCGCCGCCACAGTCGGGCTCGTCGGAGTCGCCGCCGCGGGTGATGCCGCTGCGGGTGTTGCCGCTGCGGGTGTTGCCGCTGCAGGTGTTGCCACCGTGGGTGCAGCCACCGTCCCCGCCGCAGGCGTCGCGGGTTCGGCGGGGCGCTCGGCGGATGGCTGCGCCGGCTTGTACAGCGCATAAGCGATCACAAGCAACGCGAGGGCGCCCAGCGGAGCGAGGACGTAACGCCACGTGCGGGTCTGCGGCGCAGCGCGTTCGAACCGCGCCGGCGCCGGCCAGGCCGCGCCGGGAGCCGCGGGCTGCCAGCGCAATGCGATCCCCTCGACCGGGCGCCTGCGGCGACGCGCAACCAGGTCGTGCAGGTCGGCGCGGATCTTCGCCAGTTCGGCGGCGCCCGCGCCATCCGCATCCCGATAGCGCCCACGAAAGCCGAGCGCGAGGCACACGTACATGAATTCGAGCAGCTCGGCGTTCTCCGCGGCACCCTTCTTGAACGCCTGCTTCTTGTTCTCGAGCAGCGCGAAGAACGCTTCGCCGCCGTTATTCTCGCCGCGCATCTCCTGCAGCAGCCCGTGGGCCAGCCAGTCGCTGCCCCATGGCGTGGACGCCGCGGCATCGTCGACCATGCAGCACAACGCGTACGTCGCGGCTTCGAGCACGTCACCGGGCACGCCGGATTTGCTCGCGCCGGCTTCGAATGCCTCGATGAGGTCCTGCAGCGTCTCCTTCAGCCGCGCGGGCGCGGGATGGCTGCGCGCCGCGGCGATCTGCGGCACGGCGCTGAGCACCGGGTTGGCGAAGGCAAGCAGGTCGTTGAGGCCGCCAAGCGCCGCGAGATTGGCCTGCAGCGCGCCGGGCAGTGCCTTGGGCGCGAAAGGATTGGCGCGCCGGCGCGGCCCGACCGGGATGTTGAACGCGTTGTTGATCGTGGCTTCCGGGTCGAACGCAGCCAACGGGCCGCTGAAAGTGGCATCCGGGTCGTCGGGTTTGGCCGGCGCCGCTTGCGCTGCCTCGGCAGCCGTCCTCGCGGCCACCGACTCGCGCGCAAGCTGGGCGAGTGAAGCGTCGCGAGTCGCGATGGTGCTCTCGGGATCGAGCCCCGAATCGGCGGTGCGCGAGTCCGACCCGCCGGGGCCGGCGGCAAACGGCCCGCTGACCGTCGCCTCGGGGTCGTCGCCGGGGCCGGGGCCGATCGGGCCGCTGATCGTTGCGTCCGGGTCGGGATCCGGCACGGTTTTTTTCTTGTCGCTCATCCGGGCCGTATTTTATTCATCCAGCCTTGCGTAAGCATGAACGGGCACTCGAACGCGCAGGGAATGCGCTTCAGGCCGCGGGGCCCGTCCAGGTCTCCGACCAAGCCAGCACGCAACTCGAGGCCGCCTTGCCGAAGCGGTCCTGCAGGAACACTTTCGCGCTCGCCGCTTCGCCATTGACCGCAAGCTGCGCGCCGCGCGCCGGCAGGAAGGTGCTGTATACGCCGATGGGGCGGTCCATCGCACCCGGCGGCACGGTGAGGACGAATGGCGCCATCAGGTCCCACCAGGTCATGATGATCTCGCCGTCATCGGACTCGATGCGCTCCTCGAGCGTGCTGAGGCAGTCGCCCGCGCGCTCAAACACTGCATCCATCACTGGCAGCGACTCGTCGGCGAACGGTTTGTGCAGCAGCACCTCGATGCGCCGTTGCAGGAATCTGACCAGGCCCACGTTGTCGGAATACACGCGCGGCCCCTTGCCGGTCAGCGTGCTCTCGATGAACAGCGCGTGCCCCTGCCCGGCCGGCGACCACAGCACGCGCCAGTGGCTCACGCGGTCGGCAATCGTCTTGCCCCCATCGTCGGACAGGCGAATGAAGGAATTCTCGCCCGTCATGACGACTTCGTTCGGGTCCACCATGCGTTGCTCGGCCATCTTGCCTCCCCTTGTGTTCCTCCGAGGATACCACCGGGGACGCGCGCGCTAGGGCTTCCCGGCCTGCGTCGCCGGAAGCGGCAGAGGTAAGCGGGCGAGCAGGCCGCGTTGTCCGGCGTCGAGGTGCAGCCACCTACCTGGGCCCAGGGCCAGCGTGTCGAGCGCCAGCGACCCGATGGCGCTGCGGTGGAGCGCAACGCAGTGGTTGCCGGCCGCCGCTAGCATGCGCTTGACCTGGTGGTACTTGCCGCGGTCGAGGACGACCTCGATACGGTGCGTGTCGAGCGCACGGCACGCCTGCGCCGCGATCGGCGCCGGTTCGTCGTCGAGCTTCACGCCGGCAAGCAGGGCCGTCACCAGTGCCGGCGTCACCGGGTCCTGGGTGGTGGCCAAATACACCTTCGGCACCTGGCGCTTGGGCGAGGAGTGCGCGTGGATGAACGCGCCATCGTCGGAGAGCAGCAACAGGCCGGTGGTGTCGTGGTCCAGCCGCCCCACGGGCTGCAACTCGCGCAGGGCGAACTGCGGCGGCAACAGCGACAGGACCCCGGGGTGGTGGCTGGGTTTTCTCGAGCACTCGTAGCCGGCGGGCTTGTTCAGCGCGAGATACAGGTGCTCGTGGAAGTCCCAGGGCTCGCCCTGGATGGTGAGCACGAGGACTGCCGGGTCCAGCGGCGCATCGAACGTGGTGACGGCCTCGCCGCCGATGGCGACCTCGCCCGCGCGGATCAGCCCCTGGCAGGCACGCCGCGTGCCGAACCCCTGCGACTGGAGGATGCGGTCAAGGGTGAGCTTACGCATGGCCGGGTTGCCGCGGCCTGCGCTTGCCGGTTGCCGCGATCAGGGGGCCGGCTTCAGCGTGATCTCGACCCGGCGGTTCCTGGCATGGATCTCCGGCGTGCTGCCCGGTGCAAGAGGCTTGGTGTCGGACGCGCCTTCGCTCGTGATGCGCTTGGGGTCGCGCAGTTTCGCCGCCATGACCTTCGCCGCCGCAGCGGCGCGCGCCGCCGACAGTTCCTGGTTGGAGGGAAACTTGGGATTGTTGTTCGGCGTCGCGTCGGCGTGGCCGGTGACCACGATCGCGCCCGGCACCTTGTCGAGGGCCGCGGCGACCCGCAGCAGTTCGGGCCGCAATTTCGCCTCCGGATCGATGTCGCCGGCGCCGAACTGGTGCGACTCGGCAAACGTGATGCGCGTCGCGCCCCCCTCGCTGCTCACGGCGACGCTGCCGCGCTTGAGGTCCGCCGCCAGCAGTTGCTTCAGTTTGGCCTCGCTCGCGGACGCGTCGGCGGTCGATGCAGCGGGTGCTGCGGTGGCGGCGGGCGACATCGGGGCGGCTGGCGACGCGGCGGCCGGCGTCGACGATGTCGACTCGGCCGAAGCGACGGGCGCTGGACTGGCGGCCGGCGCGGCTACCGGAGCAGGCGTTGCGGTGGTCGCGGTGGCGACCGTATCGGACGCGCCGGGCGCTGGCTTCTTGTTGCCCCCAGAAAAGGCGAAATACAGCACCACGAGCAGCACCACGATGCCGCCTGCGATCATCGGCATGCGCGAAGGCTCGGTAATGATGTCCGGGGGCGGGGGCGGCGCCGGCGTCGGCGAAGTGGCGATCACCGTGGCCTCGGGGTCGGTTTCCGTGCGGAAAGCCGCCGGCACGGCGGCGGGCGCGGCCCGGCCGAGGGCCACCTGCGCCGCGGCTGCCTCAGCGACCACATCCCCCGGGGGCTTCAGGCCGCCCGGCGGCATCCTTACCGTCGCATCCTCGTCGGCCACGGGTCGGGCCGGCGCGTCCTTCGCCGCGTCCTTCGCCGCGTCCTTCGGCTCGTCCCTGAGCCCTTTCAACGAGGCCATGGTGACCGTCGCGTCGTCGTCGGGCTGTTCCAGTGCCTTGCGCGAAGGCATCATGACCGTGGCGTCTTCGTCCTTGGGCACGGCCTTGCGCGCCGGCATGGTCACGGTCGCATCGGGATCGGGGTCGGCCGGCTTGTCGCGGGGATCGCTCATATCTTCACTTCCACTAGAGTGTTCGCGGGAGGTACGCAAACATTTATACCACCGAATCACGCCGCTGCCACCCGTCCCGCGAACGCCCTGCGCGATGAACTACGTCGCCTGTCCGAAGTGTGCGCACCGCCCGCTTCCGCTCGACCAGGCGCTGCCCGCAACCTGCCCTGCCTGCGGCCTTGTGCTGGCTAAATTCCGCGCGCCGGGCGCTGGCACAGCGCCGCTTCGCGCAAAGCCTGAGCCGGACGAATTTGCGCTGCGCGGCGAGGCTCGGTCGCTGCGCGGCGAGGCTCGGTCGCTGCGCGGCTTCATCGATAAGTGGCTGCTGCACATCCCCGCCGAAGTCTCGCGGCTGAACTGGTGGGCGCGGCTCGCCACGCTGGCGGTGTTCTGCGCATGGTCCCTGTGGATCTGGCGCGACCTGAACATCGCGGCGGCCGAATCGGGCAGCCCGTTCCTGCACCTTGTGCTCACGCCCTTCCACGAAGCCGGCCACTACGCCCTCTTTCGCTGGTTCGGCCCCTTCATCATGATTTTGGGCGGGACCCTGGGCCAGCACCTGATGCCCGTGGTGTTGTGCGTGGCGCTGCTGGTGAGGCGCCACGACCCGTTCGGGGCGGCGCTGTTTTTCTGGCTGCTTGGCTATTCGGTGGTGGATATGGGCGTGTACATGTACGACGCATTCGACCCGGTGATGATGCTGCTCGACGGCAAGACCGGCGCCGAGAGCGACGGTCACGACTGGCAGAACATCTTCGGTGACCTCAACCTCCTGCGCCATGCACGGGGGATCGGCATATTTTCCGGATGGGTGGGGCGCGCCCTGATGCTCGCGGGGCTGGTTTGGGCCGGCTGGGTGCTGTGGCTGCAACGCGAGCGGCTGAGCGACTCGCCCTTCGCCGAGGAATCGCCCGTCGAATGAATTTTCGCGGTACGCTTGATGGTTCCCCCCACCGTCAAACGACCCCCATCGCCATGTACCCAAATACCCAGCTCTACATCGACGGCGCCTGGTGCGCCGCCGCGTCCGGACGCACCCTGCCGGTCATGAACCCGGCCACCGGCAAGCAGATCGGCACGCTCGCGCACGCCGAGAAGGCGGACCTCGACCGCGCCCTCGAAGCCGCAGAGAAAGGTTTCGCCGTGTGGCGCAAGATCTCCGCATACGAGCGCTCCAAGCTCATGCGCAAGGCCGCCAGCCTCTTGCGCGACCGCGCCGACAAGATCGCCCCGCTCATGACCCAGGAGCAGGGCAAGACGGTGGCCGAGGCGAAGATGGAAATCCTCGCCGGCGCCGACACCATCGACTGGTTCGCCGAAGAGGCGCGGCGCACCTACGGCCGCGTCATCCCGGCCCGTGCCGAGGGCGTGTACCAGCTCGTGATCAAGGAGCCGGTGGGTCCGGTCGCCGCGTTCACGCCGTGGAATTTCCCGGTCAACCAGATCGTGCGCAAGCTGTCGGCAGCACTCGCCGCCGGCTGCTCGATCATCGTCAAGGCGCCCGAGGAAACGCCGGCCTCACCGGCCGAGCTGATCCGCGCTTTCGCCGATGCAGGCGTTCCTGCCGGGGTGGTCAACCTCGTGTACGGCGTGCCGGCTGATATCTCGAGCTACTTGATCCCCCACCCGGTGATCCGGAAAATCTCGTTTACAGGTTCGACAGTGGTGGGCAAGCAGCTCGCCGCGATGGCCGGCCAGCACATGAAGCGCGTCACCATGGAGCTGGGCGGGCACGCGCCGGTGATCGTGTTCGACGACGCCGATATCGACCTCGCGGCCAAGACCATGGCCGGCAGCAAGTACCGCAACGCAGGGCAGGTGTGCGTGTCACCCACGCGCTTTTTGGTGCAGGAAGGCGTGTACAACAAGTTCGTGGACAAGTTCGTCGAGGCCACCAAGGCGCTCAAGGTCGGCAACGGCATGGACGCGGACGTGACGATGGGGTCGCTCGCCAACCCGCGCCGCTCGGCGGCCATGGAAGTGACCATGGAAGACGCGCAGAAGCACGGCGGCAAAGTGCGCACCGGCGGCCACCGCATCGGCAAGGAGGGCAATTTCTTCGAGCCGACCGTCATTACGGAACTCGGCAACGATGCCAAGGCCATGAACGACGAGCCGTTCGGCCCCGTGGCCATCATGAACCCGTTCAAGTCCTTCGACGATGCGGTCAAGGAAGCCAACCGGCTCCCCTTCGGCCTCGCGGCCTATGCGTGGACCAAGTCGGCCAAGACCGCCAACGCGATCGCCTCCTCGGTCGAAACCGGCATGATCTCCATCAACCACCTCGGCCTCGCGATCCCCGAGGTACCGTTCGGCGGGGTGAAGGATTCGGGTTACGGCTCCGAAGGCGGCACCGAGGCGATCGAGTCGTACCTCAACCCGAAGTTCGTGTCGCAGGCGGGGCTGTAAGAATCAAACAGCGAGGAAAGAGCGTGGCACAGCCACGCGTGGGCATGATCGGGCTCGGAATCATGGGCTCGGCCATGGCCGCCAACCTCGTGCGGGGCGGGTTCGTGGTCATCGGCTACGACCCCGTTCCTTCCTGCCGGGCGCGTCACCGGAAAAACGGCGGCGTGGTTGCGAAGAGCGTCGATGAAGTCGCACGCTCGGCCGGGATCCTGATCACTTCGCTGCCGTCGGCGAAAGTCCTGGCGATTGCCGCAGCGGAAATTGCCGCGGCCGGGAATCCGAAACACATCGTCGTCGAAACCAGCACGCTGCCGGTCCCCGACAAGGAAGCCGCGCGCGATCGCCTGGCGAAAGCCAACGCAATCCTGCTCGACTGCCCGCTGAGCGGCACCGGCGCCCAGGCACGGACAAAAGATCTCGTCGTCTATGCAAGCGGCTCGCGGGCCGCGATCCGCAAGTGCATTCCCGTCTTCGAAGGTTTCGCGCGCGGCCACTACGACCTCGGCCGGTTCGGCAACGGCTCCAAGATGAAGTTCGCGGCCAACCTGCTGGTCGCGATCCACAACGTATCCGCAGCCGAAGCCGTCATCCTCGCCAGAAAGTCGGGACTCAATGCGGCGCTTGCGGTGAAGGTCCTTGGCGACGGCGCCGGCTCGTCGCGCATGCTCGAAGTGCGCGGGCCGATGATGGCCCGGCGCCGCTACGGGGACGCGACGATGAAGGTCGAGGTCTGGCAGAAGGACATGAAGATCATCGGCGACTTCGTGCGCGGCCTGGGCAGCCCTGCCCCGCTGTTCTCCGCGACGAGGGCGATCTATGACGCGGCAATGAAGGGCGGGTTGGCGAAGGCGGATACGGCCGCGGTGTGCGCGGTGCTTGAAGCCAACGCGCAGAAGCGCGCGAAGAAGCGGAGGTTAGTTTCAAAAACTGGAAAGTAAATTGACACAGAAGCCGCGCAGCGCTTAGTTCTTCATAAATTAAAGTTTAACTTTTACAGGTAACCTGGCGTCGGGGAAAAGGCTGCTCTCTGAATAAAACGGCGGGATTTTTGGGCGCATGCGGGTTTTTCAAGCAAGTGCATGGACACGCCTCTCAGGCCCTCCCGCTCTTCAAACCGGCCAGCAGCTTTTCGAGCGCGGGATAGTCCACGGGTTTGACCAGGTGGGCGTCGAAGCCCGCGTCGCTCGAGCGTTGCCGGTCCTCCTCCTGACCCCATCCGGTCAAGGCCACCAGCACGATACCCTTGCCCCATTGCTGTTCCCGAATCCTGCGCGCCACCTCGAAACCATTTGCAAGTAGGCGGTGAAGACATCGTTTCCATCGGAGGTTATTCCCCGAAACCAACCCTGCGGCGCGTTCCGTAGCGCTGCGCGAAGCGATTCCGATGCCAGCGCGCCGACAAGACGTGCCGGGACGCGAGCAACGAATCGGCCATTGCCGTCGATAAGCGCGGCGATCCAGTTTTTGGGAAGATTTTGCGCACGAATCAGCCTCTCGAACGATTCGGGTCTTATCGCCGCGGTAAGGATGTAGGCAACGGCGCCGTCGCGGATCACCGGCACCCGCAGCGGCACCCGGGGCCCGGGCAGCGGTCCCGCAGTGGTGACGCTGCCAACGGCGGGCCGCAGTGTTTTCACCACCTGCGCGGCGCTCGGCGAATCGATGAGAAGTGCATGCAGCGGTTCGCCAAATGCGATCGCCAAATTGACCACTTGCGTGCCCGAAGGCAACGCGAGCGTAATGTTGCTCCAGTCGGGTTGCGAGGCGAGAATGCGCACCGCGTCGGCATGAAATGCCGGCAGATCGCCCGTATCGAGCGCACGGGAGGCGGCGAGCGCCTGGAGTGTCTTGATCGAGCCGCGCAACTCCGCATCTGCCGCCGTCATCATCGCCCGGGCGCGACCAGCGGCGCCGCCGCGGATGGAGTCCCGATCGTGCTCAATGAGGTTGACCGAAACGTAAACAGCAAACCCCAGCAGCGGGAGCAGCGCGCACAGTGCCAGCAAAAACAGGTGGAACCGTATAGTCATCGCCCGTTTGCCGGCGACGGTGTCAGAAACAACGATGGAGGCCATCGATTCCTCCGGCGGAGCCTTCAGTCCCGGCTCCTGCCCGGCGCGCGCGCCGATTCCTTTGCCGCCTCGCGATACGGCACGGCGCGCTCAGGCCAGTTGCGCTTTGCCCGCGGGGGGGGCAAACATCAACATTCGATTTACCGCTCCGGCTCAGTCCAGAAAGTGATTAGCCACCATAGCATGGATGCCCTCGAAGCCGTCGACGAGCTGCGTCCGCATCCCGCGCAGGTCGCACGCGAGGCCGCAGAACGTGGTTATGAATCCGCCTGCTACAATCTCCGGACAGAAATACGTACAGGAGCATTTCATGGAGCCGCGCAGCTATACGGCGATCCGCAACCACCTCGCCGAAGCACTTGATGAGGTCAACGACGATCGCGTTCCGATTCTCATCACCCGTCAAAACGGCCGGCCCGCGGTATTGATGTCTCTGGAGGAGTATCGCTCGTGGGAAGAAACCCTTCACCTGATGCGAAGCCCCGTCAACGCAAGCCGGCTCAATCGCGCGATCGTCCAGATCGAGGCCGGCAAGGGCAAACGACTGCCGCTGTTGCAACCGCTCCCGTCTGGTCGGACCAAGCGAGGCAAGACTATCTCTGGTGGCGCGAGAAAAACCCGTCTGTCCTGACGCGAATCAATGCGCTGATCGGGGACATCCGGCGCTCGCCGTTTTCGGGCATCGGCAAACCGGAACCGCTAAAACATGGCTGGCGGGGATACTGGTCGCGCCGTATCACCTCGGATCATCGACTGATCTACAAGGTGGTAAAGGGCGGGATATTCATCGCCCAATGCCGCTATCACTACAGCCGGAAATAAAGCGCGGACTGGCCAAATCCGACACCGCCGCGGTGTGCGAGGTGCTCGAAGGCCGCGCGGAGAAGCGCCCGAGGAAACGCCCCAGACGCGCCGGGTAATTTTTCATAACCGGAAAGACAACTTACGCAAGACCCGCATATCCATTAGTTCTACGTAATTTATTGTCATACTTTCCCGGCCGAAAAGTGAGGGCCAGTGAAACAACGCTTGTCAAGCGCGCGCCAAAAAAGGCACCCTGCGGCCCGGAGGAATCTTTCCCCCCACCCCTGCCCCCGGAGCCCCGCAATGCGTACCCCTAAAATGATCTCGGCCACCATCCTGGCCCTGGCCGCGCTCGCCGCGACCCCATCAATCGCGCAGGACACTTTCCCCTCGCGCCCATTGCGCATCGTAGTCACCTTCGGCGCAGGCGGCGGGCCGGACATCATGGCGCGCATCGTGGCGCAGAAGATGACCGGCAATATCGGCCAGGCCGTGGTCATCGACAACCGCATCGGCGCGACCGGCATCATTGGCGCCGACCTCGTGGCGCATGCCCCGGCGGACGGCTACACCATCCTGCTCGGCACCCCGGCGCCGCTGTCGATTGCCGGTGGAACGGGCCGCAAGCTCAACTACGATCCGCTCAAGGATTTCATTTGGGTCACGCAGGGCGTGAATCTCACGCCGATCATGGTGGTGGCCCCCAACGCGCCCTACAAAACCGTCGCCGACCTGATTGCCGCCGCCAAGGCCAAGCCGGGCGCCCTGACCTATGCCTCCGCCGGCATCGGCAACTCGCAGCACCTCGCCGGCGAGCTGTTCAAGCAGATGGCCGGCATCGACACGCTGCACGTGCCTTACCAAAGCGGCGTGATGGGCATGGCAGCGATCGTCAGCGGCCAGACCAATTACTTCTTCTCCGATCCCTCGGCCCTGCCGCAGGTGCGCTCGGGCAAGCTGCGGGCGCTGGCCGTATCCACGCTCAAGCGCTCGGCGCAGTTGCCCGACACGCCGACCGTCGCAGAGTCGGGGCTGCCCGGCTACGAGTACTCGAACTGGTACGGCTTCCTCGTGCCGGCCAAGACCCCCAAGCCGGTGGTCCAGCGCCTGTTCAAGGAGATCACCGCCGTGCTGCATTCGCCCGACGTGCGCGAGCGCCTCGTCGCTGCGGGCATGGACCCCGCGCCCTCGGCTTCGCCTGAAGAGATGGACGGGTTCCTCGCCAAGGACCAGGACAAGTGGGCGCGTGTGGTCAAGGCCTCCGGCATCAAGTTCGACTGAGCGCGCAGCCATGACCTTCTCCATCCTCGGGCGCTGCGCGCGCACCGGCAAGGCCGGCTTCTGCCAGGCCACCAGCACCCCCGCCGTCGGCTGGCGCATCACCGACGTCGTCCCCGGCAAGGCTGTGGTCACCATCCAGGCGCACGGCGACTACCGCCGCCTGCAGGTGGCCAAAAAGCTGATCGAGTTCGGGCACACCCCCGAAAAGGTCCTCAAGGACTTGTGCGAGGGCGACAACTACTTTGAATTCCGCCAATTCGCGATCCTCGACTACTACGGCAATTTCGCCGTGCGCACCGGCAACCGCACGCGTTCATGGGCGGGCGAGATCGCCGCCCATGACCATATCGCCACCGGCAACGTGCTGGTCGGCGAGCAGGTGGTGCGCTCAATGTCGGAGGCGTTCGTAAAGTCCGAGGGCGAGGAGCTCGAGGAGCGCTTCATGCGCGCCCTCGAAGCCGGGCGCGACGCCGGCGGCCAGGAGGAAGGCCAGACCTCCGCCGCGATCGTGGTGTTCGGCCGGCACGAGTTTCCGCTGGTGAACCTGCGCGTGGACGTGAGTGCCGAGCCGGTGGGCGAACTGCGCCGCAACCTCGACTGGTTCAAGCCGCTCATCGGCTATTACGAAAAGCGCACCCTCGATCCCGGCTCGGTCGAGCCGAAGAAGCAGTACCTCGAAAAGCTCGGCCTCAAAGCCAACCCCTACCGCTAACGGAACCCATTTCATGACTTTCACCGT
>JBBQCV010000045.1:0-21561 GCA_038319115.1 Burkholderiales bacterium | reverse complement strand
GGTCGTACAGGACCGGAAAGCGCCGGTCCGGCTCGGCCTCGTACTGCGGCGGCAGCCACGCGCCGACCTTGCGCACATGCGGGTCGCGGAGCGGATTGCCCTTGAGGATTTTCGAGGTGTGCTCGAGCACGACGACCGTGCCGAGGGGGGCTTTGGTGTGCTTCAGGGCCATGCTGCTCGGTGCCTCCGGTGAACGTTGAATACTGCCAAAATTCGGCTTACCCCCGCTACCTGCCTTGGCCGCAGGCCGAAATACTGCCAAACGCGGGTTACGGGCCAGTGCCCCGCGCGCCTCAGATCACGCCTGCGGCTCCCAGCTCGGCCCTCTTTTCCCGGCTGTAGCCCAGCAGGCCCCCGTAGATCTCCTCGTTGTGCTGGCCCACCGCGGGCCCGGCCCAGCGCACTTCGCCCGGCGTAACCGACAGCTTGGGAAAAACGTTTGCCATCCACAGGTTGGCGAACTGCGGGTGCGGCACCTTGATGAGCGCCTCGCGCGCCTTGAAGTGCTCATCCTCGAGCATGTCGGGCGCGCGGTAGATCTTGCCGGCCGGCACACCGGCGGCATGCAGCAGGTGCAATACCTGGGCCGAATCGAAACCGCTGGTCCAACGGTCGATCAACGCATCGAGTTCGGCCTGGTGCTCGCCCCGGGCGACGTGGGTCGCATAGCGCGCATCGGAGCCGAGCTCAGGCCGGCCCATCGCCTCGGCCATGCGTTTCCACACGCTGTCCTGGTTGGCGCCGATCACGATCTGCCCGTCGAGCGTCTTGTAGACGTTGGAAGGCGCGATCCTGGGCAGGATCGAGCCGGTGCGCTCGCGGATCACGCCGGCTTCGGTGTACTCCGGCACGGTCGACTCCATCATCGCAAGCACCGCCTCGTAGATCGCGCTGTCGACGACCTGGCCCTCGCCCGAAATGTGGCGGTGATGCAGCGCCATGAGCGCGCCGAGGCACGCGTAAGTCGCCGCCAGCGCGTCACCGATCGACAGGCCCACGCGCGAGGGCGGCGTGGACGGGTCGCCCGCGAGGTAACGCATGCCACCCATGGCTTCGCCGATCGACCCATAACCCGCGCGGCCCGAATACGGCCCCGTCTGACCGTAGCCCGATACGCGCACGACAATCAGCGCGCGGTTGGCCGCGCGCAGTTTTTCGTAGGCGAGGTCCCATTTCTCCAGCGTGCCGGGGCGGAAATTCTCGATGAGGAAGTCCGATTTCACCAGCAACTCGCGCAGCACCTGCTGACCCGTGGGCGTGCGCAGGTTGAGCGTAATGCACTTCTTGTTGCGCGCGATGACCGGGAACCAGACCGGCTTACCCTGCCCCCAGGTACGCATCGGGTCGCCTTCGCCCGGCAACTCGATCTTGATGACCTCGGCGCCGTGGTCGGCCATGAGCTGGCCGCAGAACGGCCCGGCGATGAGTTGGCCCATTTCGATCGCGCGCAGGCCGCTGAGCGCTCCCGTCGCTCCCGTCGCCCCCGGCGCGGGTAGGCCGGTGCCCCCTGGATTGCGTAGTGTCTCGTCCGCCATGCTCGCCTAGATCTTGTTGCGCGCAATGACCTGCTTCGCGATGATCATGCGCTGCATTTCGTTGGTGCCCTCGCCGATGCACAGGAGCGGCGCGTCGCGGTACAGGCGCTCGACCGGGAACTCCTTCGAGTAGCCGTAGCCGCCGTGGATGCGCATCGCTTCGTGCGCGTTCTCGAAAGCCGCCTCGGTGGCGAAGTACTTGGCCATGCCGGCTTCCATGTCGCAGCGCTCGCCGCGGTCGTAGATCTGCGCCGCGTTCTTCACCAGCAGGCGCGCGGCCTCCACGCGCGTGGCCATCTCGCCGATCTTGAGCTGGATCGCCTGGTGCTCGCAGATCGGCTTGCCGAAAGTGTGGCGCTGCTGCGAGTACTTGACCGACTCGGCCAGCGCGGCCGCCGCGATGCCGACACCGCGCGAGGCTACGTTGATGCGGCCCAGCTCCAGCCCGCCGACCGCCTGGTGAAAGCCGCGGCCTTCCTCGCCGATGAGGTTTTCGGCGGAGATGCGGTAGTCGTCGAACACCAGCTCGGCCGAATCGATGCCTTTGTAGCCGATCTTCTCCAGCTTGCGGCTGGCGGTGAAGCCGGGGCCCTTCTCGCACAGGAACATCGACATGCCCTTGTGGCGCGGCTCGGCCTCGGGGTTGGTCTTAACGAGGACTGCAAAGCACGAGCCCTGGATCCCGTTGGAGATCCACGTCTTGGTGCCGTTGAGCACGTAACCGCCGCCGTCGGGCGCGCGCACCGCGCGCGGTCGGATCGCCTGCAGGTCGGTGCCCCCATTGGGCTCGGTGAGCGCGAGGCCACCGCGGATCTCGCCCGTGGCGAATTTGGGCAGGTATTTCGCCTTGAGCGCCTCGCTGCCGTAGCGCTCGGTGAGCAATGCCATCATGAGGTGCGAGTTGAAGATGCCCGTAAGCGACATCCACACCTCCGAGATCCTCGCCACGATGCGCCCGTAGAGCTCCGCCGACAGCCCCAGCCCGCCGTGCTCCGGGCTGATCGTCGCGCCGAACAAGCCGAGATCCTGCATCTGCGCCACCATCTTTTCCGGCCAGATGTCGTCGTGCTCGAGTTTCATCACGTGCGGCTCGACTTCGCGCGTGAGCCAGCGGTCGATGGCTTCGAGAATCTGGCGGGCTTCGGGCGAATCCGGGCCGACGTGGTAGCGCGGCCGTTGTTCTGCGGGTGCGTTCATGGGTGTCCTTGGGTCCTCAGTAGCCGGCTTTTTCTTCCAGCGTGTTGCCACGGCGCATGACGAGCATGGTGCGCTCGAATTCGCACACCACCTCGCCACGCTGGTTGCGGCCGGTCGTGCGGATGGTGACGATGCCCTGGTCGGGGCGGGATTTGGATTCGCGCTTGGCGAGAACGCTCGATTCGCCGTACAGCGTGTCGCCGGCGAACACGGGTTTGGGCAGGGTGATCTTTTCCCAGCCCAGGTTGGCGATCGCCTTCTGGCTGGTGTCGGAAACGCTCATGCCCACCAGCATCGAGAGGGTCAGCGTGCTTACCACCAGCGGCTTGCCGAATTCCGAGTGCTTGGCGTATTCGGCGTCGAAATGGATCGGGTGCTGGTTCATGGTGAGCAGCGTGAACCAGGTGTTGTCCGTCTCCGAGATCGTGCGCCCCGGGCGATGCTCGTAGGTCGCGCCGACTTCGAAGTCCTCGTAGTAGCGCCCGAAGCGCTCGCGGTAGCGCTTGTCGCCGACCTGCACCGATTCGCCTGCCATCGCAGCCCCTTTCAATTGTCCAGACAATTGTACAATACCCCATGGCCCCATCCTCCACGCCCGCGCCGTCCACGCCCGCGCCGGCCACGATTTCGGCGTCGCTCGCGCAGTTCACCGCGTCCCTCGCCTGGGAGGACATCCCGGCCGATGTGCGCGAGCGGGCCAGGCACCTCATGCTCGACGCGATCGGCTGCGGCCTGGCAGCGCGGCGCTTCGACTTTGCCGAAGTGGCGCTCGGCGCCGTCGCCGACCTCGGCGGCAGCGGGCCGCGCGGCGTGCTCGGCGTGACGCGTCGTTTTCCGTTGCGCGACGCGGTGCTCGCCAACGGCATCCTCATGCATGGGCTGGATTTCGACGACACCCACAGCGAATCCATCGTCCACCTGAGCGTGGGTGTGCTGCCCGCGGCGCTGGGCGTGGCCGCCGAGCTCGACCGGCCCGGCCGCGACCTGCTGGTGGCTTATGTGGCCGGGCTCGAGGCCGGAGCGCGGCTGGGGGCGGTCGCAAGGGGGGCGTTCCACCAGGTCGGGTTCCATCCCACCGGAGTCATCGGCGCATTCGCCAGCGCGCTCGCGGCCGGCAAGCTCCACGCACTCGATGCCGCGCAACTGGTCAATGCGCAGGGCGTGGCGTTGTCGACCGCCGCGGGCAGCCTCGAATTCCTCGAGGATGGCTCGTGGACCAAGCGCTTCCACGCCGGCTGGGCGGGGGTCGGCGGGATCACCGCCGCAGCCATGGCGCGGCGCGGCTTCGTCGCCCCGGCTGCGGCGTACGAAGGCCGCTTCGGCCTGTACAAAACCCACCTCGGCGCTCTTGACGCCGGTTGCGACTACGCGCGCGCCACTGCGGGCCTCGCATCCATTTGGGAAACCATGAACGTAGCGGTCAAGCCTTTCCCCGCCTGCCATTTCGTCCATTCGTTTGCCGACGCGGCCATTGCGTTGCGCCGCGGCGGGCTCGATGCCGATGCAGCATCCATCGCCTCGATTACCGCGCTGGTGCCTGCCGAAGTCGTCAAGACCGTGTGCGAGCCGGCCGCCAACAAGCAGCGCCCGGCCAACGATTACGATGCGCGCTTCAGCGTTCCCTATACGATCGCGGCCAGCTTGCGCCACGGCCGGTTCGGGCTGGACGAGTTGCACGCCGATGCGTTGCGCGACCCCGCCACCCTCGCCCTCGCCGCCAAGGTGGGTTACCAGGTCGATCCGGATGCGGGGTTTCCCGAGCATTACTCGGGCGAAGTCGTGGTGCGCCTGGCCGACGGGCGCGAACTGCGCCATCGCGAGCAGGTCAATCGCGGCAGCGCCGATCGCCCGATGGCGAACGCCGAAGTGGTGGAGAAATTCATGCAGAACGCCACCGGCTGCGTGACGCCGGCGCGCGCAGGGCGCATTCGCGACGCGGTGCTCGGCCTGGACGGCGCATCGGCGCGCTCGCTGGAAGAGGCGCTCGTTGGCGACGGTCCCGATGGCCGCTAAGCTGCCGCCGGCAGGGGCGCTGCCGATGGCCGATGCGTTGCCGCCGACCGATAAGCTGCCGATGGCCGACGGGCTGCCGATGGCCCAAGCGCTGCCGTTGGCGGGCCTGCGTGTGCTCGCGGTCGAGCAATACGGCGCCGGGCCGGCGGGCACGGTGTACCTGGCCGACCTCGGCGCCGAAGTCATCAAGGTCGAGAACCTGCGCGAAGGTGGCGATGTGGGCCGCCGCGTCGGCCCGCATTTCTTCGGGCCCGATGACAGCCAGTTCTTCCAGACCTTCAACCGCAACAAGCGCTCGGTCGCGCTCGACCTGCGCTCGGCCGAGGGCATGGCGGTGTTCCGTGACCTCGCGCGCACCGCCGATGGCGTGGTGGACAACCTGCGCGGCGACCTGCCCGAAAAGCTCGGCCTCACCTATGCGGCGCTGGCTGAGGTCAACCCACGCATCGTGTGCTCCCACCTCTCGGCCTACGGGCGCGAGGGCTCGCGCGCCGCATGGCCGGGTTACGACTACCTCATGCAGGCCGAAACCGGCCATATGTCGCTCACCGGCGACCCGGCCGGCCCGCCGGAGCGCTATGGCCTTTCGGTGGTGGACCTCATGACCGGGCTCACCGCGTGCTTCGCCCTGCTGGCGGGAATCAACGGCGCACGCCAGAGCGGGCGCGGCCGCGACCTCGACACCAGCCTGTTCGACCTCGCGTTGTTCAACCTCAACTATCCCGGGGCGTGGTACCTCAACGCCGGCGCGGTGCAGGGCCGTGAGAAGCGCTCGGCGCATCCGTCGCTCGTGCCCAGCCAGCTCTATCGCACTGGCGACGGCTGGATCTTCATCATGTGCAACAAGGAGAAGTTCTGGGGTGTGCTGGCCCGGGAGCTGGGCCGCCCGGAATGGGCTGAGGATCCGCGCTACGAGAATTTCGCTGCGCGGCTTGCGCACCGCGACGAGATCACCGTCATGCTCGACGAGGCGTTCTCGCGCGACACCACGGCGGCGTGGCTGGCCCGGCTGGCGGGCAAGGTGCCGGTCGCGCCGGTGAACGACATCGCCCAGGCGCTCGACAACCCCTTTGTCGCAGAGCGCGGCGGCATCGCCGAGTACGCGTACCCCGACGGCCGTACCGCGCGCCTGGTGGCGAACCCGATCCGCGTGGGCGGCGCGGAGCTGCCGCGGCGGGCGGCGCCTTCGCTGGGCGCCGATACCGACGCGCTGCTGTCCGAGTTGGGCTATGACGCCCAACGCATCGCAGCGCTTCGGGCCAGCCGCGCGGTCGGGTGACCGGCCTGCGCCACTGGCAGTGAAACAACACCGCTACGAGCAGATCGCCAAGGCGCTCGGTGAGCGCATCACCTCGGGAGCCCTGTCGATCGGGGACTCGCTGCCCACCGAAGCGGCCCTGTGCAAGAAATACCGCGTGAGCCGCTACACGGCGCGCGAGGCATTGCGGCGCTTGCGCGAGGCAGGCCTCATCACGCGCCGCCCGCGCGCGGGCTCAACCGTCGCCGCCGCGGGCACCTCCACCGCCTTCAGCCTGCCACTCAGCTCGGCCGCCGACCTGTTTCGCTATGCGACCGACACGCGCTTCGTCATCCAGCGGCGCGAAAGCATCCATGCTGCCGGCGAAGACCTCGCCGTGCTGGGCTGCCGCCGCGGACAGGCATGGGTGCGGCTGTCGGGCGTGCGGCGTAAACCCGGGATCGCGATCCCGCTGTGCCTCATCACCGTGTACCTCCACGAAGCCCTGGCCGGCCTGGCCATGCGCATTCCGCGCTCGGCCGGCGCGATCTACCCGATGGTGGAGCAGGAACTCGGCGTGCGCATCGCGCGCATCGACCAGCGCATCGAGGCCGTCCCGCTGGGCGAAGCAGAGGCCGCCGCCCTCGGCCCAGCCCGCCCGGCCAAGGGCACGTCCGAGGGCACAGCCCCGGGCACGGCCGGCTCCGCGCCTGCCATCGGCCTGCGCGTGCGGCGGTATTACTTCGACTCTACGGACCGGCTGCTCGAAGTGTCGGACTCGCTCCACGCGGCCACGGCCTTTGCCTACGAGATGCGGCTGCGGCGCGACTGAATCCTCGCCGCGCGGTGCTGCGCGCCGCCTAGCCCGGATCGCCGGCGCTCGCAACCGGCGCAGGTATGCTAAAAATGGGGTGAACGAAAGCACCTATTTCGTTGTCGATCCAATTGGCGAATTCGATTCCTTTCCCTTGGTTCGATCGCATCGCACCCTTTTCCCACCAGGAGATCCCCCATGCCATTTGAACTGAAGCCCCTGCCCTTTCGCATCGATGCGCTCGCCCCGCACATCTCGAAGGAAACGCTCGAGTACCACCACGGCAAGCACCACCGCGCCTATGTCAACAAGCTCAACGAACTGGCCAAGGGCACCGAGTTCGAGTCCATGGCCCTGCCCGACGTGGTGAAGAAAGCCAAGGGCGGCATCTTCAACAATGCCGCGCAGATCTGGAACCACGACTTCTACTGGAACTCGCTCACGCCCAAGGGCGCCAAGCCTGCGGGCAAGCTCGCGCAGGCGATCGACGCCGCGTTCGGTTCGTTCGACGAATTCGAAAAGAAGTTCAAGGCCAGCTGCACGACGAAATTCGGCTCGGGCTGGACGTGGCTCGTGAAAGGCAAGGACGGCAAGCTGGCGATCAAGAACAGCGACGACGCCGACAACCCGCTGCTGTGGGACGAGACGCCGCTCATCACCTGCGACGTCTGGGAGCACGCCTATTACATCGACTACCGCAACGAGCGCCCCAAGTATGTCGAAAATTTCTGGCAACTCGCCAACTGGGACTTCGCCGCCAAGAACCTCGGCTAGCCGCTTCATTCCCCGGGCAGCCGTTGCCCGGGGCGGCGGGCCGGTGCGCTTTCACCGGCCCCGTTACACCCTGGAAGTGGCACGACCCACCCCAATCGGCGAAAATCGGGACTGGCAGCGAAGCTGGCCCGGCGCCCGTGTGTGTCAGGCGTCCGGAACCGGCCCCTCGCGTGAACGGGATTCAGGCACAGAGTGAAAACGTCGGGAATGATTCGCAGTTTGCTGGTGGGTCTGGCACTGGCCCTCACGAGCGCGCCGGGCGTTGCGCGCGAAAAAGCGGCCTTTTTCGGCGATCGCCACTGGGGTGCGGTGCGCGGGTTCTACAACGAGCAGATGCGCGCGGGCAACTGCCCGATCGGCTTCGCGAAGCACGACGATGGCTGCGCGGCGCCTACGCAGCCGAGGAAATGGACGGTGGGCAAACCCCTGCCGCCGGGTGCGATCCGCTTTGACCTGCCGCCCGCACTGGTTGCCAAACTCGGCAAGCCGCCCACAGGCCACCGCTATGTGCGCGTCGGGCCGGACATCCTGCTGGTGTCCAACCGGACCAAACTGGTGGCCGAAGGCATTACCGACCTCGGGCGCAAGTGAGCGGCTCTGTACGGGAGCGAACTGAGTATTAACGCGGGCTCGGGTACTGTGGCTCAACTCGGCGATGTGCCGGGAACCGATCAACCCAACAAACCTCGAGGAACTCCCATGCTCTATACCATCGCCGTCGTCCTGCTCATCCTCTGGCTGCTCGGAATGGTGTCGTCAGTCACCATCGGCGGCTTCATCCACGTCCTCCTCGTCATCGCCATCGTGATCGTGCTGCTGCGGCTCATCAGCGGGCGCAAGGTCGTATAGGGGCAGTACTGCCGGAAACCGCATCGGGTATCCTAGTCGCGCAGCACTTCCAACCCGGAGAAAATAAAATGGCTGAAATCGGCAAGGCGGCACAGGACTTCAAGCTCAAGGCACACGACGCAAGCGAGATCTCGCTGGCGCAGTACCGCGGTTCGCGATGGGTGGTGATCTCGGCCTACCCGTTTGCATTCACGGGCGGATGAACGAACCAGACTTCGTCTTTCAACCGTGCGTTGAAACAATTTGATGCAAAAGGCGCCCAACTCCTGGGCCTGTCGTGCGATCCGGTCTATTCGCTCAAAGTGTGGTCGGCCAGCCTGGGCGGCATCGGCTACCCGCTGATGGCGGATTACTGCCCGCAGGGAAAGGTTTCCGCTTCACTCGGGATCCTCAATGCCGAAGGCGGCCATCCCGCGCGCTCGGTGACGATCATCGACCCCGAGGGCGTGGTGCGCGCATTCCACACCTATGCCGCCGGCGTGCTGCCCGACCCGGCCGAAGTGCTGCAGGAACTCACCAAGCTCCAGGGCGGGTAACTGCAGGAACAGGCGGAGCGCGGCGGCAATTTCCAACCGTTGCCGCGCCCTCCGCCGATGGGCATTCAGTCCCGCATGCGCCGGTTGAACCCGGCATGAAAAGCGGCTGCAATGCGCACGCCCCGAGTTCCCCCGGTATCCCATGACCCCCATCCTGCCCGCGCTGCTCGCCCTGCTCCTTGTTTCCTGTTCCGCCCCGGACCCCGGCATCGCACCCAGCGTGATCGGCAAGCCGGCGCCGGACGACGCGCGTCCTCCCGCCGCGGAGCCGGCCGCGCCGGTGCTGCTCGCGCGGGGCACGCCGGTCCCGGCCGCTTCGCTGGAGGCTTACAAGAAGGATTTCGCGCAACGCATCATGCAAACCAGCCCGGAGGTGTTCGGCGAGGCCCTGCCCCAGGTGTTCAAGTCGATCGTGGTCGTGGAGGTGACGATCGACCGCGACGGGCGGTTGGCCGGCGTGCTGGTCAGCCGCTCCAACGGGTATCGCGAACTGGAAAAAGTGGCGCTCGCCAGCGTGCGCCGCGCGGCGCCGTTCACCGCACCGGCCAGGCACTTCGCGCGGCACGACGGATCGGTGCGTTTCCTGGAAACTTTCCTGTTCCGGGACGATGGCCGTTTCAGGGTGCGTACGTTCGCCGAACCGCCGCCGCCACCGAAATGACAGGGGCACGAGGATTCAGGGCCCGATGAACGCATGCACCGGGCTGGCGCCCGGCGGCATGCGTTGTTTTCAGCGCTCGCTCAGCGCATCAGGCGGCCGATCACCAGCGCGGCCAGGGCTGCGATCCCAATCGACTTGAACGGGTTGGCGGAAATGTAATTCGCGGTGCTGTCGACGGCCTGTTTCTGCCGGGCCGACAGTTGCTCGCCCTGGATCGAGAGCCAGTCCCTGGCCTCGTCTTTCATGATGCTCGCCTTGTCGGTGGCATCGCACGCCATCGACTTGACGCGATCGACCAGCGGCTGTGCCTTCACGGCCGCAGTGTCGGCCGCACTGTTGATGGTTTCGTTCATGTTCATGGTTTTTTCCTCTCGCTTTTCGGCCTTGCGCCGCGAATTTGCGACGCTACCCCAGCATGATGCGTTAAGCGCCCGCGCCAGGTTATAGGCCGCAATCCGGTAGCGTCGTAGGAAGGCGCCTACACGCCAGGCACCGCCCCGGCGGGCCCGGAGGAAGCCTCCCCTGCAGGCCTATGCAGCGCGACGATGCTCGAAATAAGGACGCTCGCGCTCATCGAGCAGGCCCGCGAGCGCCTTGCGGTCCTCCTGCGGGGACAGCCATGCGTCCACCACTCGCGGCTCGAGCGGGATGATGCAGCGGTCATGGCCGGTCTGCGCCACTTCAGGTGGCGGCTCGTCGGTGATCGCCGCGAACGAATACAGGTCGGTCTCACCCGGCGCCTGCCAGCGATCCCACAGGCAGGCCACCAGCATCGGCGCGGAGACGCGCGGGTTGAAATGCAGCACCACGTTCTGCGGCTTCTCGCCCTCTCCCAGCGCGCGCCGCTCGAAATCGTGCAGCGCCACGTTCTCGTAAAAGCTCTTGGCCACCAGGATCGCGTGATGGCGGCCGAAGATGTTCTTCCAGAAGCCTTCGAGGTTGTCGCGGCGCGCGTTGTACAACCCGTCGTACCTGCGGTCGTAGGAGGCCGGCTTGCCGTTGGGGCGGCAGTGATAGCGCATCGGGCGCAGCGTACGGCGGCCGTCCTGCATGATGACCACCGGCGCGTACCAGAAGGGGAAGATGCGCGAATCGGCCTCGGCGGGCTCGGTGCGCCCGAGATCGGCGAGCTTGCCCATCGTCCACTCGATCTTGCGCGTCGCGATACGCTGGTCTTCGAGCGCCTTTTTAGTCTGCTTGAGCGCGAGCGTGCGCTCGGCGCCCGCGAGGCGCTTGCGCAACGCGAAGAGCGATGTCTCCAGGGCGCTGCGCACGCGGGTGCGATGCTGGTCGATGAGCGCCCTGATGCGCTCCTCGGCAGGCGAGGCAGGCGCGTCGAAATTCGCCTCCAGAGCGCGCCCCACCTTGATCGAGTCGTCGGCCAGGCGCAGAGTGAACAGCTCCTCCACGGCGGCGAAGTCCACCTCGGCGGCCACCATGCGCGCCAGTTTCTTGAGGTTCTGCTCGACCATCGCGGAATAGCACATGCGCCGATTTTACCGATTGGGCGGGCCCCCAGCGCCGCAGGGCAGGCCGCGCGACAACGCTTACCTGACGGCGCGGCGGCGGGCTATGCGCGATCCGGTGGCTGCAATTTTGCGCGCGCCTATGTATATTCATCCAGTATGTGCGAACGCTACACCTTGTACGCCGCGAACCTCGATCGCACCCACTGGGCGCTGCGCGGCCGGCCTTTCCTCGATGAACCGGTCGGCTTCGAGCGGCCCATCCGCGCGCGCTACAACATCGCCCCGGGCGCGGCGGTGCCGATCGTGATCCGGCGGCCCAACCAGCGGCCGATGCTGGTGAAGGCGCGCTGGGGCCTCGTGCCACGCACCTCCCCAACGCCCTCCACCGACCTCAGCACGCATACCGCGCGCAGCGACAAGGTCGCCATGAGCCGGCTGTACGGCGGCCCGCTGCGGCGCGCGCGCTGCCTCGTGCCCGCCTCGGGCTGGTATGGATTCAAGAACCTCGCCAAGCACGGCGGCCGCGACGGCCAGCAGGCCTATTACGTTCAGCCGCGCAACGCGGGCGAAATCTGCTTTGCCGGCCTCTGGGAGCGCTGGAGCGGCCCAGGCGCGGCCGCGTTCGATTCGTTCTCGATCATCACCGTGCCGCAGAACGGCCTGCTCGACTACGTGTGCCCGCGCATGCCGGCGGTGCTCGAGCCGGGGCGCTACCTCGGCTGGCTCGATCCCGCGGAGCGCAACCTCGAGGCGATCCTCGCGATGCTCCAGGCACCGTCGGCGGCGGACTTCGAGGTGAGGCAGGTCACCGACCGCGTAAACGACGTGCGCCACGACGACGAAGGCCTGATCCGCCCGGTGACCTGGGGCGAGCATTCGGAGGAGGAGCGCTGGGCCCTCGCCATGGACTACACCGAGGACGAACTGCGGCAGGCGCTGGCCAAGGTGCAGATGTCGCCGCTGTGGCGCTCGATGATCGAGGACATCACGCCGCGCGACCTGCTGCGCATCGCGCGTGCGCTGGAGCGCAATGTCCCCAAGCGGCCGGCCTGACGACCGCTCGAATGTACTGGTACCAGCACATTTTTGACACGAGAGGCCCGCCGTTGCTTGCTCTTGAAACTTAAAGTCCTGAAATCGCGTTTCCTCAGGGGACCGGAACGAGGCGCGACGCGGGGAACCGCGCGCTGAAGCGGCTGCCCTTGCCGGGCTCGCTGGCGATCTCGAGGCGTGCGTCGTGGCGGGCCAGAGCGTGCTTGACGATCGCCAGGCCCAGGCCCGTGCCGCCGGTTTCGCGCGAGCGGCTGCGATCAACGCGATAGAAGCGCTCGGTCAGGCGCGGCACCTGCGCGGCGTCCACGCCGATGCCGGTGTCCTCCACCGAGAACTCCGCGCCAGCCGGCGAAGCGCGCCAGGCAAGGCGCACCTCCCCGCCCTGCGGGGTGTAGTTCACCGCATTTCCGGCGAGGTTGCCGAATGCGCTGGCGACCTCGGTTTCCGCGCCCAGCAGGTCGTAGTCGCCCTCGATCCTGAGCGTGATGCGGTGCCGTCCCGCCGACAGCGCCTCGGCCTCGGCGCGCACCTGCTCGAGCAGATCGGCCATTGCCACTCGCTCGCGGCGCGGCGGCGCGGGCGCGGACTCGAGCGCCGAGAGCTCCAGCAGGTCCTCGATGATGCGCTGCATGCGCGCGGCCTGGCTGGACATGAGCTCGACGTACTTGCGCGTGCGTTCGGCGTCGAGGTCGAGGTCGCGCACCGTCTCGAGAAATCCCGAGAGAACCGTGAGCGGGGTGCGCAGTTCGTGCGAGACGTTGGCGACGAAATCGCGCCGCATCGTCTCGACCTTGCTTTCCTGGGTGACATCGCGGCAAAGGAGCAGCCTGCGGCGCCGCCCATAGTCGACGAGCCGCATCGACAGCGCAAGCTCCGGGCTGCGCGACGGGCGCAGCGCCAGGGCCTCGGAAAAGGCGCCCGAATCCATGTAGCGGATGAAATCCGGGTCGCGCACGAGGTTGGTGATCGGCCGCCCGGTATCGCGACGGCGGTCGATGCCCAGGTAATGCGTGGCGCGGTCGTTGCACCACTCGACCCGGCCGGCCGCGTCGAGCACCACCACCGCGTCGGGCAACGCACGGCCCGCCTGCGTTGCGCGCACCACGAGTTCGCGCAGGCGGCGGTTGTCCCGCGCATGACCGCGCTCGCGCCGGTAAAGCATCGCGAAGACGCGGTCCCATGCGCCGATCGCCTCGGGCGAGGTGCGCCGGCGCGGATCCTCGAGCCAGGCGCGCAGCCGCCGAGCCTGCACCAGCTGGTAGGCGAGCGCCAGCAGCGCAATCCCAGCCACACCGAGCGCCACCAGCGTCCATGCAAAGGCGCCGTCCACGCCCTGTCTAGCCGGCGCGCAGGCCGTAACCCGATCCGCGCACCGTTTCGATCAGCCGGTCGTGGCCGCTGGCGGCCAGCGCGCTGCGCAGGCGGCGGATATGCACGTCGACCGTGCGCTCCTCGATGTGCACGTGGTCGCCCCACACCTGGTCGAGCAGCTGGCTGCGCGAATAGATGCGCTCCGGATGGGTCATGAAGAAATGCAGCAGGCGGAACTCGGTCGGCCCCAGCTCGAGCGCTTGTCCTCCCGCGCTGACGCGATGCGCGGAGGGGTCGAGGCTTAAGCCGCCGATCGAAACGGGTTCGCCCGTGCTCTGCGGCGCGCGCCTGCGCAGCACCGCCTTGATGCGCGCCAGCAGCTCGCGGGTCGAGAAAGGCTTGGTGAGGTAGTCGTCGGCCCCCGCCTCGAGGCCGGCCACCTTGTCGGGCTCGCCGGCGCGCGCGGTCAGCAGGATGATCGGCAGTTCGCGTGTGCGCTTGTCGCCGCGCAGGCGTTTGAGGAAGGCGTAGCCCGATTCCCCCGGCAGCATCCAGTCGAGCAGCACCACGTCGGGCAGCGCGCCGCGCAGGTGCTGCTCGGCCTCGGCGACGTTGCCGGCCCGCAGCGCCGTGTGGCCCGCGTGTTCGAGGTTGACGACGATCAGCTCGACGATGGCCGGCTCGTCCTCGACCACCAGGATCCGGCTGGCCATGGGATCAGGCGGTCCCGTCGCGCTCGATGCCCAGCCCCGTATGCCGCACGTCGGTGCCTTCCACCACGTAGATCACGTACTCGGCCATGTTCTTGGCGTGGTCGCCGATGCGCTCGATAGCTTTGGCCACCCAGACGATCTCCAGCGCGGTCGAAATGGTGCGCGGGTCTTCCATCATGTAGGTGATGAGCTGGCGCAGGATGGCGCGGAATTCGTCGTCGATGGCCGCGTCGGCGCGCACCGCGTTGGATGCCTCGTGGGCATCCAGCCGCGCAAACGCATCGAGCGACTGGCGCAACATGCCGAGCGCGATGTCGGCGACGTGGCGGATGCGCGGCAGCCGGTCGAGCGGGCCGCGGCCGGCGGCATGGATCGACTTGGCCATGCGCGCGATCTTCTCGGCTTCGTCGCCCATTCGCTCGAGGTCGGTGACCGCCTTGCTGATCGACATGATCATGCGCAGGTCCGCGGCGGCCGGCTGGCGCCGGGCGATCACGTGGGCGCAATCGCTATCGATGCTGACTTCGTACGCATCGACTTCCTCATCGCCCCGGATCACGCGGTCGGCCAGCGCGATGTCGCCGGTGGCGAATGCTTCCAGCGCATTGCGGATCTGCGATTCGACCAGTCCGCCCATCCCGAGCACGAGCGAGCGCAGCCCGTCGAGGTCGAGGTCGTATTGTTTGGAGAGGTGCTCGTTGCCCGGCATGGTGTGTTCTTTTAAGGCGAGCAACCAGTGTAACCCGCTGAATGTTACGGGAGCGTGACAGCGCCGCGCGCAGGGACGACCGCCTTCCACCTCGTGCCTTGCGTCTTGCAACGTGTCCACCGACTACTGTATATTCGTACATATATGGCGATCACGGCAAGGCGCATCGCATTCGTCGACCTGGAAACCACGGGCCTGGGGCCGTCGACCCACCGGGTGGCCGAGATCGGCGTGGTCACGCTCGACCCGGACGGGATCCAGACCGAATGGTCGACGCTGGTCAACCCCGGGCGCCTGCCGCGCGCGCAGCGCGCCGTCGATGGCGTGACCGACCGGGAGCTTTACGCGGCCCCGCGCTTCGCCGAAGTCGCGACCCATCTCGCCGGGCTGCTGGCGGGGCGCATGGTCGTTGCGCACAACGCGCGCTTCGACTACGCGTTCCTCAAGGCGGAATTCACGCGCGCCGGTGTTGCGTTCGAGGCGCCGGCCCTGTGCACCGTCATGCTTTCGCGCAAGCTGTTCCCGCACGAGGCGAATCACCACCTCGACGCGCTCATCGAGCGGCACGGGCTGGCGTGCGGAACGCGCCATCGAGCGCTGCCCGATGCGCTCGTGCTGCGCCAGTTCTGGCGCGTGCTGGAGGCGCGAGTGCCGGCGCCGGTGGCGCGCGCGGCCATCGACAAGCTGCTCGCCGAGCCGCTGCTGCCGCCGCATCTGGAGCTCGACCTCGTCCTCGCGCTGCCCGAAAAACCCGGCGTGTATGCCATGCGCGACCGGCAAGGCAACGCACTGCGCATCGCACGCGCGGCCAATCTGCGGCGCGAAGTGCGCGATTATTTCCGCCTCGACCGGATCTCGGCGCGCGGCGCGCAAGTCGCCTACGACGTGCGCAACATCGAATGGCAGGAATGCGACGGCGAGCTTTCCTCCCGCCTGGCGGAAATCGCACTCGAACAGGCGAATGCGGCACCCGGCCCGGCCGGCGGCGCGCCGTGCTGGTCGATCCGCGTCGACCCCGACTCGCCGTGGCAGGTCGCGCACGTGGCGCCGGCCGAGGAGGTCGTGGCGCGCGGGCAGGCGCTGTTCGGCCTGTTCGCCTCGG
Source organism: Burkholderiales bacterium (assembly GCA_038319115.1). GTDB lineage: Bacteria > Pseudomonadota > Gammaproteobacteria > Burkholderiales > SG8-39 > SZAS-79. The sequence continues at coordinate 5,588 of JBBQCV010000045.1, read as the reverse complement.
AGCGCAAGGCAAGGAACACGCTCACGCGGCTGGCAAATGACAAGGGCGTCTGCCATGGCCTGCTGGGGCTCGACCGCGCGGCGTGCCGCACCTGCGGCGCAGAGGCCCAAGCCTGCATGCTTTCGCGCCCGCAGAACCTTGCGCGCGCGCTGACCGCGGTGGCGACGCTGCGCCTGCAGCCGTGGCCCTACGCCGGGGCGGTGGGCGTGCGCGAAGGCCGCACGGTGCATGTGTTCGACCAGTGGCAACTGCTCGGCAGCGCACGCACCGCGACCGAGGTGGAGGAGCTTGCCGGGGTGCGCCCGCGCGGCTTCGACCCGGCGGTGTTCCAGCTGCTCAGCAAGGCCCTGCCGCGGCTGGCCGGCCGGCGGTTAAAAACCTTGCCGCGACCCGTACCTGCGGCGCATGCCCCCGCGCCCCCGGATGATCCAGCCCGAGTTGTTTGACAGCGCTCCCGCGCTTCCCGGGATAGACCAGGCGAAGTTCGAACCGCTTGCGGCAGGGTCAGTGCGCCGGCTCGCCACCGTGCTCCGCCACGCACGCAGCGGTGATCGAGTCGATCACCTGCCAGCGCATCGTCGATGACTCGCCCTTGAGCTTGCGCGCGGTGTCGACCGCGTCGTCGCTCGAGGCGAACGAGGCGATGAACATCTTGCGCTCGGCTTTGCTCGGCGCCACGAACAACAAGTACTGTTTGATCGCCATCGAACCTCTCCATCCTGCCGGACATGACGCGGAAACCCACGCCATGGTGCGCCCCGGGTGTGACAAGAGTAAGTACGCTAGGCCACATTCGGCGTGCGCGAAACCGCGAAACACCCGGTAAAACTCACTGTGTGAGGCAACGCACCGAGTGGGGCGCGCTGCGAGGGCGAACATGCCCTGACGGGGGAATCAAAATGAAGAAATCCGACCTTATTGCGCGCCTCGACGGACGCGTGCCGGGGCTGCAGCCCAACGACGCGCACCTGGCGGTGACGCTGATCTGCGACGCGATGGCGCGCGCGCTGCGCGAAGGCGGCCGCATCGAGATCCGTGGCTTCGGCAGTTTCGGGATCACCCACCGCGCGGAGCGCCTCAACCGCAATCCGCGCACGGGCGAGCGCGTGCAGGTGCCGGCCAAGTGCGTGCCGCATTTCAAGACCGGCAAGGACCTGCGCGAAACGCTCGTGCGGCAGGGGGTGACGCCGCGGCAGCGCCCGCCGGCGTCGTTCAGTCCGCCTTGAGGCCCAGGCCGCGGATGATCCCGCCCCAGCGGGTGATGTCGGCGGCGAAGATTTCGGCGAACCGCTCCTGGCTCATGGGCTCGGGCTCCAGGCCCAGCCCGATGAACTGGTCGCGCAGGCCCGGGGCCGAGATCACCTTGTTGATCGCCTGGTGGAGCCGCTCGACCACCGGGCGCGGCGTGCCGGCCGGGATGAACCAGCCGTACCACGGCGCGTACTCGTAACCAGCCACCCCGCCCTCGGCAATGGTGGGCAGGTCCGCCATCGCGGGCGAGCGTTTCGCCCCCGAAGTGGCGATAGCCTTGACCTTGCCGCTTTTGATATAGCTCACCGCCGCCGGCAAGGTGAGGATCATCGCCTGGATCTGGCCCGACACGAGATCGGCGAGCGCCGGTCCGGAGCCTTTGTACGGCACATGGGTGAGCCTGGTGCGCGTCAGGCCCTCGAGCAGTTCGACCGAAAGGTGGCCGGCGCTGCCGACGCCGCCCGATCCGTAGGCGATCGCCCCGGGATTGGCGCGCGCATAAGCGAGGAACTCCGGCACCGTGCGCGGCGCAAACGAGTTAGTCACCACCAGCACATTGGGTGTTGGCCCGATCATCGCCAGCGGCATGAGCTCCTTCACGGTGTCGAAGGGCAGCTTGGTGTAGAGGGTGACGTTGAAGGCCACGCCTTGGTGGGCCGCCAGGACCGTGTAGCCGTCGGGCGGTGCCTTGGCGGCCATGGCAGCGGCGATGGTGCCACCGGCCCCGCCGCGGTTCTCGATCACGAACTGTTGGCCCAGCTCCTCGGAGAGCTTGGATGACACGAGGCGCGCCACGATATCTGCGGTGCCACCGGGTGCGAAAGGCACCAGCACCTTGACCGGCTTGGCGGGATAGCCTTGCGCGGCCGCAGCGGTGGCCAACAACAGCGCCACAAGGAAACCCGACCCGATCGCGCGCATCACCTTCATCGTTTCACTCCTTCATCCGAACCGGTAGCGCTCGAGCTTGGCCTCGTCGAGCGCGACGCCCAACCCCGGCGCGGTGGCCCGCAGCCTGAGGCGACCCGAGGACAGGTCGAGTTTCTCGGTGGTGATGTCGTCGGAGGTCTTGAGCGGGCCCACGCATTCCAGCCCGTCAAGGATGTTCATCGAGGTCGAGGCGAACTGGATCTCGGCCATCGTGTTGACCCCGAGGCCGAACCCGTGACCGATCACCACCCGGATGCCGGCAGCCTCGGCGGTGGCCGCCATGCGCTGGGTCCGCAGGAACCCACCGTTCTTCATGACCTTGAGCTTGACGATGTCGGCCGCGCCGGCGCGGATCACGTCGATCAGCGTGCGATGGTCAACGATGGCCTCATCGGCCATGATGGGCACGCCGCCGGCCTCGCGCCGCACGCGCGCCAGCCCCTCGATGTCCTCGGCCGCCACCGGCTGCTCGATGAGCTGAAGCTCGAATGGCACCATGAGCCGCGCCAGCTTGATGGACGTAGCGACGTCGTACCCGGCATTGGCATCGATGCGCAGCGCCATGCCGGCGCCGACCGCCTCGCGCACTGCCTTGACGCGCTCGCGGTCGGCCTCGATGTTGCCGCCAACCTTGATCTTGGCGGAACGAAAGCCGCGGTCGAACCACTTCTTGGCTTCTGCGGCCGCCTCATCGGGCGAAACGATGCCGATCCATGCGTTGAAGATGAACTCCTCGCGCACGGCGCCACCCAGGTAGGTGCTCACCGGCACGCCGTACACGCGCGAAGCGAGGTCCACGCAGGCCATTTCGATGGCGGCCTTGGCGTCGAAGAACCCTTCCATGCAACCGTCGAGGCGCGCGAGCACGGCATGCACGTTGAGCGCGTCCATGCCGGTCACGGCGGCGGCCAGCGTGCCGCGCAGTGCGGCGAGCGACTGGTCGATGGTCTCGATCGAATAGCCCGGCGAAGGGTCGATGTTGCCCAGCCCCGTCGCGCCATGGGCGGAGGTGATGCGCACCACGGCGCTTTTCTGCACCGTCTTGGTGAGGTAGGCATTCTTGAACCCACCGCCCACCAGCGGGACGGCGACGCCGAATACTTCGACGCGGGCAATCTTTTCAGTCATGGGCAAGTCGCCGCCTACGCGGCGGACGGGGACGCGGCAGGGGACGCGGCAGCGGACGCGGCAGGGGCCGGCCAGTCCCCCTTGATCTGGGTGCGATGCATGAGGCGGCGCGCATTGGGATCGAATGACTCGCGCCGGTGCAGCGTGCAACGGTTGTCCCACATCATGAGGTCGCCTACCTTCCACTGCTGGCGGAACGTGAGGGGGTCCTGGGTGGCGTGCGCCCACAACTCATCGAGCAGCGCGTCACTTGCCTGGAGCGTCAGGCCGAGTACGTAGCTGTTCCTGCGCCGGCCAAGGAACAGGCACTTGCGCCCGGTCTCCGGATGGGTCTTGACGAGGGCGTGGCGCGCACCCGGCGCCTCGCGCGGGTCGGTGATTTCCTTATAGCCCTTGCGCATCATGCCGGCGCTGTTGTAGGTCGCGTCGTGCACCGCCGTGCGGCCCTCGAGCGCCGCCTTGAGGCGCGCGGGCAGGGTTTCGTAGGCCAGGTACATGTTGGCCCAGTATGTGTCGCCGCCCTCGGGCGGGATCTCGAGCGAGAACAGCAGTCCGGCCTTGGGCGGGTTGTCGATGTAGGTCATGTCCGCATGCCAGATGGCCTCGCCGTCGCCGAGGTTGCCGATCGGTGCGCCGCCCTCCTTGATGTTGGAGATCACGTTCATCTCCGGATGCTGCGGCAGGAACGGCTTGCCGTAAGGGTTGGGGCCCGGCGGGTCGAGCTCGCCGAAGCGGCGGCTGAATTCGAGCAGCTGCGGGTCGCTGACCGACTGGCCGCGGATGCGCAGCACGAGGTGCTCGAGCCACGCGGCGCGCACTGCCGCCACGATGTCCGCATCGATCGGCGCGGCGGCGTTGATGCCGCTGATTTCCGCCCCGAGCGCGGGGGCGAGTTTGGTGACAGTGATCATGCGTGGGGCGAGGGTCGGGGTGCGGAAAAATAATCATAGCACCGCGATTGGGGCGTGCCGCGCCCCGCCCTGCCGCTCAGGCCTGCATGGCCTGCGCTGGCTGTGCGGGTTGCGCCATCATCGCGCTCTGGCGCTTGAGCGCCGCCCGGCCCGGGAAGAAGAACGAGGCCACCAGCGTCAGGGCGGCGAGCGCGCCGAGCAGCATGAACACGCTGCGAAAACCGCTCGTCTTGTGGAAGTGCGAGATCATCGGCACCGCCATCGACGCCACGCCGAAGGTGACGAGGTAGCGCACGGCGAACACGCGCGAGCGATACTCGTCCGGCGTATAGCGCCCGACGATGGCGTCGTTGAGCGGGATCTGGCCGAACACCGCCAGCATCATGAGCACCGCCACCACCAGCAGCGCCCAGCCTTCGAGCTGGCTGGCCGCGAACAGCAGCACCACCTGGCACAGCGCGATCGGCAGGAGCAGCGTGCGCAGGTCGTGCTTGTCGATCATCGGCCCGATGATCACCTGCGAGAATGCGGCGATGGTGTAGACCATGCTCACCAGCAGGCCGATCCCGAGGCTGGTATGGGTCAGCGCGGTGAGGCGTTCGTCGAACACCTTGGGCATCGAGATGGTGGTCGAGTTGAAGATCAGCCCGCCGCAGGAGGTCACCACGAGCAGCACGAGGATGATGCGGACCATGGTGCGCGTGTCGACGTGCAGCGCCCCCCGCTTGCCGGTCTTGATGATGGCGCCGGGGTCCTTGACCCAGGCGAGCCAGCCGATGCCGGCGGCCATGCAGATCGCGCCGGGCACGAAGAACGCCGTGCGCCAGCCGTAGTAATCCATGAGGAAGCCCGACACCACCGCCGCAAAGGCGAGGCCGAGGTTGCCGTACAGGCCGTTCCAGCCCAGCACCCGGCCCATCACCTTGGGATCGGCCACGATCATCGCCGTGGCCACCGGGTGGTAGATCGCCGCGAACATTCCCAGCACCGTGAGGCCGGCGGCGATCTGCCAGGTTTCGACGGCAAACCCGGTGAGTACCAGCGCCCCGCCCAGGCCGAAGAAGAACACCGTCATCATCTTGTAGCGGCTCCAGCGGTCGCCCAGCCACCCGGCCGGCAGGCCCAGCACGCCGAATGCGATGAAGCCGCCGAGGGCGAGGGGCAACAGCTCGGCGTACGGGCGGTTGAGGTCGCGCGACAGCGCCAGCACCACGGTCGGGAAGATCAGCATCACCAGGTGGTCGAGCGCGTGCCCCAGGTTGATGAACGGCAGCAGCATCGGGTTGTTCTTCATGGCGCTCCTCCAGCGTAAGCCCGCAGTATGCCAAGCCCATTGCGTCCGTCACGCGACTATCGGACAATTTCTGT
>JBBQCV010000044.1:0-21733 GCA_038319115.1 Burkholderiales bacterium | reverse complement strand
AAAGCGGCTTCAGCCGCCCTTGATCTTGCGCACCTGGGGCAGGTCGCACTCCAGGATCGCCTGGCGCAACGCCTCGATCGCTTCAGGGCGCGGAAAACTCTTGCGCCACGCAATGGCGACGCGCCGCTCTGGCACGGGCTTGCTGAACGGCCGCACACGGATCAGGTCGTTGTGGCTCTCGCCGGCGCCCACCGAAGTACTTGGCAGCACCGTGAGCCCGACCCCGCTCGCCACCATCTGTCGAATCGTCTCGAGCGAGCCGCCTTCTAGCGCGCGTTGCAGGCCGCTGCCTGAGCGACGCACCGAAGCGCACAACTCGAGCACCTGGTCACGGAAGCAATGGCCCGCACCAAGCAACAGCAGGCTTTCCTTGGTCAGCTCGTCCGCAGCCACGCTCTTGCGCTTCTCCCACGGATGGCCCTGCGGCATTGCGACGAGGAACGGCTCGTCGTAGACGGCGCGCGTGGCAATACCCGGCTCGTCAAACGGCAGCGCGATGACGATCGCGTCGACTTCGCCCTGCTTGAGCGATTCGGCCAGCTTGTGGGTGAAGTTCTCCTGGATCATGAGCTGCATCGAGGGCGCTGTACGGCGCAGGATCGGGATCAGCTTGGGCAGCAGGTAAGGGCAGATGGTGTAGATCGCCCCGAGGCGCAGCGTGCCTACGAGGGGATCCCCGCCGGCCTGCGCGATTTCGCGGATCCGCGCGGCTTCCTCCAGCACGCGCTGGGCCTGCTCGACCACCAGCGCGCCGATGGGCGTGACGGTGACTTCGCCGGGACCACGCTCGAACAGCGACGAACCAAGCTCTTCCTCGAGCTTCTTGATGGCGACCGAAAGCGTGGGCTGCGAAACGAAACAGGATTCCGCCGCGCGGCCGAAATGGCGCTCCCGCGCGACAGCCACGATGTAACGCAACTCGGTCAGGGTCACTTCGCTTCCCGAAGGAGCGCAGAGCGGATGAAATCGTCCACCACGCGGGTGAGTTCCTTCTCCTTGCCGGTATAGAAATGGTCCGCGCCCGCGATCATTTCCTGGCGGGATCCGGGAACCGAGCCAATCGCGAGGCGCCGGCGCCAGTCGGCACGCAGGACGCTGGGCAAGTCCCTTTCGCCATAACCGTCGAGCATCGGCACGTGCACGTTGCGAAGGCTGCCGTATCCCCCCGTCAGACCCAGGCATACCCATGCGGAAAATGGCGCGGCGGGGGTCTGTTCGTAATACACGTTGCTCATCCAGCTGCCCATGCTGTGGGACAGCAGGATCACACGGCGATATCCCTTCGCGCCCAGCCATTGTCCGGCGCTGCGGATGCGTTCCACCGCATCCGGGAAGGCGGCGGGAAAGTAATCGGTCGCCCCAGCGTCCGCGCGCTGGACCGGCATCTGGATCGACAGCGTGGTGAATCCAGCATCGGCAAGGCTCGAGCGCAGGCTGCCGATCACGCCATGGTCCGGATGCACGCCGATCCCATGCACGAGGAGCACTGCGGCCGGCGCCTCCTTCGTCTCGGTGAACAGGCCGAGGAATTTCCGCCCACCCAAGCCTTCCAGCCAGACCGCGTCGCCCACTACCAAGGCAGGAAGTATTTCGTCAGCCCAGCGCTTTTCGCGCTCGTAGTCCTGCGCATGCGATGGCAGTGCAAGAAGGAGAAGGAGGATCGACAGGCCAGCGCGCAGCATCGCGGTTCAGCGCTTGCGCGTCAGCAGGTAAATCGGGATGCCTGCGGTCATCACCGCCAAGCCGCCAAGCACCGCCACCCCGAAACTCGGCCCGAACGGGCCGCGGATGAAGTCGATGCTGGAATACAGCATGTAAGCGCACATGGCACAGAAAGCGACCGGCACCAGCGGGTAGCCGGGTACGCGGAACGGGGGGGCCTCGCCTTGGGCGTCCCGTGCCCGGAAAACGAACAGCGTGATCCCGGTGAGCAGGAAAAAAGTCCAGAACACGGGCGACGTGTAGGCAACCATTGCCGAGAACCCGTCCGGCGTCAGCGCACTCGCGGCGATCAGCAGCAGCGTTACTGCGCCTTGCCACACAAGTGCAGTGGCCGGCGTGCTGCCCGCTTCGCGCCAGCGCCCCAGGTGCGAAAACGCTGTGAAATCGCGTCCGAAAGCATAGCTCGTGCGCGCACCGGTGAAAATGGCCGCATTCATGGTCGTGAACGCCGAAACGCAAACAATGACCGCAAGCAGGATGGCGCCTTTGTCACCCGCGATCATGCGCATCACGTCGGCGGCCACGGCTTTCGAATCCTTCATCCCCGCCAACCCGAGCGCGGCCAGATAGCCGATATTCACTAGCATGTAGAGCGCGGTGACGGCGACGATCCCCCACACGAGGATGCGCGTCATATTGCGTTTCGGGTCACGCACCTCGCCGCCAAGGTAGGCCGCCTCATTCCAGCCGCCATAAGTGAGCAGCACGAAAATCATCGCCAGGCCGTAGGTTCCGCCCGCCGACACAGCCGGCGCTGCGGCAGGCTGCGCGGGGCCGCCGACCGCAATTCCGCCGACCGCCATTCCGCCAACCGTTATTCCGCCGATTGCCACGCTGACCAGCCCGACGATGAGGAGGGTCTCCATGACTTTCTGCAGCGACTTCGTCTGCAGGGTGCCGGCCAAGTTGAGCATCGTCAGCCCGATCACGCCCAACGCCGCGTAGATCGCAGCGCTGTGCGGGCCCAGGGGCACGATCTGGGTGGCGTAGTCGCCGAATACAAACGACACCGCCGCGATTGCGCCAGTCTGGATCACCGTAATCCGCGACCACGCAAAAAGGAAAGCGGTCCCCTTGCCGAGGCCACGCGAGAGGAAAGCGTATTCGCCGCCGGTGTCCGCATGGCGCGAGGAAAGCTCGGCGTACACCAGAGCGCCGGCCAGCGAGATCAACCCGCCCGCGAGCCACGCGAGCAGGAACTCTGTTCCCGATGACACGCTGCCGGCAACCACCGATGGCGCCTTGAAAATGCCCACGCCGATCACCATGCCCACCATCAGGAACACGCCGTCGAACACCGACAACAACTGCCTGGGCGCCGCGTCTATCTGCTTCTGGTTGCCGTCCATGGGACCGTCCGTGTTTGTTCGCCATCCGATACGAGCACCTCGCCCGTCATGCGCTCGCCGCTCATTGTGCCCTTGAACAGGTGGTTCCACGCCTTGGCGCCGACAAGCCCGGTGATCGCCAGCTTGATTTCGGCACCGCGCAGCCGGGTACCGCGAACTGTCAGGTCGCGCCCGCCCCTGCCGTTCGAAGCCCTGACGCTTAGCGCCTGGAACTGCTGGCCGATGTCGAACTCCCAGCGCCCTCCGTGCTGCGGCACTTCGACCACCCAATGCCCGCGCGCGTCGGCCGGCACGATCCACAGATGCACGCGCGATTTGCCGCCCAGGCCCACCGGTTTCTCCGGGGTGCGCAGCTCGATGGTTTCATCCGGTTCCCACTCGCCCATGTTCCAGTCGTGCGACACCAGGCGCGTGCCTGGCTTGAGCGCCAGCAGCTTGGGGCGCAGCTTGAGGTTGAATTCGGGAAGCAAGTACATCGTAACGACTGTGGCCGCCGACAGGTTGGTATTGAACAGGTCCTCGGCGGCAAAGGTCGCACGCGCCTCCACTCCGGCATGAACGGCGTTGTTTCGCGCCTTGGCGACCAGCGACGGGTCGATATCGATGCCGAGCGCTTGGGCTCCCCGCTGCGCTGCGCCGATGACGATGCGACCGTCGCCCGAGCCAAGGTCGATTAAATAGTCCCCCGGCCCGACATCGGCAATGCGCAGCATGCGATCGACGACCTCTTCGGGAGAAACGACGAAAGGCACGGTCCCATCGTCCCACGCCCAGCTTTGCGCCTGTGCCGGGATCAATGCGCAGAGGATAAGCACGGCCGCGGCGAACGCACGCTGGATCATTGGCGCCGCGCCCTCCAGGCCGTGCGCTCAGGCGAACGCGTGCCGGTCAGGATCTCACCCTCGATCGCCCCGTCGCGGATCCGGCCGGCAAAACGATGGATGCCGTCGCGGCCCGCGAGGCGGCCCGAGACTACGAGATGGATGCTCTCCCCGAGCAGCCTTGCAGCCTTGACTTCGAGGCGACCGTTGTCCGTGGCAATCTCCGGCCGGTCGGCCGAGATCCGCGCGCGGACGATCTGGAAAGTCTGGTCGATGTCGAATGCGATGCGCTCGCCGCCGATTTCGCTGGTCCAGTGCCCGCGCGCGTCCGAGGGCACCACCCACAGGAACACCTGGCTGATGCCGACCGGCGCCACCGGCTTGTCGGGCACGCGGATCGAGGTCCACTCATCCGGCAGCCAGTCCCCGAGGTTGTAGTCGTGCGCAACGATGCGCGTTCCCGGCTTGAGCTCCCGCAGCAGCTTGGGTCGCAACTGCATCGCCACATCGGGCAGCAGGTAAAAGGCCACGACCGTGGCCCGCGAAAGGTCGGTGTCGAACAAGTCCTTTACCTCGAAGCTCACCCTGTCTGCCACGCCCGCGGCGGCCGCATTTTTTCGGGCGAGCTCCACGAGCGGGGGATCAAGGTCGACCCCAAGGCCGCGCGTTCCGTAGCGCTTTGCGGCGGCGATAGGTATCCGGCCGTCACCGGAGCCGAGGTCGATGAGGAAATCGTCTGGGCCGACATCCGCCATGCGCAACATGCGATGGACGACCTCGTCCTGGCTGATGACAAATGGCGTGAAGTTGTCGTCCTGCGCGTAGACGGGAGTTACACACATCGCCAGCAGCGCGGCGCGGAGCAGTGTGAGTACGAGATAGCGTTTCATCGCGGGCGCCATGATATCCGAGCGAATGGGGCCGGCGCGCGCAAGTTTCACCGCGCAGCCATGCATGAAGCGCATTCAGCATTCAGCATTCAGCATTCAGCATTCAGCATTCAGCATTCAGCATTCAGCATTCAGCATTCAGCATTCAGCATTCAGCATTCAGCATTCAGCATTCAGCATGCAGGAGGTTGGCGGCTTGCTAACCCAAGGAGCAGGATGCGCGATCAGCTAAAATGCTGTCCGCCGCCCCCGTAGCTCAGTGGATAGAGCGACCCCCTCCTAAGGGGTAGGTCACACGTTCGATTCGTGTCGGGGGCGCCACACCCCTCGATCGTTGGCGACTTCCTGTAAGAATCATCCAGCCGCGCAGATTGTGCCGTTAGGTTAACAACCGCACGCGGGAGCGCTCCCCTGCGTCACACTACGAACAGCAGAGGTTGCCTTTTCCCATCGGGTCGAACGGCTGGGTGCAGCTGACCGGGTAGATTTTGCGTGTGGGGTCGAGCGGCGGCGGCGTGGCGCCCCGGGTGCGCAAATCAACCGGGCGCTCGGGCGCTGCACACCCCGACACGCGTATTGGGCGAGCGGCGCCGGTGTCGCCCCCGCCCATCCCCCCACCCCCTCCGGCGCCGGGCTGGACGGTCACCCGCCCATCGCTGGCCATTGGGGCGCGGTACGCAGGGGGATAGACCGTCTGGGCGGCGGCATCGTGGGCAAGAATGATCCCCAGCACAAGCGAGGACAGGGCGAATGCAAGCGTCTTCATGGACGGGCTCCGCAGGAGCGGCAAGAAATGCCGCCGATCCAACCAGCCTACAACGGGCGCGGCGTGGCGTCGGTGCGCAAGCGAACACTGGCTTGCTTCTTCCGCCGGCGGTTATTGCGCCGGCTTGGCCGGTGCCCTCTTGAGCGCTTCGTACACCTTGGTTCCTGCCCGGCCGTCTTCCGCCCGGCCGATCGAGGACTGGAATGCGCGAATCGCCGCCCGAGTGCGCGGCCCGATGGCGCCGTCAGGCACGCCAGTGTCGAACCCTCGCTCGTTGAGCATCGCCTGCAGTTCGCTCCGTTGCGCGCGCGACAGGCCCGCATCGTCGGTGGGCCACGCTGTCTGGAACGGTTGCGCACCGCGCATGCGGTCGGCGAGGTGGGCGATGGCCAGCGCATAGGATTCGGCGGCGTTGTACGAATAGATCGAATTGAAATTGCCGAACACGATGAATGCCGGCCCTTTCGTGCCGGCCGGCAGCAGGAGCCCCGCGGGGCCGCCGGCGCGCAACGGCTGCCCGTCGAGGGACGTGATGCCCGACGCTGCCCACTGGGATAAGGGCTGCTTGTTATTGCGCCCCGACAAGCCTGTGTACCCCGCAGGCAACCGCACCTCGTAGCCCCATGGCTGACCCGGCTTCCAGCCGGCCTTCATGAGGAAGTTCGCCGTCGATCCCAGCGCATCCGGCACCGATCCGACGATATCGCGCCGGCCATCTCCGTCGAAATCGACGGCCAGGCGCTGGTAGGTCGTGGGCATGAACTGGGTCTGGCCGAACGCCCCCGCCCACGACCCGCGCAGCACGTCCGCCGGCATGTCGCCACTCTGCAGGATGCGCAGCGTCGCCATGAGTTCGTCGCGAAAAAACTTCTGCCGCCGACCGTCGCAGGCGCCGGTGGCGAGCGAGCGCACCAATGGGCGCCCGCCCAGTTGCCGGCCGAAATCCGATTCCACCCCCCACACCGCGACCACGATGTGGCGATCCACGCCGAAGCGCTTCTCGGCAGCCTCGAGCACCGTCGCCCACCGCTCCAGGTTTGCCTTTCCGTCGGCTACCCGCTGCTCATCGACGAGCGCGGCCATGTAATCCCAGATCGGCGTTTTGAATTCGGGCTGCGCGTCCATCGCCTCCAGCACGCTCGGGTCGGGCACTACGTCCCTCATGGCCGTATCGAACGTCTGCGTAGTGATTCCGTGACCGGTGGCGTCGCTGCGCAGGCCAGCCATGCAGCTGGCGAAATCGGCCGCGTGGGCGGACGTCATGAAGGAAAGCGCGACAAGCGCGACAACGAAGCCCGCAGCCGGCGCGGAGTTGGTAGGCATGGAATGGTCCCCGAAAGCGAGGCCATCGCGTGACATCGCACGACGGCAAAGAACGTACTGTGAACCGTTGCGCCCGTTGCGGCTGTCCGCAGACCGCTTATTTTTTGTAGGAAATCACTGACGGGCATTCGCATCGAATGGGGTCGAGACTTCGCGCCCCATTCGGCGTCCAATGCAAGTTAACCCAATCGGAGGCACTAATATGGCGCGAATCGCTGCACCCGGACCAGCGCACCCAACCCACCCCACACCGCCGGTGAAAGATGGGAACGACGTACCCGCGCCGCCACGGCCCGATCCCGTGGATCCGGCAAATCCTGGCAAACCGGCGCCGATCGAGGAGCCGCCGCGCGTCAGGCCCAATCCGCCGAAGTCGGTTTGACGCTGGCGAACCGAGACCCACACTTCAAGGAGATTCAACAAATGCACACCACTGCGCATCAAATCCAACGCGCGACTCCCCGCCAAGCGCGCGGACTGCGACTCGCGGCGATTGCCGCCTGCGTGGCGGCGTCGTTTCTTGCCGCCACCGCTGCCACGGCCGGCCCCGGCATGACGAGTGCCCAGGCCCAGTACGAGAAAGATCGCGCCGCCTGCGTGACTGGCAACACGCACCAGGACCGCGCGACCTGCCTGCGCGAAGCCGGCGCTGCGCTGGTGGAAGCACGGCGCGGCGGACTCACTACGAAGGATCGCAGCACGTATGTGGAGAACTCAATGGAGCGCTGCGTGCCGCTGCCCGCTGCGGACCAAGAGGACTGCGTGCGCCGCATGCGCGGCGAAGGCATCGTGCGCGGCAGCGTCGAGGAAGGCGGGATCTACCGGGAACTGCGCCGCACCATCCCCATGAGCCAGGCGAATAACTGAGCCCGTAGCGCCACGACCGGATAGGGCCGACCTCCCGCAGGCAGCCCTTTACGTAAGCGCGTAGAGGGGCCTGCCTGCAAACGCTCTCAGGCGCGTGCGCGGGCGGCCGCTTCGCTTGCGAGCGTCATGAGAAGCTTGTCGAGGTTGGTCTTCAGGTCGTCGAACCCCGCGTTCCTGCCAAAGGTCTTGGTGTCCATGAAGAGCTTCTTGTTGATCTCCACCATGATGCTCTCGATCTTCTTGCCCGGTGCCCCGTGGCGCCGGTTGAGTTCGTTGCCTTCGTAAGGATCATTGATCGTCACGCTGTATCCCAGCTTCTTGATCTCGGCTGCGACGTAGTCGACGAACTCCTTTGAGGACGTCGTATGACCGATATTGCCCAGGCAGAAATCGGCGCGCGGCTTGCCCGCATCGGCATGCGTGGGCGCGCCGACAGCCGACATGCAGTGGCAGGAGAGTTGCCAAAGCATGCTATGCCGGGAATAAGACTCGTCGACAATGCGCTTCAGCTCGCGATGGTACGGGTGGTAGTAGGTGTCGAAGCGCTCCTTGATTTCGGCCACGGTCAGCTTCTTTTCCTGCATCGGCTCGCCATAGCGCGACTTGGTCTTGATGAGGCCCAGGCCGCGGATCGCCACCGGGCTGGGGTGGAGCGGCATGGGCCATTCCCCGTCGATGACGGCCGGGTCGAGGTCGTCTTCCTTGCGGTTCACGTCGATGAATGTATTCGGGAAAGAGCAGTACAACATCGTGGCGCCGACGGTGGGCGCCGCCGCCCAGAGATCCTCGACATACATGGACACGTTGTCGTGCAGCACCGTGAAGGGCAGCGGCGAGCGAAACTCCTTGGGATAGACGCGGCCGCTGCGCGATACATCCACAACGAGGGGGACCGGGGCGGTCTGCGGATCATGGCGGACGAAAATCCCCGACTCTAGGAAGGCCATTGTTTCTCCTGGGACAGTGTGGTGGAAGGTGCGATGCGCAGGTGCAGGCGCAGGTGCAGGCGCAGGTGCAGGCGCAGGACGGTCAGGCGAGCATGTCGAGTGTCAGGCCCGCCTTGCGCAGCATGGCGGACATGAGCATGCGTTCGAGTTTTCCCTGGGGGCCGAAATTGGCCGCATCCTCGCTGCTCTGGCGCCGCACAGCGTCGGACAAGACGCGGTTCGGCCCCGCGATGGCATCGGCGGCGCACTGTACTTCGCAAGCGCGCTGCGCATGCCACATGAGCCTGAACGCCGCCGGGATGTCCCGCTCACAAACCAGGAGCCCATGGTTGCGCAGGACCAGCACATCCTTGTCGCCGAGGCTGCGCACCAGGCGCGGCTGCTCGTCGGTACGCACGCTGATCCCCTCGAAATCGTGATAGGCCACGCGGCCGAACAGCATTGCGCCGTAGAAATCGTCGTGCCTGAGCCCGGCCTCTTTCATGGCAACGGCGATTCCCGCCGTGGTATGGGTATGCATGATGCAATGCGCATCTTCGCGCGCCGCGTGGATTGCGCTGTGGATCACGAACCCCGCCCGGTTGATCGGGTGCGGCGTGGGGTCGACCGGATTTCCGTCCAGCCCCACCTTGACGAGGTTGGATGCGGTGACCTCGCTGTAATGCAGCCCGAAGGGGTTGATGAGGTAGTGCCGCTGCGCGCCGGGCACGCGCATGGTGATGTGGTTGTAGATGAGTTCCGTCCAGCCCATGTAGTCGAACAGGCGGTAGCAGGCGGCCAGTTCCAGCCGCAGGCGCCACTCCTCCTCCGTCATGGCCTCGGGTCGCTGCCGCAGCAGTGCATCGCTCATGTCCATGGCGGCTCCTTAGCCCGCGGCGCGTTTGCGCTCGGGAATGCCCTGCGCGTCGTCGGCGAAATCGACGAAAGGAACGTCGCTGTCGCGCCCGATCTTCTCGACCAGCGCGACCTCCCAGTCGAGGTAATCCTGCATCGCCTGCTCGACCTGGCTCTTGCGATCGTAGGGTTTGTAGTACACGTCGTCGTTCGGCTCCCACGCTGCCGTTTCGCCCGCCTCCAACGGAAGGCCCGCGGCACGCCACGCGTCGGTCCCTCCCGCCAGTACCTTGACCGGCACGCTGGACATGGTGCGCAGTTCGGCGGCGGCGAATCTCGCGGTTTCGCCGTCGGGCGATGTGCACACGAGCATCCCGGATTGGGCGAGCCTGTCGCGCCTCTCGGGCAAGCGCGAACGGATCGCGAAGATCGCGCCCGGCACGTGGCCGGCGCGGTACTGGAGGCTGGTGCCGAAATCAAGGACCTGCACCTCGCCCAGGCCCTGGAGGTCATGCGGCGCAATCTCGTCTACGGCGGGCGCGTCCCCGACGACATGCACCTCCGGCCAGCCCATCTGCAACAGCCACGACGCGGTCATGATCGCGCGCACGCCCTCCGAATCCACGAGGGCAACGCGTGCGTTGCGCGTCGCCATGTAGGTGTCGGTGGCTTGCACGAGTTGACCCCCGGGTGCGCTCTGGGCGCCCGGAAGGTGTCCCTGTGCGTACTCGTCGGGCGAGCGCACATCGAAAACATAGGTTGTGCGGTCCTGCTGGGCCTGCAAGCGGGCAAGGCCGGCGCGATCGATGCGGCGCACACCAAATCGCCTTGCCACGCCGTCGGCAAGGGCGCGCGCGCGGGCGAGTGCCGCCGAGCCGGGCGCCGGCGCATGGCCCTGGTTGCCATGCTCGAGCGAGAATCCCGCCAGGTGCCATCCCATCGTGCCGTTCTTCAGCGCCACCACCTTGTTGGGCAGCCGGGCATTGATGAGCGATTGCGCGCCGATGATCGAACGCGTGCGCCCGGCGCAGTTCACCACTACGAGAGTGTTCGGATCAGGGGCCATCTCCGGCACGCGATACACCAACTCCGCGCCGGGACAGTCGAGCGCGCCCGGGATGTTCATGACCTGGAATTCACCCATCGGGCGCGAATCGACCACCACCAGGTCTTCTCCCGCGTCGAGCTTGGCCTTGAGCTCGCCGGCCGAGATGCGCGGCGTGTTGTCGCGATGCTCGACGTACTCGCCGAACGCCTTGCTCGGCACGGACACGCCCGAATAGACTTCGTATCCCGCCGCAGTCCAGGCCGGCAGGCCGCCGGCCAGCACATGAATGTCGCGATACCCGAAACTGCGCAACACGGCAGCGGCGCGCTGGGCAAGCCTTTCGTCTTCATCCACCAGCACGATGCGCGTTCCAGCCCTCGGCACCAGCGCGCCTATCATCGTCTCGAAGCGCGACAGCGGGCACGATGAAGCAAGGAACAGGTGGCCCTTGGAGAAAACGCCTTCCTCGCGTGGATCGAGGATCGCGAGTTCCCCGCCGTCGGCGATCATCGCCTTGAGGCCCGCCGGGGGGATGCGCGCCGCAAACACTTCGGGTTTCGACATGAACCGCTTGTACGGCCCGCCGGTGCTCGCCCCGAAATAGATCCGATCGGGCAGGTCTTCGAGGGTCTTTCCGTACAGGTGCAGGTGCAGCGACTCGCGCCCGTTGACGACTTCGATGGTATGGAAATCGTCGGGCAGGAAGGCGCAGGCATTGCCCTTCACGACCGTCAGCTCGCCGGATTTCGCCAGGCGCCCTTCGCCCTCGGCCTTGCGGTCGTCCACACGGTCGTAAAATACGTTGTGCTCGTCACCGTACACGCCGGCGATGCAGGCCCACGTGGTGTGGTTGTGCGGCGGCTGCGCCTTGCCCGACGCGCCTGCGGAGCCGTACAGCGCAAACCGCCCGTCGGGATCTTCGGCCAGGTGGAAGATCGTGCCGGGCCGGCCCGGCAGGTTGCCGAACGATTCGGGCGGAAAGAGCTCGGTCCGCGAGGCCAGCTCGACGAGCACGGGCTTGATGCGCTCGAGCGTCTCGCGCGTCACGCCGTGCGCGGCCTCGATGGCGCGCACGGCTTCGATGGTTTCACGCACGGCCTGGGCTCGTTGGTGGGTGATCTGGTTCGCTGGAATCGATTGCTCGGGGTTCTGGCTGGCGGGCGTCTGCATGGCTGGCTCCTTGGCGGTGCCGGCAGTCTACAATCCCGCGCCACAGGAGGGAACATGGTCTTTCACGGCAAGTGGTATGACGAGGTTTCGCTGGGCGACACGTTCGGCACACGCCAGACGGTGACCGAGACTCACCTCGTCCTCGCGGCGGGGATGTTCGGCGATTTCAACCCACTGCATGTGGACGAGGAGTTCGCCAGGCAATCCATGTTCGGCTCGCGCATCCTGCACGGCCCGTTCACCAGCGCACTCGTGTCCTCGCCGGTGGGGATGTACTTTGCGGGCACCGCCATTGCCTACATGGAGCATGCGTGCCGCTTCAAGGCGCCGGTGAAGCCCGGCGACACGCTCGCGACCCGGTGGACGGTGACCGAACGCATCGACAAGCCGCGTCACAAGGGCGGCATCATCGTCATGACCTGCTTATCGACCAACCAGGCGGGCGCCGTTGCGGTGGAAGCGGACGGCAAGATCCTGGTAGCCTCGAATCCGGATTATTTTCCAATATTGGCATGCTGATTGCCACAAGAGCTAATAACTGCGCAGTTCTACAATAATTAAAGTTTATGATTATTACGTTTGAATTGCGCCTCGGCTGCGCCGTTTCCCGATGAAACGCTACCCCCAATCCGTCGCCGACCACGTGCTGGTCGAAGAATGCCAGGTCCGCTCGGTCGAACTCCTGCGCGAGAACCTGACGCCCGCCGGCATACTCGCAGCACGTCGGACGGCGCGGGCCGCCGATCGCGGCTACTGCGCGATTTTCGGGCGGGACGCCTCGATCTGCGCAATCGGCATGGCCGTGTCGGACGACCCCGTCCTGCGCAAAGGCGCTCTGGCGGGCCTGGCCACGCTCGCCGCCCACCAGGCGGCCAACGGGCAGATCCCCAACATCGTCGATTCCGCGAGCACCAAGGCCGACTTCTGGTACGTCGGATGCATCGATGCCACGCTGTGGTGGCTGGTGGCCGTCGCCATCCTCGACCGGCTGCGGCCCGGGCGCACGCTGGTGCGCCGATTCGGCCCCACGGCGCGTCGCGCGCTGGCCTGGCTTCATGCCCAGGAACATCCCCGCTTCCGCCTGCTCCAGCAGAACGAAGCGAGCGACTGGGCCGACATCATGCCGCGCTCGGGGTACGTGCTCTACAGCAATGCGTTGTGGCACCTCGTGAAACAGCAATACGGTCTGGAAGGCGCGGCCGAAACGCGCGCCAACGCCGCCCGCCTGCTGCAGCCTTTCGGCGATGCAACCGGCGGGGACCGTCGGACACGCATCCTGGCCGCCTATGCGCGCGGCGCCACGCGGCGGCATGGGCTGTACCTGTCCTTCCTCAACCTATCGTCGTATGGGGACGAAGGCGACACCTTCGGCAATGCGCTCGCCGTACTGTGTGGACTGGCCAAGGGAGCCCGCGGGCGCGCGGTGCTGCGAGGCATCGAGCATGCCGGTGCGGCCGACCCCTACCCCATGCGCGTGGTGTGCGAACCCATCGTGGCGCACAGCCGGGCATGGCGGCCGTTCATGGTGCGCCACGGACAGAACCGGCCGTGGGAATACCACAATGGCGGCATCTGGCCCTTTGCGGGCGGCCTGATGGTGACGGCACTGGCCGAGGCCGGGCACACCGAGCAGGCGCGCGCCGGCCTGGCCGGGCTTGCGCGCGCCAACGCCGCCGGCGGATGGGCCTTCAACGAATGGCTGCATGGCCGCACGCTCAAGCCCCTGGGCATGCAGGGCCAGTCATGGAACGCGGCAACCTACCTGATCGCGCACCACGCGCTGCGCAACAGCGCCCCGCTCTTCCGTCAGTCCGCGACGGTTCAGAAGGGCACCTGGTAATCCCGCGCCGACCCCTCTCGCAGCCCCTCGGGCTGGGGAAAGGCTCGCAAGTCCTTGGTTATCGCAGCGCGCAGGAAGGAGTCTACCCACCAGAACACGTCGTGCTCGCGGATCGAGGCACGCATGCGCCGCATGCGTGTGCGACGGTCCGCGGTCGACATGTGGAACGCGTCACGGATGGCGTCGGCCACGCCGTCGATGTCATAGGGGTTGACGAGCAGAGCGCCGCGCGCGAGCTGGGTGGCCGCGCCGGCGAACTCTGACAGGATCAGCACGCAGTCCTCCTCGATGCTGCAGGCGCAGTATTCCTTCGCCACGAGGTTCATCCCATCCTTGAGCGGGGTGATCAGCGCGATGTCGGCGGCCCGGTAGTAGGCCAGCAGGTCGTTGCGCGACAGGCTGCGGTACTCATACCACACCGGCACCCAGCCGCCGGGCCGCACGAAACTGCCGTTGATCTGCCCCACGATCTGCTCGATCTCGGTGCGCAGGCGGTGATACTCGGGAATGTCCTCGCGGCTCGGGACCACCACCTGCATGAAGGACACCTTCTCGCGCAGGTCGGGATAGCGCTCGAGCAGGCGCTGGAACGCCTTGAGCCGCAGGGGGATGCCCTTGGTGTAGTCGAGCCGGTCGATGCCCAGGATGAGCTTCCTGTTGGGCAGCAGGCGATGCAGCTCGGCCGACCGCTCCGTCACCTCGGGTACCTCGGCGCTGCGCGCGAAGGCTTTGTAGTCGATGCTGATGGGGAAAGTGCCGATGCGCACTTCCCTCGACCCCACGCGTGCTGCGACCACGTTCCCGCGGCCTTCGACCTCGAAGTCCGGCACGAGCATGCGCGCGCACTCGATGAAATTGCGCCGGTCGCGCGCGGTCTGGAACCCCACGAGGTCGAACTCGAGGAGCGCACGCAGGAGCGATTCGCGCCACGGCAGCTTGAGGTACAGGTCGGGCGGCGGAAAAGGAATATGCAGGAAGAACCCCATGCGCGAGCGCACCCCGACCCGGCGCAGCTCGGCCGCCGCATTCATGAGATGGTAATCGTGGATCCAGATGAAGTCGTCCGCGCGCGCATGGGCCTGGATCACCTTGGCGAACTTGCTGTTGACCTGGCAGTAGGTGCGCCAGTACGCGGGATCGAAATTGCACAGCGACTGCAGGTCGTGGAACAGCGGCCAGATGATCTCGTTGGAAAATCCGAGGTAGAAATCGTGCACGTCCTCGGCGCTGAGGTCGACCGCCGCAAACGAATAGCCCGCGTTGGTGCCGCTCTCGGCCAGCGCGCCCGCAAGTTCCTTTGCGTCGCCACTTGCGCCGGTCCAGCCTATCCACACTCCGCCGCGGTCGCGCAACACGGGAAGCAGCGCGGTGACGAGACCGCCCCCGCCCGGCTCGGCGGTCCATTTGCCCTGCGAATCCTGCCGGAACGTGAATGGGAGGCGATTGGAAACCACCACCAGCCGCTGCATGGACTTGGCATCCGATGCGCCATCCGCTCGGACTTTTGCCTCTTGTGACAACGATTCTTGTGACACGCTTGCTCCGGGATCGGTCGACCTCCACCCCGTCTTATGGTACACTCGCCATTGCTGCTGCGGCTTGGCGATTACCCTCACCGCCTCTCGCGCCCCTCCAAGCGTGCGCATCTTCAGCATGCATCACCTGCCTGCCGCCCGGACACGTCGATCGCCGATTGCGCGATCCAAATCGGACCTCCGCGCCGACCCTGATTGATACGGGTCGCCGTGACCTGAAAAGGAAGGACGCAGCCGCCACATGATGAGAGACGAGGACTTCCAGCTTTTCGACCAAGGCACCCATTGCAGGCTTTACCGCCGCCTCGGGTGCGAGCTGCTGCCCGCAGGCGGCGCAAGGTTCGCGGTATGGGCGCCCAATGCGCGCGCTGTTTCAGTCATCGGCGACTGGAACGCATGGAACGGCGCGGCCGACCGCCTCACGCCCTGCGCGCGCGGGTCGGGAATCTGGGACGGCACCGTGCCCGGGGTCAGCCATGGCCACGCGTACAAGTTCCGCATCGAGTCGAATGCGGGGGGCCATGTAGGCGAGAAAGCCGACCCTTTCGCGACTTTCGCGGAATGCCCGCCGGCCACTGCATCGCGCGCGTGGTCGCTCGAATACGAGTGGGGCGACACGCGATGGATGGCGTCGCGCGCCGAGCGCAACGACCTGTCCGCCCCGATGTCGATCTACGAAATGCACGCCGGTTCATGGCGGCGCAAGGACGGCGCGTTCCTTGGATACCGCGAACTGGCGCACCAGCTCGCCGACTACCTGCGCGACACCGGCTTCACCCACGTCGAGCTGATGCCGCTCACGGAGCATCCCTTTTACGGCTCGTGGGGTTACCAGACCACCGGCTACTTCGCGCCGACGGCGCGCTATGGGACGCCGCAGGACCTCATGTACCTCGTCGACCACCTGCACCGCCACGGCATAGGCGTGATCCTCGACTGGGTGCCATCGCATTTTCCGACGGACGCGCATGGCCTTGCCAACTTCGACGGCACCCACCTTTACGAGCATGCCGATCCGCGCCAGGGGTTTCACCCGGAGTGGAAATCGAGCATCTTCAACTACGGCCGCCACGAGGTGCGCGCGTTCCTGCTGTCGTCCGCGGTGGCGTGGCTTGACCGCTACCACTTCGACGGGCTGCGCGTCGATGGCGTCGCCTCGATGCTGTACCTCGACTATGCGCGCAAGGCCGGCGAATGGATCCCGAACCGCCACGGCGGCAGGGAGAACCTCGAGGCGATCGAATTCCTGCGCCTGCTCAATACATCGACCTACCGTGAGTATCCCGACACCATGACGGCCGCGGAGGAATCGACCGCCTGGCCGATGGTGTCGCGCCCGACCTACGTCGGGGGCCTGGGGTTCGGGCTCAAATGGAACATGGGCTGGATGCACGATACGCTGGCGTACATGCACGAGGACCCGGTCCACCGGAAATTCCACCATGGCCGCCTGACGTTTTCGCTGATTTACGCATTCAACGAAAACTTCCTCCTGCCGCTCTCCCACGACGAGGTGGTTTACGGCAAGGGCTCGCTCGTGAACAAGATGCCGGGCGACGCATGGCAGCAGTTCGCCAACCTGCGTGCGCTCTACGGCTACATGTGGGCCCACCCGGGCAAGAAGCTGCTGTTCATGGGAGGCGAATTCGCCCAGCGGCGCGAATGGTCCCACGACGCCGAGCTCGAGTGGTTCGTCGCGGGCCTGCCGGAACATGCCGGGGTGCAACGCTGGGTCGGCGACCTGAACCGCTTCTACCGCGACGAGCCCGCCCTCTGGCAAGTGGATTTTTCGCAAGCCGGATTCGAGTGGATCGAGGCGGGCGACGCGCAAAACAGCGTGATCGCTTTCCTGCGTTTGCCGGCCGGGGACGGACCGGTGGTGGCCGCCGTTTGCAACCTCACGCCGGTTCCGCGCACCAATTACGTCCTCGGGGTGCCACGCGCCGGGCGCTGGACGGAAACCCTCAACAGTGACGCAAAAATCTACGGCGGCGCGGGCTGGGGCAATCTCGGGGCGATCGATGCCGCGCCGATCGCAGCGCATGGCCGCCCCTACTCGCTCAACCTCACGCTGCCGCCGCTGTCTACCCTGTTCCTCAGGAGCGAGCACGATGCCTGAACGCAAGCCCGCCCAAATCCCCGGAACGCCCGCGACCAAGCCGGGCGCGATGCCGGCCGAATTACGCCCGCGCGCGCTCGATGGCCGCCCGCGCGCGGTCGATGGCCGCTCCCGCGCGGTCATCGATGCGGTGCGTCCTTGCGTCGATGGCGGGAGGTTCGCGATCAAGCGCATCGAGGGCGACCACGTCCGCATCGATGCCGACTGCTTCACCGACGGGCACGACATGCTGCGGGTCATGCTGCGGTGGCGCGCCGCGGACGCCTCCCACTGGCAGGAAATCGAGATGCAGCCGTTTGGCAACGACCGATGGTACGCCACCCTGGTCGCCGGCGAGCCGGGCCGCTAT
The DNA here is from genome assembly GCA_038319115.1 of Burkholderiales bacterium. Lineage (GTDB taxonomy): Bacteria > Pseudomonadota > Gammaproteobacteria > Burkholderiales > SG8-39 > SZAS-79. The sequence goes on along the minus strand of JBBQCV010000044.1, from coordinate 4,153 downwards.
GTCTACAGTGTCGTCGCCTGGGTGGACGCGTTCCTTTCCTGGCGGCACGATTTCGAGAGGCGCGAAGATGCCGAGGACGTCGCAATCGCGGCCCGAGTCGGCGCCGCGCTGATCGAAGCGGCGGCCGCCCGCGCGACGGGCAAGGATCGCAGGCAGCTCGCCGCCTGGGCAGAACGCCTGATGGGCGTCAAACCGCCGGCGGATACGCAACCCGGCACGCAGGCAGGCGAGGCAACAGCCGCTACAGCAGCGGCGACAGGCGCGGGGTCGCCCGCAATGGCGGCAACCGGCTGGCGGGCGTTGCGCGAAATCGGTCTCAATGCGGATTGCGCGGCCATCGCCGCCCGCTACCCCGACCGCACCCTGGCCACCACGTGGCCGGTCGAGCTCCCGATGGTGGTCGACCGCGAGCGGGCTCGCTACAGCACCTGGTACGAAATGTTTCCGCGCTCGGCGTCTCCCGAGCCGGGCAGGCACGGCACGTTCGCAGACCTCGAAGCGCAGCTCGACTACGTCTCCCAACTCGGCTTCGACGTGCTGTACCTGCCGCCCATCCATCCCATCGGGCGCGAGAAACGCAAGGGCCGCAACAACGCACTCGCCGCCGAGCCGGGCGACGTGGGCAGCCCTTGGGCGATCGGCGCGGCCGAAGGGGGCCACAAGTCGCTGCATCCGGCCCTCGGAACGATGGAGGACTTCGATCGCCTGGTCGAACGCGCCGCTGGGCGTGGCATCGAGATTGCGCTCGACATCGCCTACCAGTGCGCGCCGGACCATCCTTATGTGAAGACGCACCCGCAGTGGTTCCGCCTGCGGCCGGACGGCACCGTCCAGTACGCGGAAAACCCGCCCAAGAAATACCAGGACATCTACCCGTTCAACTTCGAGACCGACGACTGGCGCGCGCTGTGGGACGAGCTTAAAAGCGTGCTCGACTTCTGGGTCGGCCACGGCGTGAAGATCTTCCGCGTCGACAACCCCCACACCAAGTCGTTCGCGTTCTGGGAGTGGGCGATCGGCGAGGTCAAGCGCGCGCACCCCGAGGTCCTGTTCCTGGCCGAAGCCTTCACGCGGCCCAAGGTGATGCATCGCCTGGCCAAGCTCGGGTTTACCCAGTCCTACACTTACTTCGCCTGGCGCAACACCAAGCCAGAGCTGACCGAGTACTTCACCGAGCTCGCGCACGGGCCGGGGAGGGAGTATTTCGGTCCCAATGTCTGGCCCAACACCCCTGACATCCTGCCCGAGCCCCTGCAGATCGGCGGCCGCCCGGTGTTCATGGCGCGGCTGGTGCTCGCCGCCACCCTTGCCGCGAGCTACGGCATTTATGGGCCCGCCTACGAGCTCATGGAGGCCGCGCCGCGCGAACCCGGCAGCGAGGAGTACCTCGACTCGGAAAAATACCAGCTGCGCACATGGGAGCTAGATCGTCCCGACAGTCTGCGCCTGTTCATCGCGCTGGTGAACCGGATCAGGCTGGAAAATCCGGCCCTGCACTCCAACCACAGCTTGCGCTTCTTCCCAACGGATAACGACCGCATCATCTGCTATGCCAAGCAGACGCCTGACGGCACCAACCAGGTGGTGACGGTGGTCAGCCTCGATCCGCACAACGCGCAGTCGGCGTGGGTGGAACTCGACCTCGAGCATCTCGGGCTCGCAGACGATGCGCAGTACCAGATGCAGGACCTGCTCACGGGAGCCCGCTTCCTGTGGCAGGGTACGCGCAACTTCGTGCGCATCGACCCTGCTCGCGTACCCGCCCACGTGTTCAGCGTGCGGCGCAAGGTGCGCCAGGAGCAGGACTTCGACTACTTCCTTTGAGCGAGCATCCACGATGAACGCGCCCGAGCCCGCGACGTCGCACGCGGTCCACGCCGAACCGGTAGCCTCCGGTGCGGATCCGCTGTGGTACAAGGACGCTGTCATCTACCAGCTCCACATCAAGGCGTTCTTCGACTCGAACGACGACGGCGTGGGAGACTTCCACGGGCTCTCCGCCAAGCTCGACTACGTCCAGCAGCTCGGGGTCAACACCATCTGGCTGCTGCCGTTCTACCCCTCGCCCTTCCGGGACGACGGCTACGACGTCTCCGACTACCACAACGTCCATCCGCAGTACGGGACGCGCCAGGATTTTCGCAACTTCGTGCGTGAAGCGCACCGCCGCGGCCTGCGCGTGATCACCGAGCTGGTGGTCAACCACACCTCGGACCAACACCCGTGGTTCCAGGCCGCGCGCCGCGCGCCGGCCGGCTCCGCCAAGCGCGACTACTACGTCTGGAGCGACACGGACCAGAAATACCAGGGCACGCGCATCATCTTCACCGACACCGAGAAATCCAACTGGACCTGGGACCCGGAGGCGAAGGCGTATTTCTGGCACCGTTTCTTCAGCCACCAGCCCGACCTCAACTACGACAACCCGAAAGTGCTCAAGGCAGTGTTCCGCGCGATGCGCTTCTGGCTCGACATGGGGGTCGACGGGTTCCGCCTCGATGCGATCCCCTACCTGATCGAGCGCGAAGGCACCACCAACGAGAACCTCCCGGAGACCCACGCCCTCATCAAGAAGATCCGCGCGCTCATCGACGAACGCTACTCCAACCGCCTCATGCTGGCGGAGGCCAACATGTGGCCCGAGGACGTGCGCGAATACTTCGGCGACAGCGACGAATGCCAGATGGCCTACCACTTCCCACTCATGCCGCGCATGTACATGGCCATGGCGCAGGAGGACCGCTACCCGGTGGTCGACATCATGCAGCAGACTCCGGAGATCCCCGAGACCGCGCAATGGGCGATCTTCCTGCGCAACCACGACGAGCTGACCCTCGAAATGGTCACCGACGCGGAGCGCGACTACATGTACAGCATGTATGCCGCCGACCCGCGCGCGCGCATCAACCTCGGTATCCGCAGGCGCCTGGCGCCCCTCATGGAGAACGACATCGACCGGATCAAGCTGATGAACAGCCTGTTGTTTTCGATGCCGGGCTCGCCGATCATCTACTACGGCGACGAGATCGGCATGGGCGACAACTTCTACCTCGGCGACCGCAACGGCGTGCGCACGCCGATGCAGTGGAGCCCCGACCGTAACGCCGGCTTTTCGCGCGCCGACCCGCAGCGGCTCTACCTGCCGCCGATCATGGACCCGATTTACGGCTACGAAGCAGTCAACGTCGAGGCGCAGTCGCGCGAGCCGAATTCGCTCCTCAACTGGATGCGGCGCGTGCTGGCGGCGCGCAAGACCAGCCGCGCCTTCGGCCGCGGCAAGCTCTCCTTCCTCAAGCCCGGCAACCGCAAGGTGCTGGCCTACCTGCGCGAGCTCGGCGACGAAGTGATCCTGTGCGTAGCCAACCTGGGCCGCACGGCTCAACCGGTGGAGCTCGACCTGCGCCGCTTCAAGGGGCTGGTGCCGGTCGAAATGTTCGGGCGCACCCCGTTCCCGCCGATCGGCGACCTGCCCTACCTGCTCACGCTTCCCGGCTCCGGGTTCTTTTGGTTCAGCCTGTCGCGCGACGCAGAGGTGCCCGCGTGGCACGAGGATCGCCTGATACGCGACGACCTGCCCGTGGTGGTGCTGTTCGACGGCTGGTCGAGCTTCCTGCGCGACCGGGTGGTGCCATGGCGGATTGCAATGGCCACCAAGACCCGCCAGCAGCTCGAGGAGCAGGTCCTGCCGGGTTACATCGAACTGCAGCGCTGGTATGCCGCCAAGGGCACGCCGGTGGCCCGCGCAAGGCTTGCCGACCATGCCATCTGGCGGCAGGGCGGCAACGAGTGGATGGTGGCGCTGTTCGACGTGGACGCCGGGGCCACGAACCCTTCGGCCCCCAGCCCCTCCTCCACGCGCTATTTCGTGCCCCTTTCGCTCGACTGGGAAGGCGCACGCGATGCACCGCGCACGCGGGAGCACGTTTCGGCCACCGTCGCCAAGGCGCGCCAGCAAGCCAACGTGGGCACGCTTGACGACGCGTTTTCCGACGCGGCGTTCTGCCACGCGGTAGTCGATGCGATCGGCCGCGGCGCGGAGGTTTCCGCCGCCGACGGGCGGCTGCGATTCCAACCGACGGGGGCTTTCGCCACCCTCGCGGGCGAAGACGTGGCCAAGCTCGCCGTCAGCGCGCCGCTTGCGCAGAGTTCGAAC
>JBBQCV010000043.1:0-21791 GCA_038319115.1 Burkholderiales bacterium | reverse complement strand
CATCACGGACCTCGGCGCGCTCAAGCGCGTGGCCGATGCGAGCAAGGACAAGCAGGTGCACCGTCACTGCGCCGATGCGCTGCGCGCATCGCGGCAGGAAGACACGCGCGCGCGTCGTTCGGTCGAACTCGCCGCCGCAGTGCGCGAATTGCTCGACGCCGAGCCGATCGCCATATCGCACCTCCTGTTGATCGAAAAGGACCTGGCCGCGCTGGGCGAGGGCGGTGCCGAAACCGCCGAGTGCGAAAGCCTGCTCGAGCAGGCGCGTGAGCGCGTGCTGCAGGAAACCCAGGCCCAGATCGACCAGCGCGCACGGCTCGCCGCGGCCGAAGCGCTGCTCGCCGCGGTGAGCCGCGCCGATGCCGTGTCCGCCGAATTGCTGGGCGAATGGAGCGAGCAGCACAGCGCGCTGGCAGAGGCCGCCTCCGCGGCGCCTGCATGGCTCGCATCCCTGCCGGCGAGCCGGGCGTTTGCGGCGATCCTCGAGGACATCGAAGCGCGCCTGATCGCCGGGGGCGATGCGATAGAAAAAGCGCTGCTGGAAGACGAGCGGCGCGCGGCGGAGGAAACCGAACGCGAGACGAAGCTCGCCGCGGAAGTCGAAGCGGCTGCGCAAGCCGCCGCGGCCGCTGCGAGCGGTGAAGCGAAGGGCCGCCCGGCAAAGAAAACCGTTGCCAGCGAGGAGATCCAGCCGCTTGCCGCCGCGCTGGAGGCTCACCTCGAGGAAGGGCGCGTCGCCGAAGCCGAAGCCGTGCTCAAGGACATCGATCGCCGCCTCGCTGGCGCCTCGCCGACGGGGCAGGTGGCGCGCCGCCTGCAGCGGGCGCGCGCCCAGCACGCCCGGCTGGCAGGGTGGGCGCGCTGGGGCACCGACAAGGCGCGCGAGCAGTTGATCGCCAGCGCCGAAGCCCTGCTGCAAGGCGAACCCGACGTCGCCGAACGCGCCAAGGCGGTTCCGCTACTGCGCCGGGAGTGGAAGAACCTCGATGCGCATGGCGCCGCTTCGCAACCGCTGTGGAAGAAATTCGACCGTGCGCTCGAGCGTGCCTACAAGCCGGTGGCCGAGCAGCGAGCGGTCGAGGCGGCCGCCCATGAGGTCGCGAAAACCGCGCGGCTGGCCCTGCTCGACGAGTGGGAGGGTTGGCACGCGGCAGACGCGACGGATCTCAAGGCTGTCGACGCGAAGCGCGAGGAAATCGCGCACGCATGGCGGGCGGCCCCGCGCGCCGGGTTTCGCGACGAGCGCCAGCTGCGCAAGCGCTTCGATGCGCTGATGGGGAAGATCGACGCGCAACTCAACGCAGCCCGAACCACCGAAACCACCCGCCTCAAAACGCTGGTGGCCGAGGCCGAGGCGCTCAAGGACACCCCGGACCTTGGCGCGGCGATGAGTGCGGCCAAGACGCTGCAGCGCCGCTGGAAAGAAGAGATGACCGGCATCCGCCTGCGGCATGGCGAAGACCACAAGTTCTGGCGTCGGTTTCGCACTGCGTGCGACGCGGTATTTGCGCGCCGCGAGGCCGAACATGCGGAGCGCGATGCGGAGCGCGCCAAGCGCGAAGAGGAGCGCGCCGCGGCCCTCGATGCAGTGCGCGCAGCCGAAGCGCAGAAGAAGGCAAGGCACGCGGCACGCTTCGCGGAAATGGCGCAGAAGGGGGCGCCCCCGGCCGACGCGCCAGCCGACGCGCTCGAGCGGGGCCGCGTGCAGCGCGATGCGCTGCTGCTCGACCTGGAAATCGCGCTCGACCTGCCGACCCCGGAAACGCACGCCGCTGCCCGGCGCACGCGCAACCTCATGCGCCTGCAGGAGCGCTTCAGCAAGGCGGCAACGGTGGCCGCCGACCCGGAAACCCTGGTCAAGAACTGGTACGCGATTCCCGCCGGCAGCGACGAATCCCAGTCCGCGCGAATGGCGGCGGTGGTGGCGCGCCTGCTCGAGTCGGCGCCTCAGGCGCGCAAAGTTTCCCGGTCGTAGCCGGCAACCTTCTTGTAGTCGTCCGAAATCGCCATGATCTCGGCCTTCGAGATAACGTCGTCGATGTTCTTGAACGGCTTGTCGCCGGTACGCTCCCAGACTTCGCGCAGGATCGCGTCGGGCGGGTTTTTGCGGTTGGTGAGCACCACGTTCGCGGTGGCCGGCAGGCGCTTTGCTTCGTAGGCCTGCAGCGCCTCCACCGGGTCCCGGCCGGCGGTGAGCGCCGCCTTCAGTTCGTCCTTGAGGGTGACGGTGTCGAGGATCGCCTGCCCGGCGCCGTTCGAGCCGCGCGGAACCATCGGGTGCGCAGCGTCGCCCAGCAGGGTCACGCGGCCCTGCGTCCACCACGGCAGCGGGTCCAGGTCGATCATCGGGAACTCGAGGATGAAGTCGGCCGCACGGATCATGGCCGGCACGTCGAGCCAGTCCCAGGTCCAGTCCTCGAACGGCCCGATGAAGTCCTCGATGCGGCCGGGCCGGTTCCAGTCGCGCTTCGCGTATTTTGGCGTGGTGACTTCGGTGACCCAGCTGATCAGCGTGCGGCCTTCGGCGTCGATGTTGTTGCGGATCGGGTAGATCACCGTCTTGCCCGGGGTGAGCCAGCCGGCGCGCGTGTAGCTTTCGCCCGTGAGGTAAGGCTTCCAGCGGGTCACCCCGCGCCACATATTTACGCCCGAATACACCGGATCGCCTTCGTCGGGATGCAGCTGGTCGCGGACCGCGGAGTGCAGGCCGTCGCAGCCTATCAAGAGGTCGCCTCGCTGCGGCGGCAGTTCCTCGCCGGTGGTGCGCGAGACGAATTTCGCACTGACACCCGCGCCGCTCTGCGAGAACCCGGTGCATTTCCAGCCCAGGAAAAGGCGGTCTTCGCCGATGCGCGCCTTGAATGCGTCGAGCAGTACGGTGAGCAGGTCGGCGCGGTGCGCCTGGAACTGCGGCCATTCGTAGCCCGCATGCCGCCCGGTGGGCTCGCTGTGGATGCGCTGGCCGAAGCGGTTGAAGAACACCGTCTCGCGTGTTGCGACCGAAAGCTTCGCGAGGTGGTCGACCAGGCCCAGTTCGCCGAGGACCTTGACGCAGTGGGGCAGCAGCGTCACGCCGACGCCGACCTGCTTGATCTCAGGCGCGGCCTCGTAGACGCGGCAGGGAACGCCGATTTCGTGCAGGCCCAGCGCGAGGGTCAGCCCGCCGACCCCGGCGCCGATGATGATGACTTCCATGGTGTTCTCCTTTGCGGGCCGGAGGTTATTTCAAGCCCCCCGTGTTGGCCAGCATAATGTCGAAAATTCCACGGAGGTTTATTTGGACACGAAAATGCAGGCGGCCGCGCCCGATAGTGCGCTCCAACGGCTGGCAATCGCGGAAGTGGTGCAGAACTGGGCGGTCTGGCGCGATGCAGGGGACTGGGAACGCTTTCGCACCGTCTGGCACGCCGACGGCTGGATGTCGGCGACATGGTTCCAGGGTCCGGCCGAGCAGTTCATAGCGGTGAGCAAGGCGGGCTTCGAAAAGGGGGTGAGCATCCTGCACTTCCTCGGCGGGATCTCCGTCGATGTGGCCGGTGACCGCGCTATATCCCAATGCAAAATGACCATCAGCCAGCGCGGCCCGCTCGAGGGCGAGATGGTCGACGTGGTGTGCACCGGGCGCTTCTACGATTTCTTCGAGCGCCGCGAGGGCGCCTGGAAGGTCGTGCGCCGCCAGCCGATCTACGAGAAGGACCGGCTCGACCCACTCAACCCCGGCTCCGAACTCGTGCTGGAGCAGAAGTTGCTCATGGGTTTTCCCGAAGTCTACCGGCACCTCGCTTACCTGCAGTCGAAGCTGGGATTCAAGATCAAGATGGACATGCCGCAACTCAAGGGGGCGGTGGTCGAAGCCCTGTACAAGCGCGGCACGGCGTGGATCGAGGGCGCGCCATCGGCTTTCGATACCCCGCCGGTGCCCTCGGGAATTCCGCCCAACTGAGGTTCGGGTCCGCGGCGGGACCCTAAGGCTCGATCGATGCGTGGTCGATGAAGTGCTGCGCGATCTGGCCGCTGGTCGCGATCCACACCCAGTCGCGGTGCTTGTTGATGTGCTCCAGCGCGCGGCGGAAATGGCGCAGGCGGAACGGCTGGCCGATGAGGAAGGCGTGGATGGCGATGCCGAAAACCAGCGACTGGCTCTTCGACTGGGCCAGCATCTCGTCGAAATTGTCGATCACCATGTCCGCGAACGCGGCGGCCGTCCCGTGATGCAGCGCGATTGCCGGGATATCGTTGACTTCGTGCGGGTAGGGCAGGCTGAGGATGTGGCCGACGCGGGTCTTCATCCACACCGGCTGGTCGTCCATGGGCCAGTCCATCAGATAGGTGTAGCCGGCCTCCTGCAGCAGGTCGGGCGTCACCGTGCTCGGGTTGACTCCGGGGCTGAGCCAGCCCTTGGGTGACTTGCCTTCGTACTTGAGGATCGCGCCCGTCACCTCGTCGATGAGTTTCTTCTCGCCGGCCTCGTCGAAGTCGTTCTGGTGTTCGGAGTTGGTGCGGCCATGGCCGACGATCTCGTCGCCGCGCCGGCGCAGCGCCTCGACAACCTTGGGGCAGTGATCGTAGACCTCCGAATTGAGCAGCACCGACATCGGCAACCCGAGCGCATCGCACAGCTCGATCAGGCGCCAGACGCCGACGCGGTTGCCATATTCGCGCCACGCCCAGTTATAGGTGTTCGGGTGCGGGATGCCGGGGGAGTACGACAACCCCAGGCCCTCGTTGTAGGCGAAATGCTCGAGGTTGAGCGACAGGTGGATCGCCAGGCGCCGGCCGTCCGGCCAGGTGAAATCGGGCCGCTCGGTGATGGGCGAATAGGTGAATCGGTCGTGGCTGGCCAGCATGCGGGATCCGTGGGGTGAATGCGCTCAGGCGCCATCATAAAACCGCAGGGCACGGCATGGAGGAATGGCTGTGCGAAATGCTGCGGGGCTCCTGGCCCGGCTAGGGTTCGAAGCCCGCCTTCCCGCGCATGCGCGTGGTGGCCTCGCCGGCGAGGAAGCGCACGAAGTCGCCCGCTTTCGCGGGGTCGGGCGCTGCCGCGCACACCGCCGCCGAGTACAGCGTCGACAACCCGAATTCGTCGGGCAGCGGGCCCACCAGCGCGATGCCTTCGGTGTACAGGATCTCGGACACATCGTGGCGCACTTTTTTTCGACCCTCGGCGTTTTAGCACAGTGTGATAATTCCCGTATGAGAATCCTCGTGACCGGCGCAGCCGGATTCATAGGCGCGGCACTGGTCGACGCCCTCGTAGCGCGCGCCGATGTCGAACGCATCGTGGCGTTCGACCAGGTCGAACCGCAGCCTGCGCACGCCAAGGTCGAGGCCGTGGCCGGCAACCTCGCCTACGCGCCGACCGCGCGTGCCCTGGTCGCCAATGCGCCGGGCGGGTTCGATGCAATCTTCCACCTCGCCTCGCTGGTTTCGGGCGGCGCGGAGCAGAATTTCGAGCTTGGCATGAAGGTCAACTTCGACGCCACGCGCGACCTGCTCGAAGCCGCGCGGCTGGCGGGCAATGGGGCGAAATTCGTGTTTACCTCCTCGATCGCGGTGTACCGCGGCGCCAACCTCGAGGTGACCGACGCAACCCGCCCCGCGCCGCGGCTGTCGTACGGTGCGCACAAGCTCATGTGCGAAATCATGATCGACGATTACACGCGCCGCGAATTCGTCGACGGGCGCAGCGTCCGCCTGCCGACCGTCCTCGTGCGTCCCGGCGCGGCCAACACCGCAGTTTCAGGCTGGGCGAGCGCAATCATCCGCGAACCGCTCGCGGGGCGCGACTATGCATGCCCGGTCGGGCCGCACACGCGCATGGCGTGTGTGTCGGTGGCGCGCGTGGTCGAGTCGTTGCTGCACGCGATGGACCTGCAGGCCGCGGAGCTGGGCGAGGAGCGCACCCTGCTCCTCACCGGCATCCCGGTGTCGGCGCAGGCCATGGTCGATGCCGTGCAGGGGGCCGCGACTCGCGCCGGACAGGCGAAGGTCACGCTTGGTAAAGTGCGCTTCGAGCCGGATCCGCAGGCACAGGCGCTCATGGACTCGGTTGCGCAATCCACGCTTTCGGCGCGCGCCGCGCGACTGGGGTTCAGGCACAGCGCAAGCATCGAAGAGATCGTCGCCGAATACATCGAAGGGAGGTCGCCGTGAAGTCCATCCGGGGTGTCACCGTCATTGCGTGCAGCGCCGCGGGCCGGGGGCATTGCTGATGCCGCGCAGACCCACCAAGCCTGCGCCGTTCAAGAACCTGCGCTCGCGCATCACGGTCGAAGGGCTCGAGCGCGCCCCGCATCGCGCCTTCCTGCGTGGCCTCGGGCTCACCGAGGAGGACATCGCCAAGCCTTTCGTGGGCGTGGCAAGCACCGACGGGCGCGTGACGCCGTGCAACGCCAAGCTCGGGGAGCTCGCGCGCGAGGCTTGCGTGGCGGTGCGGGAGTGGGGCGGGGTGCCATTCGATTTCGCTTCCATCGCGGTGGCCGATTCGATGTCGATGGGTCACGAAGGCATGAAGTTCTCCCTCCCCTCGCGCGAGATCATCGCCGACGGCGTGGAGGCGGTCTGCCGCGGCCACGCGTACGACGCGCTGGTGACCTTCGCGGGCTGCGACAAGACGCTCCCCGGCATGATGATGGCGATGGTCCGGCTCAACCTGCCGTCGGTGTTCATGTACGGCGGCTCGGCATCGCCCGGCCGGTGGAAGGGGCGCGATGTCACCGTGCTCGATACCTTTGAGGCGGTCGGCGCGGTGATGGCCGGCGACATGGATCCGGCCGAGCTCGCGCAACTCGAGCGTGTGTGCCTGCCCACGCTCGGGGCGTGCCCGGGCCAGTTCACCGCCAACACCATGGCGATGGTGTCCGAAACGCTGGGCCTCGCGTTGCCAGGCTCGGCCACCATGCCGGCGATGGCCAAGGAGCGCGGCGCGACGGCGCGCGAGGCCGGCCGCGTGGTCATGGAGCTGCTGCGCACGGGCGGCCCCTTGCCGCGCGAACTCGTGACCAAAAAGAGCTTGGAGAATGCGTGCGCTGCGGTGGCCGCGACCGGCGGCTCGACCAACGCCGGGCTGCACATTCCCGCCATCGCCCACGAGGCAGGGATTCGCTTTACGCTTGACGACTTCGCCCGCGTCGCGAAAAAGACCCCCCTCATCGCCGACATGAAACCCGGCGGGCGCTTTCTCGCCAAGGACCTGCACGCAGTGGGCGGGGTCTACAACGTGCTCAAGGTGCTGCTCGAACGTGGTGCGCTGCATGGGGACTGCCTCACGATTTTCGGCACCACGTTAGAGGAAGAGCTCGCCGACCACCCGGGCGCGGATGGTGAGGTGGTGCGCAAGGAACCGATCCTCGCCACCGGCGGGCTGGTGGTGCTCAAGGGCAACCTCGCCCCGGATGGCGCGCTGATCAAGGTCGCTGGCCTGAAGAACCTGCGCTTCAAGGGGCGGGCGCGGGTGTTCGACCGTGAAGAGGATTGTGCGGCCGTGATTGCGGCGCGCACTTATGCCGAAGGTGACGTGCTGGTGATCCGCTATGAAGGCCCGCGCGGCGGCCCCGGCATGCGCGAAATGCTCGGCGTGACCGCGCTCATCTACGGGCAGGGCATGGGCGAGAAGGTCGCGCTGCTCACCGACGGGCGGTTCTCCGGCGCCACGCGCGGCATGATGATCGGCTACGTGTCGCCCGAGGCCGGCGTGGGTGGTCCGCTGGCGCTGGTCAAGGATGGCGATACGATTTCCATCGACGCCAGGGCGGGGCGGCTCACGCTGGAGGTGTCGGAAGTCGAACTGGCCCGGCGCCTGAAAGCGTGGCAGCCGCCAAAGCGGGCGCCGCTCAGCGGGGCGCTCGAAAAGTACGCCGCACTGGTGGGGCCGGCCAACCTGGGCGCGGTGACCCACAGCGGGGTGAAAAAGCAATGAGCCTGCCGACGCTTGGGTTCATCGGCATCGGCCTCATGGGCCAGCCCATGACGCTGCGACTGCTTGCGGCGGGCTACAAGGTGGCGGTGTGGAATCGCAGCGCCGACAAGCTCGCGCCGGTCACCGCCAAGGGCGCGATTGCCAAGGCCTCGCCCGCCGAGGTGGCGCGCTTCGCCGACATCGTGATGATGTGCGTCACCGACCAGCACTCGGTCAACCAGGTCCTGTTCGGCGCCGGGGGCGTGGCCGAGGGCGCGGTACAGGGCCGAATCGTGATCGACTTTTCGAGCATCGCCCCTGCGGCTGCGCGCGAATACGCGGCGAAGCTCGCCGCGCAGGGCGTTGGTTACGTCGACGCACCCGTATCGGGCGGCACGGTGGGCGCGGAGCAGGGCACCTTGGCGATCATGGCCGGCGGGCGCAGCGAAGACATCGAGTTCGTGCGCCCGCTGATGGCCGAACTCTCGAGCCGGTTCACGCGCATGGGCGGCCCGGGCACCGGGCAAGTCGCCAAGCTGGCCAACCAGGTCATCGTGGCGAGCCTGTTCCCGGTCCTGGCGGAAGCCCTGCGACTGGCCGAAGCCGCCGGCGTGGACGCGAAGAAGCTCCCCGAAGCACTCGCCGGCGGCTTTGCCGATTCGAAGCCGCTGCAGGTTTTCGGGCCGCGCATGGCCAACCGCGCCTACGAACCGGCGCTCGGCACGGTCAACGTCATGCTGAAGGACCTGCTGAATGCCGTGGCTGTGGCCGGGGAGGCCGGCGTGCCGTTGCCCATGGCGAGCGCCGCGGTCGAGCGCTTTCGCCTGCTGGTGGCCGAAGGCAAGGGCGAATCGGAGCCCTCCGCATTCATCGACCTGCTGGCCCGCGGGCGCTGACAAATGTTGAACTTATGTTTATGTAGACCTAATCAGAAAGCGGCTGTAATGTCAGTTGGATTTCCATAAATGGAAAAACATTCGGCCACCATAGAATTGCTCCGCGCGCACCTGCGCGAGCCCACCAGCAGCTGGAGCGTGGGCGAGTTCGGCGTGCTGGCCGAGTTCCACCATGCCTCGGCGCCCACCGGCGGCGGGGCGGGCTTGGTCGCGATTACGCAAGGTGGCGCCCTGCGCGTGCACCCCATCGAGGGCGTGCGTGTGCTGGCCTACGAAACCCCCAGTCCCAATCCGCGCCTGTGGAACCATGGCATCGCGTTCTGCCTGCCCGAGGCGCAAGCCGTCATGGACGCCCGCAGCGGCGTGACCGAGGTCGGCGCCGACGGCGACGCCATCGACGCCGCTGCACGTGGAGAGCGCCTGTTCGACCTGGGGCTGGGCCGGCGCTGCGTGAATTTCTGCGTGCGCACCGGCGACCCGGCGCTCATCGACCTGTTGCGCGCTGCCACGGGTCGCTCGGTCCTCGACGATTCCGCCCTCAATGCGGCGCTCGTGGAGGCGGCACCGGTGCGGGTGGTCGAGTCGCGCCTCGCCCGGGTCGAAATCAGCAACCCGATCCCGCCGGCCGATGGCGTGTCGCCGGCCGGGCCGCATACGCACCTGATGCCCGGCCTGGTCCGGCGGCGTCGCGTGCACGACGCCAACATTCCCGTGCCGAGCGGGTTCCTGCCCTGCCTCACGCTGTACCCGGCGCACCCGGCCCGCGATGCGGAAGGGCGTGAGCGCGCATTCGATGCGGCGATGCACGACGCCTACCAGCGTCTGCTCGAGCGCCATGGCGACCCCGAGTACGTGGCGGCCAAGCGCAGCGCGAGCCCGCCGCGCAGCCGCAAGGAGAACCTCGCCCGCCTCATCGCCGCGCGCCAGCAAGCCCTGGCGCCGGCTAATGCCTTTCCTACATAACCAACCGGAAACCATCCCATGCCCGTCCGCCCGCTGCCCCCGAAAGACAAGCTCACCGTTTGTTTCGCCCACGCCGCCTATCGCCTCGGGCAGCAGTTCGCGTTGCGCAACACCGGTATCGACTCGTTCGAGGTGCGCACCCTCGACGACCTCAAGGCGCGCATCGCGGAAGCCGACGTGCTCGTGTGCTCGGGCCTGTGGCGCAACGAACTCATCGCGCTCGCGCCTCGACTGGCATTCATCCAGTCGATCAGCGCCGGCACCGACCAGTACGGCAAGGACGCATTGCAGGCCGCCGGCATCCGGGTGGCGAGCGCACAGGGCGCCAACGAGCGCGCGGTGGCCGAGCACGCGATTGCCCTGGTCCTGGCGATGGCCAGGCGCATCCCGGAGGCCAGGGACAACCAGGCGGCGAAGAAATGGCGCGGCATGATCGGCGACATCGGCGCGCGCGAGGACGAGCTCGGTGGCAAGACGCTGGTGATTGTCGGCATGGGGCGCATCGGCTCGCGGCTGGCGACGCTGGCGCGCGCCTTCGACATGCAGGTCATCGGCGTGAAGCGCGATGTGTCGAAGGGCGCCGGTGCGGCCAACCGTGTAGTGGCGGAGGGTGAGCTGCTGTCGGTCCTGCCCGAGGCCGATTTCGTCGCGCTCACCTGCCCGCTCACGCCCACTACCGAGAACCTCATCGGCGCGAAGGCGCTGGCCGCCATGAAACCCTCGGCGTACCTCGTCAACGTCGCGCGCGGCAAGGTGGTCAACGAGCCGGCGCTCGTCGAAGCGCTCGGCCGCGGGCGAATCGCAGGGGCCGCGCTCGATTGCGTCTGGGAGGAGCCGCTGCCCGCTGTTTCGCCCTTGTGGGGCATGCCGAATGTGCTCATCACGCCGCATTCGGCCGGGGAAACCCGCCGCTACGAGGACAACGTGCTCGACCTGCTCATGGAAAACCTGGCAAGGCAGTGGCGCGGGGAGACGGGGCTGAAGAACCCGTTCGCGTGACTGGCGCGTCCGTGTGAGGGCGCCCTGCGCCACCCTCACTGCGCCGTTCAGGGCGCCGCGATGAGGTGAAACGCCTGCCCGCCGCGCCCCGCCGCGGGTGAAAATGCTCCTTTGCGCGCTTTACTGGAGTCAGCCGATGGCATTGCATACCAAGCGCCTCACCAACAAATTCGGGGTGGAGATCGTCGGGCTCGATCTGGCCGCGCCGATCGACGACGCGACCATCGCGGAGATCTGGAAAGTATGGAACGAGCAGGGCCTCGTGCTCCTGCGCGGCCAGACACTGTCGTCGGAGGCCCATATCGCGTTCAGCCGCCGGTTCGGCACGCTCGACCGGCACGATGCCCTCGAGCCTTTCCGCCACCCGCAGCACGACGAGATTTTCATGGTGAGCACGATTCCGGTGGGCGGCAAGCCCTCGGTGAGCGAGAACGTGGGACGGCACTGGCACTCGGACCTGTCCTATACGCTGCACCCGGCCATGGGGTCGCTGTTCCATTGCCAGGTGGTGCCCGAAGTGGGGGGCGACACACTGTTCGCCAACACCGTCGCCGCCTATGAATCGTTGTCGGACAAGATGAAGGAAGTCATCGACCCCCTGTGGGCGGTGCACGACTACATGTCGCTGCCCACCCAGAAGCTCAAGACCCCCGAGGTGCTTGCGCGCCTGCGCGAGCTCAACCCCCCGGTGGCGCAGCCCCTGGTGCTCACCCATCCGGTGACCGGCCGCAAGGCGCTGTACATCGCCGAGTCGCTGATCTCGCATTTCGTCGGCATGACGCCTGAGGAGTCGCAGCCCATCGTGCGCTTCCTGTTCAACCACACGGTCGATCCGCTGTACACCTACCGGCACAAATGGACCCAGGGCGATTTCATCATGTGGGACAACCGCAGCCTCATCCACATCGCCCTGTCAGACTTCGAGAAAGGGGCGCACCGCCTGTTCTTCCGCACCACCATCCTCGGCGAGCAGCGCGGATACCTCGTGGAGGCCGGCCATGCGTAACAACGCATTCCATTCAACCTACCTCGCCAATCGCGCCGGGCACGCCACGCTCGAGCCGGCGACCCCCGTCGAGGCGGGCAGCTTCGCTTCCTTCGTGCTCACATACACGGCCGGCTACTTCGGCATCGACGACACGGGCAGCCTCAAGATCGTCCACCGCTTCGCCAGTGACATGGGCAAGTTCCAGTTCGCCGACCCCAAGGGTTGGAACTACATCACCGCCGAAGCGAGCAACGGCGCAGTGCTCGAGCTGCGCTTCGACCAGAAGGGCAACCTGCGCCCATGGGACAAGACGCTGCTTATCCGCGTGCAGCGCGGCTTCCTGCGCGAAGGCGACACCATCGTGGTGCGCATCGGCGACCGCCGCCAGGGCTCGCCCGGCATACGCGTACAGACCTTCAGCGAGCCGACTTTCGAATTCAAGGTGCTGGTGGATGCCTTTGCCACTTACAACTATGTAGAGCTGCCCGAGCAGCCTTCGGTGGCGGTGGTGGCGGGCCCGGCGGTGGGATACAAGGCGATCCTCCCCACCACGCGCCGCGTCGGCCAGGCTTTCTCGCTGGGGTTCAAGGGCGAAGACAAATGGGGCAACCCCAGCGACCGCGTGAGCGGCCGGTTTACGCTCGAGGCGAACGTGCCGGTCAAGGGTTTGCCGGCCGAGGTCGAATTGCGCGATGGCAGCCATGCCACGCGGCTGGAAGGCTTGAGCGTGGCCGCTGCCGGCGAGTTGCGGATCGTGGTCCGGAGCGAGGGTGGCGAAGTGGTCTGCGAGTCCAATCCGATGCGCGTGGTGGCCGAGGCGCCGCTGCTGCCTTATTGGGCCGACCTGCACGGTCAGTCCGAGGAAACCATCGGCACCAACTCGGCGCGTGAGCTGCTCGAGTTCGCGCGCGACCGCGCATTCCTCGACGCCATGAGCCACCAGGGCAACGACTTCCAGATCACCACGACGTTCTGTGAGGAACTCAACCGCCTCTCGGCCGAATTCAACCGCAGCGGCGAGTTCGTGATCTTCCCGGGCTACGAGTGGTCGGGCAACACCGGCCTGGGGGGCGACCGCAACGTGATGTTCATGCAGGAAGGCCGCCAGATCCACCGCTCGCACCACGCGCTGGTCGAAGACATGGCCGACGTGGCCACCGATGCCAACAGCGCGGGCGACCTGTTCACGGCGCTCAAGGACGAGGACTGCGTGGTGTTCGCCCACATCGGCGGGCGTTATGCCGACATCACGGTGGCGCACGACGCGCGCATCGAGCGATCGGTCGAGGTTCACTCGGACTGGGGCACGTTCGAATGGCTGCTCGAGGATGCCTTCGACCAGGGGTACCGCGTCGGGGTGCTGGCCAATTCCGACGGCCACAAGGGCCGGCACGGTGCGAGCCACCCGGGCGCATCCCTCTTTGGCGCGTATGGCGGCCTGTCGTGCCTGCTCGCAAAAGACCTCTCGCGCGAAGCGCTGTTCGATGCGCTGCGCCGACGCCACCACTACGCCACCACCGGTTGCCGCGCGCACCTCGACGTGCGCGTGGTGTTCGACCGGCCCGCGAAGCTGTACGCGGACGACCCCGCGATGGGCGGCAAGGGGGTTGGCGAGGCCGCCACTGCAATGATGGGCGACATCCTCGCCAGCCGTGACGCCGAAGTCACGCTGGAGGTCGATGTCTCGGCCGGCGCGCCGATCGAGCGCATCGAGATCCGCAACCGCAAGGAAGTGCTCGAGACATGGCGCCCGTACAAGGCGGCCGACCTCGGGCGGCGCATCCGCATCATCTGGGAAGGCTCCGAGTACCGCGGCCGCGGTCGCCAGAGCGTCTGGGACGGGAGTGCCGTGCTGGCGGGCAATACGTTCGGGACACCCACGCCGATCAACCTGTGGAATATCGACAAGACGCTGCAGCATCCCAAACCCGACACGATCAGCTGGTCGGCGCTGACCACCGGGGGATTCGGCGGCGCCGATGTGCTGCTGGGCGACGCGAAGGCCGGCACGCTGAAGATCAAGACCGCGCAACTCTCGGCCGAAATTCCGGTGGCCGACATCGGGCTGGAAGACAAGGTGCTCGGCACCGAGGGCGGGATCAAGCGGCGCATGCGATTGTTCCGGCTGCCCGATCGCAACGAGGCACGCACCGCGAAGCTGTCGCGCCGCGTGAAGCTCAACGCGGGTGTGGACAATGCCATTTACGTCTGCATCACGCTCGAGGACGGCAGCCTCATCTGGTCGAGCCCCGTGTACGTGCTCAAGCAGGATTGAACCCACAGGAGAACCGCATGAGCAACGACGCACCCTTCGCCTTCGTCCCCATCGACCCGCGCCGCAGCACGCAGAAGCCGCGCAAAAAAGGCTTGTCGATGGTGCTCGACGATGGCCTCCCGACCGGTTACGTCACCAGCGTGATCGAGACCTGCGCGCAGTACATCGACCTCATGAAGATCAAGACCGGCACGGCCCGCCTGTATACGCGCGAGCAGCTCATGAAGAAGCTCAAGCTGTACCAGGCCGCGCAGATCAAGCCTTTCCTGGGCGGGCAGTTCCACGAATACGTGTTCGCCACGCTGGGCGAGGCAGCCTTGCCGAAGTTCTACGCCGAGGCGCTGGCGCTGGGTTTCACCACCATCGAGATTTCGGACAATATCGTACCGCTCACCCCGCAGCAGCGGCGCAGCCAGATCATGGGTGCGGTCAAGGCGGGGCTGGAAGTGTTCGGCGAGGTGGGCTCCAAGGAAACCGCCAGCAACCCGGCTCTGCTGGTGGAGCAGGCCGAGGTGTGCCTCGAGGCCGGCTCGACGCTGGTGCTGGTCGAAGCAGCCGAGCTGGTGGAAAACGGGGTGCCAAAGCAGGAGGCGCTGGAAGTCCTCAAGCGCGGCCTGTCGATGGAAAAGATCATGATCGAGCTGCCCGGGCCGTGGATCGCCGGGGTGCGCAACTGCGACATCGAGGAGCTCAAGAAAATGGTGCTGAAGGAGTTCGGCCCTGACGTGAACCTCGCCAACATCGACGTGCGTACGCTGTTCGATACCGAGGCCCAGCGCGTGGGCCTGGGCACCGGCGGCCCGCTTTAGGGCAGCGCCGGAACTTCAGGGCAGGGCGGGAGCGGGAAACTCGTCCAGCAGCGGGAAAGCGCTGAGGACGTGGGTCTCGAACACCGGCGGCGCCGCGGTCACGTGGCGCGGCGTCAGGCCGGCGAATGAGGTCACGCCGAGCAGGCCGAGGCAGATGCGCACCTCTTCCTCGAGCAATTCGAGCGCGCGCACGAGGCCCGGCACCCCCGCGGCCGCAAGACCCAGGCAGGCAAGCCGCCCGATGCCTACGGTGCGTGCGCCCAGCGCGATCGCCTTGACGATGTCGGAGCCGCGCATGAATCCGCCGTCGACCCACACCTCGGCGCGCCCGTTGACGGCCTGCAGCACCTCGGGCAGTACCGCTGCGCTGCCCAGGCCGTGGTCGAGCTGGCGCCCGCCGTGGTTCGAGACGTAGACCACCTCGACGCCTTCGCGCACCGCAATCTCAGCGTCTTCCGCGGTGGCGATGCCTTTGAGGATCAGCGGCAGGTCGTGCTTGGCCTTGTAGCGTTTCACCTGCGTCCACGACAGGGCCGCCTGGAACTGCATGCCGCTGTTGTCCACTGGGCGCCACGGCTTGGCGAAGCGACCGGCGAGGTCGCGCTCGCGCCGGCTGTAGAAGGCGCTGTCGACGGTCAGGCAGAACGCGCTGAACCCATTGGCCTTGGCGCGGCGCACCCAGTCGTCGATCCATGCTTCGTCGCCGCGCACGTAGAGCTGGAAAGCGCGCACCGTATCGGCCGCCGCAGCGGTGGCTTCGAGACCGGGCTGGCACACCGAGGAAAGCATCTGCGGGATGCCGAACTCCGCCGCGGCGCGCGCAGCGTCCGCCGCCGCGCCCGGAGCGAACGATTCCATGCCGCCGACGGGCGCGAGCATAAGCGGCAGGCGCACGTCCCTGCCGAAGAAAGTCGAGCGGCAATCGACGCTGCTGACATCGTTCAGCACGCGCGGGCGAAAGGCGATCGCGTCGAGCGCCTGGCGGTTGCGGCGCATGGTGGTTTCGGTTTCGGTCGCCCCGGCGAGGTAATTCCACGGGCCCGGCGCGAGGTTGCGGCGGGCTGCGGCGACGATTTCCTGCAAGGTGAGGAACTGCTCGGATGCGTTCATTGTTCTGCGGCTCGGTTGGGCGAAAAAACCGGAGCCTAGCATTCCACCCGGCTGACCGGCACCACATTGATGGCGAGGCCGCCGAGGGCGGTTTCCTTGTACTTGTTCTGCATGTCCGCGCCGGTGGTCCTGACCGTCTCGATCGCCTGGTCGAGGCTCACGTTGTGCGACCCGTCGCCGCGCAGCGCAAGCGACGCCGCGTTGATCGCCTTGATCGCGCCCATCGCGTTTCTCTCGATGCACGGGATCTGCACCAGCCCGCCGATGGGGTCGCACGTCATGCCCAAGTGGTGCTCGATGCCGATCTCGGCGGCGTTCTCGACCTGCTCGTTGCTACCTCCGAGGGCCGCGCACAGGCCGGCCGCGGCCATGGCGCAGGCCGCGCCGACCTCGCCCTGGCAGCCCACCTCGGCGCCCGAAATCGAGGCGTTGCGCTTGAAGATCGCCCCCACCGCGGCAGCAGCAAGCATGAACTCGTGCAGCCCGGCGCGCGTGGCGCCGGGGCAGAAGTCGGCGTAGTAGCGCATCACGGCAGGGATGATGCCGGCGGCGCCGTTGGTGGGCGCGGTCACCACGCGGCTGCCCGCTGCGTTCTCCTCGTTCACCGCGATGGCGAAGAGCGAGATCCAGTCCATCACTTCGTGCGGCATTTTCGCGCCGGCAAGATTGAGCTGGCGAAACATCTCCGGCGCGCGGCGCCGCACGTTGAGCCCGCCGGGCAGCGTGCCGCCGACGACCAGGCCACGTTCGATGCACGCGCGCATCGCGTCCCATAGCGTGTCGAGGCCGGCGTCGATTTCCGCGTCTGAGCGCCAGGCGCGCTCGTTTGCCCGCACAATTTCGGTAACGCGCATGCCCCGTGCCTTGCCTATGCGCAGCAATTCGTCTGCGCTCGCATAGGGCAGCGGCGCGCGCGGACGGTCGGCCGCGGTGCGGTCGATTCCTTCGCCTTCCTTGAGGATGAATCCGCCGCCGATCGAATAGAACACCGCTTCGATGCACTTGCCACCGGACAGGGTGGCCGCGACGCGCATCGCGTTGGGGTGAAAGGGCAGCGACTCGGTGCCGCGAAACTCGATGTCGCCGGTGGTCGAAAACGCGATGGTGTGCGTGCCGAGGAGCGCGATTTCCCCATCGAGCGCCACTGCATCGAGGAGGTCGGGAATGCTTTCCGGGTCGACCGTGTCCTGGCGCAGGCCGGCCAGGCCGAGGATCACCGCCTTGTCGGTGCCGTGCCCGCGCCCGGTCAGCGCAAGCGAGCCATACAGCGTGACCTTGACGGCGGTGACCTGCGTGAGGTCGGGAAGGTCGTCGAGCGCCTTGCGCGCCGCGCGCATAGGTCCGACAGTGTGGCTGCTGGAGGGACCGATGCCGATCTTGAACAGGTCGAAGACGCTGGTGTCCATGATTCAGTATGGGCCGTTATGCAATCCACGCACCGAGGCGGCGCATAAGCCTTTCCCGGTCGGAAGGAGGTGACCCTGCGCGCACGGGCTTCAGGCCAGCCGGCTGGCGAGGCGCGCGCTATCGATGCCGCGCGCCGCCGCCAGCTCGGCGGCGGCGTCGAGCAGCCATTCGGACAGGTAGGCGGCAAACGACAGCCGGACGAAAAGGCGGAACGCACGGCGCTCGTCCAGGCATTGCAGGATCACCTGCGATTTGGCGAGCAGTGTTTGCGCCACCTGCGGCGGGCCGAAAGCGTTGCGATGCAGGTCGAGCGGGCAGCCCTTGGCGAGCAGGATGCGCGCCTCGGCCCCGGCAACCTCGATGATGGTGCGGTTGGCCGACTGGTCGACGACCGAAAAGTGCAGGCCTTCGAGGCCGGAGCGCAATTTCGCTTCCATCGCTTCGTCGACCCCGTCGGATGCGACGACGAGCCACTCGTCCGGCCCGAGCCAGAGCACGCTGCTTGCGCCGCCCGCATTCCATGTGTTGGCAGCGGTCGGCAGGTCGCAACCGAACGCGGCGCGCGCCCGCTTCACGAAGGCGGCATCGGCCGGATTGCCACGCAGGTTGACCTGGGTGGCGAAAGGCACTTCGCGGATCGCGAAGCGGCCGTCGGCATCGCTTGCGGCAGCGAATCGCGCTGACCAGTCCGCGAGCGGCGCGGCGCGCAGCGCCTGCGCGCGCGAAGTCGCGCCAAGGGCGGTGCGCACGCCCGGGTCAGTCGATGCCGTCACGGCGCTTGCCCTCCTTGTCGATGAACACCGGGTCGACCACCTGCATGGGCCGCAGTTCACCGCCCTTCACCGCGTAAACCGTCTGCCCCAGCAATGCGCGGCCGCCGGCGATGAGCGCCAGCGCGAAAGCCGAGCCGAGGTTGGGGCTGTGGTAGCTGGAAGTGATGTGGCCGATCGAGGGGCTGCCCCGCGACGGATCGAAACTCGAGCGCTCGCGGCTCGCCACGAGGTGGGAGCCTTCGGCCGCGACAAAGGACTGGTCCTCCGGCAGAAGGCCGACGAGCTGCTTGCGATCGGTCCGGACGGTGTCGGCGCGGCTGAAGGAGCGCTTGCCGATGAAGTCCTTCTGTTTGGACACCGCCCACCCGAGCCCGACGTCGTCCGGTGTCACCGTGCCGTCTGTGTCCTGGCCGATGATGATGTAGCCCTTTTCGGCGCGTGCGACGTGCATCGTCTCCGTGCCGTAAGGCGTCAGGCCGTGCGGCTTGCCCGCCTCGATGACCGCTTCCCACATCGCCAGCCCGTGCCAGGAAGGGACGTTGATCTCGTAGGACAGTTCGCCGCTGAAGCTGATGCGGAACATCCTCGCGTGCATTCCCGCTACCTCGCCTTCGCGGAAGGTCATGAAGGGGAAAGCGGCGTTGGAGAAGTCAATGCCCGGCGCCAGCGCCTCGAGGATCCGCCGCGCATTGGGGCCGACCACGGCGGTGGTAGCCCACTGCTCGGTTACGCTGGTGCAGAAAACGCGGAGTTCGGGCCACTCGGTCTGCAGCCATTCTTCAAGCCAGTCGAGGACGCGGGCGGCGTTACCCGTGGTGGTGGTCATGAGGAAGCGATCTTGCGCAAGGCGCGCGGTGACGCCGTCGTCCATCACCATGCCGTCGACCTTGCACATCACGCCGTAGCGGCAACTGCCCACGGGCAGCTTGGTCCACGCGTTGGTGTAGATGCGATTGAGGAACTCCGCCGCATCGGCGCCCTGGATATCGATCTTGCCCAGCGTGGTTGCATCCATGATGCCGGCGGTGGTGCGCAGCGCCTTGGTTTCGCGCGCCACGGCCGCATGGATGTCTTCGCCGTCATGGGGGAAATACCACGGCCGCTTCCATTGCCCGACATCCTCGAACAGCGCGCCGTTGGCCACATGCCACGCATGCATCGGTGTCGTTCGCACAGGGTCGGACAGTGCTCCGCGGTCGCGCCCGGCGATGGCGCCGAATGTCACCGGCGTGAAGGGCGGGCGGAAAGTGGTCGTGCCCACTTCGGGAATGGTCTTGCCTAGCGACCCGGCCAGCAGGGCCAGGCCGACCACGTTCGAGGTCTTGCCCTGGTCGGTCGCCATGCCGGTGGTGGTGTAGCGCTTGGTGTGCTCGACCGAGCGGAAGCCCTCGCGCGAGGCGAGCAGGATGTCGGCTTCGGTCACGTCGTTCTGGTAATCGACGAAGTGCTTGCCCGGCAGCTTTTCGCCCAGGTGCCCCTGCACCGACCACAACGGCTGCAGGCGCAGCGTATCGGCTGCGGGCGGGGAGGGCGGCGGCGCCTCCGCATGCGTGAGCGCGGCGAGCGAGCGCAGGGCCGCGGCGGTGCCGTCGGCAAGTGCGGAGTCGAGCGCAAAACGTGCGTTGACGGCGCCGGCCACTTCGACCGCCTGGCGGCAGGAGTCGGGCAGGAAGCAGGCCAGCGCCGCGTCGTAGCGTAGCTTCCCTGGTGCCTGGCTGTACAGGTGGACCGCCGGGTTGAGGCCGCCCGAGACGAGCACGTGGTCGCAAGCGAAATCGGAGCGACCCATGCCGTCGAGGCAGGCGAGCGTCACGCCGCTGACGCGCTTGCTGCCGAGCGCATGCGTCACCACATGGCCCTGGAGGACGCGGATGCCGGCAGCGGAAGCGCGCTGGGCGAGCGCCGGGTCGGCGGAGGCGCGCACGTCGACGATAAGCGCCAGGTTGCGCGCTGCGGCGTGGGTGTCGAGCGCATGCGCAAGGCCATGGTCGTTGTTGACGAAGGCCACGCCACGCTGGCCGAGCGAAACGCCATAGCGCGTCGCGTAAGTGCACGCGGCCCCGGCGAGCACGATGCCGGGCAGGTCGTTGTTGCCGAATACGATGGGGCGCTCGTGCGCCCCGGTGGCGAGAACCACCCGTCCGGCGCGGAAATGCCACAGGCGCTTCCTCGCCACACCGGCCGAGCGCCCGGGCCCCGCATGATCGGTACGGCGCTCAACCGCCATGAGGTAGTTGTGGTCGTAATAGCCAAACACCGACGTCCGCCGCAGCACCAGCACGTTGGCCAGCGCGTCGAGTTCCGCTGCGGCGCGCGCGGCCCACCCAGTGCCGGAGGCGCCCTCGATCTCGCCCGGCCGCGCCAGCAGGCTGCCGCCGAGTTCGTGTGCTTCCTCGACGAGGACCGTGCGCACGCCCTTGCGTCCAGCGGCGAGGGCCGCGCTCAAACCGGCAGGGCCCGCGCCGACAACCAGCAGCTCGCAGTGCCAGTGCATGCGGTCGTAGGTGTCGGGGTCCGGGGCGTCCGGCGCGACACCGAGGCCCGCGGCGGCGCGGATTGCCGGTTCGTAGAATTTCTTCCAGAAGCCCGTGGGCCACATGAAAGTCTTGTTGTAGAAGCCGGCCACCAGGATCGAGGAGGCCAGGCCGTTGATCGCGCGCAGGTCGAAATCCACGCTCGGAAAACAATTGACACTCGAGGCTTCGAGCCCGGCGTAGAGCTCGATCTCGGTAGCCCGCAGGTTGGGTTCGGTATAGGCACCGCGCTCAAGCTGCACGAGGGCGTTCGGCTCCTCATTGCCGGCGGTGAGCATGCCGCGCGGGCGGTGGTACTTGAAGCTGCGCGCCACGAGATGCACGCCATTGGCAAGCAACGCGGAGGCCAGCGTGTCGCCCGCGTAGCCCTGCAGGCGTTTGCCGTTGAAGGCGAAGTCGAGCGGCTTGGCGCGGTCGATGCGCCCATGGCCGTCGATGCGCGCGAGGTTGCCGGCTGTGCTTTGCGATGAACCGTTCACGTTTCACCCGGGGGCGGCTCGCCCGGCTTGTATACCGCGCTGATCTCGTGCGTCACGGTGTGGCGCGCCACGTTGAACCAGCGGCGGCAGCCGTGGGTGTGCACCCAGCGTTCGCGGAAAAGTCCCTTCGGGTTGTCGCGCATGAACACGAATTGCGCCCATTCCTCGTCCGACAGGGCATGCGGGTCTCGCGGATAAGCCACGTGCGCCTGGCCGCCATAGGAGAACTCCATCTCCTCGCGGGGACCGCACCAGGGGCAGGCGATTCTCAGCACGGGCGTGCGCCCATCAGTGCGCCACCGCGGCTGCGCCGTGCTCGTCGATGAGCGCGCCACTGGTGAAACGGTCCAGCGAAAACGGCGCATTGAGCGGATGTGGCTCGCCGGTGGCGATGGTGTGCGCGAACACCCAGCCGGAACCCGGAGTGGCCTTGAATCCGCCGGTGCCCCATCCGCAGTTGAGGAACAGCCCCCTGACCGGCGTCTTCGACACGATCGGGGAAGCATCGGGGCAGACGTCGACGATGCCGCCCCAGGTGCGCAGCATGCGCACTCGGCTGAAGATCTGGAACAGCTCGATCAGCGCCGCCATCTGGTGCTCGATGATGTGGAACGAGCCGCGCTGGCTGTAGCTGTTGAACGAGTCGATGCCCGCGCCG
>JBBQCV010000042.1:0-22983 GCA_038319115.1 Burkholderiales bacterium | reverse complement strand
CACGCGATTCGTGCGCCGCGTGCACGAAGTTACTTTCAGCGCAGGGCGCCGGCCTCGTTGCTTGCAACTTCCTTGCCGCAGACCTGTAAAAATTTGCGCCACTGCGCGCGGTGCGGCGGTTGA
Organism: Burkholderiales bacterium; assembly: GCA_038319115.1. GTDB lineage: Bacteria > Pseudomonadota > Gammaproteobacteria > Burkholderiales > SG8-39 > SZAS-79. The sequence goes on along the minus strand of JBBQCV010000042.1, from coordinate 22,860 downwards.
GGCCGTATCATGCGCGGCGTTTACGTGCGCCACCCGAATTTCGCTCCACCAACGAGCGCACGAAACGACCCTCTGCATCGTCACCCTTACCTTTCAGGAACCCTCATGCGCTCACTCCGTCCCCTGCTGCTTGCAGCCAGCCTGTCCGTGCTCTCGATCACCGCCATTGCCGGCGACGCCGACTTCACCCTCGTGAACGGCACCGGTTACACGATCCGCGAGGTCTACATCTCGGCCGCGAACAAGAACGCCTGGGGCCGCGACCGCCTGGGCGACGGCGACATGCCCAATGCCAAGTCGCGCCTGTTCAAGTTCAGCGACTCGGCCAACTGCGTGCAGGACATCAAGGTGGTGTTCGACAATGGTGACGCGGAAGTCATCTGGGAAGACCTCGACCTGTGCGAGATCAACAAGCTGACGCTCAAGTACAACCGCGCCAACAAGACGGTCTCCGCGATCAAGGAGTAAGCCTGCCCCGTCGCGCTGCCGCCGCCGTGCTAGGGCACGAGCGGCAGCGCAGCGATCTGTTTGGGCGCGCCTGCCTGCTCCGCCGCAACCAGCGCTTCCACCACCCGCCGCGCCTGCACCCCGCCGGTGTCGGTGGCGATGTTCACGCGTGGCACGGTCGGGTCGAGGTCGATGTTGGCCTGCTGTCCGGAGATCATCTTCAGGTCCTCGAGGAAGGCGCCGTGCGTCATGCGGAAATCGAGGTCCGAGATGCTGGGGTCGCCGGTGCCGAAATTCTGCGCCTGCGCCCAGAAGTAATGGCTCGATTTCTCCGTTTCAGGGGTGATGGCGTTGAGGTTGCGTGTGGTCACGCCCTTGGAGCGGTCGCCCGCGCGCGCGCCGCTGCCCGCCAGCGCCGCTCCGATGTCCAGGCGCACGTAGGCCGGCGGCGTGAACACGAGGTGCATCCAGCGATCGACGATCGCATCGCGCGCGAACCCGGCAATGGCGCGAAAGTACGAGGTCACCGGCACGTTTTCGGTCCAGCGTTCGACGATCACGGCGTTGCCTTCGCGCCGCGTCTGCACCGCGCCCTCCTTGGGCGGGATGGCGGTCGAGCCGAGGGAAGAGGCATGCACGAAGGGCAGGTGGGTGAGGTCGCACAGGTTCTCAACCAGCAACAGGTAATTGCCGGGCAGTTCGAGCCGCTCCCCGCGGTAGCGCCACGCTGGGTCGTCGAGCCAGTGGAAATCCTCGATCGCCGACTCGTCGGCCCGCTCGGGGTCGCCCATCCAGATCCACATCAGCTGGTGTCGCTCCACGACCGGGTAGCTGCGCACCCGCGCGTTGGGCGGGATGGTGTCCTGCGCGGGGATCTTCACGCACTTGCCCGACGGGTCGTAGGTGAAGCCGTGGTAACCGCATTCGAGGTTGTCGCCGCGCACGCGGCCGGAGGAGAGCGGCGCGTGGCGGTGGCAGCAGCGGTCCTCCAGCGCCACTGGCTTGCCGTCGGTGCGCCGGTAGAGCACCACCGGCTCGCCCAGCAGGATGCGCCTGAGCATCGCCATGCGGCCGATCTCGTTGCCCCAGGCGGCCACGTACCAACTGTTCTTCAGGAACATGCTCAGGCCTTCCTTCCCGAAAGCGCGGTGTGCGCGTTTTCGCGCAGCACCCGGCGCAGCACTTTGTTGGCTGCGTTGCGCGGAATGTCGTCGAAGAACACGTACGCCCGCGGGCGCTTGTAGTTGGCAAGGGTCGAGTCGCGGCAGAAGCGGTCGAGCTCGTCCTCGCTCGGGCGTGCGGCACCCGGTCGCACGCAGGCCACCACGATCTCGCCCCAGCGCTCGTCCGGCACCCCCAGCACCACCACCTCGGCGATGCCGGGGTGCCTGGCGAGGGTGGTCTCGACCTCGTACGGGTGCACGTTCTCCGCTCCCGTGATGATCATGTCGTCCACGCGGCCGCGCACTTCGAGGTCGCCGTCCTCGCGCCGCATGGCGATATCGCCGGTGCGGTACCAGCCGCTCTGCATCTTCTCGGCGGTGGCGTCGGGCCGGTTGAGGTAGCCCAGGAACGTGGCATCCGCCGTGGCGTCGATGAGCAGTTCGCCTTCCTCGTCTACCTCGGCCTCGTCCTCGACCGTGCCACCGATGCGGCCCACACGCACGTTGGAGTAATAACCCGCGCGATACTGGTGCGGCCGCCCGGCGGGCTCGGGGAAATACAGCCCGTTCATGATCTCGGTCGTGCCATAGATGTTGGTCATCCTGCGGCCTGGGAAAGCCGCCGCGACGCGCTCGAGCAGCGCCCCCGGCATCGCCGCGCCGGCGTAGATCACGGTCTGCACGCTGCGGATCTTTTCCGGCGAGAAGCCGGGCGCGGCCAGCAGGCCGTGGAAATGGGTGGGCGAGCCATAGAGCAGCGTGATGCCCTCGCGCTCGATGGTTTCCAGCGCGCGCGCGGGCTCGAACACCGAGCACAGGTGATAAGTGCCATCGAACGCCAGTGCGCCCAGCAGGCCGGAAAAGAACCCCACCGCATGGAACAGCGGCATCAGGCCGAGCACCTGGTTGTGCGTGCCGTGCATGATCCCGCATTGCATCGCCATGTAGAGCACCCGCGCGTCGGTGGCGCGGTGCGGCACCATCACGCCCTTGGGCAGGCCCGTCGTGCCGGAGGTGTACAGCACGAAGGCGAGGCCTTCGGGGTCGGGCGACTTCCACGCCGCGAGCGAGGCCGGCTTGCCGCGACAAGCTTCGAGCGCAACCGTGCTGGCCGGGCCGGGCCCGACCGTAATGAGGGGCGCACCAGGCGGCAGCGCATCCTTGAGCGCACGCACCATCGCCTCGTCGGGCAGCGTGACTGCGCCTGCCATAACGCCCTGGCGCACCAGCCCCGCGGCCTCCTCGGGCTTGAGGCGCGCATTGATCATGGCTGGCACCGCGCCCACCCGATGCAACGCCAGCAGCACCAGCGCATGCTCGAACAGGTTGGGGAGCACCGTGGCCACGATCTTGCCGGGCCCCAGCCCTTGCGCGGCGAACCCCGCTGCGTAGGTGTCGATCTCGGCCAGAAGCTGGCGATACGTGAGCTTGCGCTCCGTGCGGTCATCGGCAATGGCCAGGTGCCCGGGGCGGCGCGCCGCGGCCAGTCGCACGAGGTCGTGAACGGTTTGCATGCAGTTGTCCTCCTCAGGAACCCACGCGGCTATCTTAATGGAGGGCGGGCCGGCGCACGCGTCCTGGCGGACCGTTTCGCCATTCGCGCCGCGGGCGCTAAGCGGGCAAGATGCGGGCATGGACCTCAAGATGCACGACAACTCCCTGTTCGCAATCCTGCTGCGCGCACCGTGGTGGGTGAGCGCCGCGCTGGCTGCGGCGCTCGTCGTGCTGGCGCGCCTGGCGGTGCCGGAGGAATACCACCTCTACGCCTATTTCGTGCCGCTGCCGTTCGGCGTGATCGCGCTGTATGCGCTGTGGCAGCAGTTGCGTGCGCCGAGCGAGGCGGCCGTCACGGCAAAACTCGACGCATTGCGCGGCCTTCCGGTGCAGGCGTTCGCTACTGTGCTCGAGGCGGCGTTTCGTCGCGATGGTTATGCGGTGACGCGAATCGCACGCCCGGGCGCCGATCTCGAACTCACGCGCGCTGCGCGTGTCACGTTGGTGGCCTGCAAGCGCTGGAAGGTTGCGCGCACTGGCGTCGAGCCCCTGCGTGAGCTGGACGCGGCGCGCGAGTCCCACGAGGCGCACGACACGATTTACGTCGCCGGTGGCGAGGTCACCCAGTCGGCGCGTTCTTTCGCTTCGGGCAGGCGCATGCGCATCCTCGAAGGGGCGGCGCTGGCCGAACTGGTCAAGCGTGTGTCGATAAGCGCGCCTCGTCCCCAGGCTTAGCCGTAACCCGATTTACCAACAATTTTTTGCGGGAACCGCACGGCTATTAGCTTTGCGGGCAATTTTGTGCTGGTACCGGTACATTTTACGGCTGGGGTGCCGGTCATTCCGCGGCGTGTGGGGCGTCCAGCACCGGCACCGCGGCCACCAGTTGGCGCGTGTACGGATGCGACGGTGAAGTCAGCACCTGCGCGGCCGGGCCGGTCTCGACGATGACGCCGCGCTGCATGACCGCCACGCGGTCGGCAAAGTGGCGCGCGATCGAGATGTCGTGCGTGATCATGAGGTAGGCCACGCCACGTTCTTCCTTGATGTCGAGCAGCAGGTTGAGGATCTGGCCGCGGATCGAGACGTCGGCGCCCGACAACGGTTCGTCGGCGACGATGAGGCGCGGGTTCATCGCCAGCGCCCGCGCTATGGCCAGCCGCTGGCGCTGGCCGCCCGAGATCTCGTGCGGGAAGCGCGGCAGGTAGTCGTGCCCCGGCGAGAGCCCGACGCGGTCGAGCAGGCGCGCGGCCTGCTCATCCACCGCGTCGCCCGCGCCGGGCAGTGCCTGCGCCATGAGTTCGCGCGCCGAGCGGCGCGGATTGAGCGAGGAAGTGGCATCCTGGAAAATCGGCTGCATGGCGACGCGCGCGCGGCGCAGTTCGCCCGCGGAAAGCTCGCTCAATACGCGCTCTTCGAGCACCACGCGCCCGCTGTCGGGCGCAAGCAGGCCGAGCGCGATGCGCCCGAGCGTGGATTTGCCCGACCCGCTTTCGCCCACCAGCGCGACGGTTTCGCCGCAGCCCACCGTGAGGCTCACGTTGTCGACCGCCTTGAGCGGTGCGCCGCCGGCACGGCGGAAAGTCTTCGAGATGCCCACCAGCTCGAGGATGGGCGCGTTGCTGGAGGTGGCCATCATCGGTGCGCCCAGCAGCGCACCTGCTGGGCCCCTGCGTTGCGCGCCGGCCCGGCCTCGGGCATCGCTTGCGCGCACTCGGCGCGCGCGAGCGGGCAGCGCGGCGTGAACGGGCAGCCCGGCGAGAGCGCGGAAAGGTTGGGCGGGTCGCCCGCAATGGTCGCGAAGCGCCCCTCGGCATTGCGCGCGGCCTGCGCAGCCTTCAGCAGCCCGACCGTGTAGGGATGCGCGGGGCGCTGGAACACGTCCGCGGTGCGGCCCCACTCGACGGTGTGGCCGGCGTACATCACGTAAATCCGGTCGCACGCCGATGCCACGATGCCGAGGTCGTGCGAGATCAGCAGCAGCGCCATGCCCAGCCGCTCACGCAGCTCGCGGATCAGCGCGAGGATTTCGGCCTGGGTGGTGACATCGAGCGCGGTGGTCGGCTCGTCGGCGACCAGCAGTCGTGGTCCGCAGCCGAGCGCCACGGCCAGCAGCGCGCGCTGGCGCATGCCGCCGGAGAGCTCGTGCGGATACGCATCGGCCGCGGCGGCGGGCAATTTCACCAGCGCCAGCAATTCGGCCACGCGTGTCGCGGGCGACAGGGCCGGCGCATGCCGGCGCACGCTTTCGGCGATCTGCCGGCCGACCCGCATGACCGGGTTGAGGTAGGACAGCGGGTCCTGGAACACCATTGCCACGGGGTTGCCACGCATCGCCTGCCACTGGTCCTCGTCGAACGTCGTGACATCGGTGCCCGCGATGCGGATGCGGCCCGATTCGATGCGCGCGATGTTGCGCGGCGCGAGACCGAGCGTGACGCGGGCAAGCGTCGACTTGCCCGAGCCCGATTCGCCCACCAGCCCCACGGCTTCGCCTTCGCCCACGCTGAGCGTGACGTCGTTCATCGCGTAGGCCACCGTGCCGCGGGTGCGGTACGCCAGGCGCAGCGCTTCGATCTCGAGGATGTTGGCCATCGCCTAGCGTGTCACGGTGCGCGGGTTGAGCGCCGAACCTACCGCGTCGCCCAGAAGGTTGAAAGCGAGCACGGTGAGGAAGATCGCCAGGCCCGGGAACACCGACATCCACCACGCGTTGAACAGGAACCGCTGGCCGGCGTTGAGCATGCGGCCCCAGCTTACGATGTCGGCTGAGGACAGGCCGAGAAACGACAGCGATGCCTCCAGCAGGATCGCCTGCGCCACCACCAGCGTGCCGGCAGCGAGCACCGGCGCCATTGCGTTGGGCACCACCTCGGCGGCGAGGATGGCCCATTCGCGCACGCCCAGGCAGCGCACCGCGTCGACGAATTCGAGCTGCTTGATGCGCATCACCTCGCCGCGCGTGATGCGCGCGATCTGCGGCCAGGCGAGCAGCACGATCACCGCCACCACCTGCGTGAGGCCGGTGCCGGAGAGCGCCACGATGACCGCCGCGAGGATGAAGCTCGGCACCACCTGGAACATTTCCGCCACGCGCATCACCGCGAGGTCGAGCCAGCCGCCATAGAACCCCGCCGCGGCGCCGAGCAGCACGCCCAGCACGGTGGCGCCGAAAGCGGCGCTCACGCCGACCGCGAGCGAGACCTGCGAGCCGAACAGGATGCCCAGCAGCATGTCGCGGCCCAGCTCGTCGGTGCCCAGCCAATGCTCCAGCGACGGGCTCATCATGGCGTTGTCGGTAATCTGGTGCGGGTCCACGCCCGGCAGCGCGAAGGTGACGACGGCGACCAGCACGAGCACCGCCACGTAGGCGCCGGAGGCGATGCCTGCGCGATAGGCGAGGAAGCGCTGCAGGAATCTAGGCATTCTTGCCATAGCTCGCACGCACACGCGGGTCGAGCGCGGCGTACAGGATGTCGGTGATGAGGTTGGCGATGACCACCGCAATGGCGGTCACGAGGAAGATGCCGAGCAGCACCGGGTAGTCGCGGTTGCCGATGGAGGTGATGAACAGGTTCCCGAGGCCCGGCCAGGCGAACACGGTTTCGACCAGGATCGCGCCGGTGAGCGAGTGCCCGAAGTTGTAGCCGATGACGGTGATCACCGGGATCATCGCGTTGGGCAGCACGTGTTGCCACAGCACGGTGCGGCGCGACAGGCCCTTGGCGCGCGCGGTCAGCACGAAATCCTGCGACAGTGCCTCGAGTACGCTCGCGCGCGCCACGCGCGCTACGATTGCCACATAGAAGATCGTGATGCTGAACACCGGCAGCACCATGTGCCAGGCCACGTCGCGGATCCACGCCCATCCTTGCAGCGATTCGCGCGCCGACACCATGCCTTGCGCGGGCAGCCACGGCAGCTGGATGGCGAACGCGATCACGAGGATCTGGCCGAGCCAGAAGATCGGGATCGAGAACCCGGTCACGCTGAGCGCGGTGATGCTGCTGTCGATCAGGCCACCCGCGCGCGGCGCGGCGGCCAGCGCCATGGTGATGCCGAGGAACGCGGCGAGGCTCAGCGCGGGCATCATGATGAGGAGCGTGTAGCGCGCGCGGTCGAGCACCAGGCCCAGGACCGGCTGGCGGTTGGAGAACGAAAACCCGAGGTTGCCCTGCGCGAGGTTGGTGAGGTACAGCCACAACTGAGTGCTTAGCGGCTGGTCGAGGCCGAAGTCCTTGCGCACCTGCTCGATGTATCCCGGCGGGACCGGGAAGTCGCCCACCAGTGCCTGGATCGGGTCGCCCGGCACGAGGTGGATGATGAAGAAAGTGGCGATGACAATCGCGAGCACCAGCGGCCCGGCCCACGCGAGCCGCGCCAATACGTAGCGACCCACTAGGCGGGAACCGGGTAAGGAGCGAGTGCGCTCATGCCGCGCGACGAAGAGGCACGCGTCATGCTGCGCGACGAAGAGGCACGCGTCATGCTGCGCGACGAAGAAACACGCGTCATGCTGCGCGACGAAGAAACACGCGTCATGCTGCGCGTTGAGCGCGTTCCGCCGGCACCAGCAACCGCACCAGTTCGCGGAAATCCTTGACCGATTCGAGGTCCGCGACGCATTCGCTGAGTGCGCGGCAGCCGGCCACCCCGAGCGCGGGCTCGAGCAGCGAGTCGACCTTGGTGCGCAGCTCCTCGTCGGTGAGCGGCCGCTCGGGCGCGCCCTTGGCGAAGGGCGTGTGGCGCTCGATCCTGCGCCCGTCGGCGAGCTCGAATTCGAGCGGCGGGTACTGGCCAGGTTTCACCACCCGGTCGGCCAGCACGCGTGTCGCGCCCATCAGCCTTTGCACTTCAGGTTCGGCGTCGCGCAAGGGCAAAAACTGGTCGAGCGTGCCGCGGCCGCTGACGGCGCCGGCCGCGAGCGCGTACTGGATGCTGAATTGCGCTTCGAGCAGGCTGCCGACCGCGGGGCGGTCGAACTGGAGCCGGTATTGCTCGTTGCCGTGCACCACCAGGCCGGCAATGTCGGTGCTCGCAAGGCCCAGTTCGCGCATGGTGTCGAACAGCGTGTCCTGGCAGGCATGCAGGCCGCGGCAGCAGGCGTAAGGCTTCATCCCTGAGCGCGCGATCCTGAATTCGCTCCCGAGCCCGGCGAGCGTCGCCTCCGGCGTAGCCACGCCCCTGGCATAGGTCGAATAGAACCCGCCCCATTCGGCTTCGAGCACCTTGCGCGGCCCGGTCATGCCGGCCTGCGCAAGCAGCGCCGCCGACAGGCCGTTCTCGGACGCCTTCCCCGGGTGGAAGCGCTTGGTCATCGCGCCGTCGGCGAGAAAAGCCCAGATGCCACCGGTGAAGGTGCCGGCCACGCCGAGGGCGTCGGCGAAGCGCCCGGCATCCAGCCCCAGCAGCTTTGCGCTCGCCGCGGCGGCGCCGAAGCTGCCGCAGATGCCGGTCGAATGCCAGCCGAGGTCGTTGATCGGGCGGTAGCCGCCTGCGCCCTCCAGCGTACGCGCGGCGAGGTCATAGCCGGCCACCAGCGCGGTGATCGCCTCCTTGCCGCTGAAGGTGAGGCGCCCTGCCAGCGCGCATAGTGCGGGAGTCACGACCGCACCCGAGTGGCCGCAGCCGCCGAAGTCGTCCAGTTCCAATGCATGCGCGGCCGTGCCGTTGACCATCGCGGCCATGGGCGCGGGCAGCGTTTCGGCGCGGCCCCACACCGTGGCCGAACCACTGGTGGCCTCGACCGAGGCCTGCGCCGCGGCGATCGCGGCGTCCACCACATCGGTGTTGGCGCCGGCGATGCCGGCCGCAAGCGTATCGATGAGGAAGCGCTTGGCCAGGCGCACCGTCTCGGCCGGCAGGTCCTCGTAGCGCGCCGCTGACCAGTAGTCGGCCAGCGATTCGGTCAACGTGCGCGCCGCGCCCATCAGAAGCTCACTTGCGCAGCCACGCGCGGTTCCACCACTGGTACGCCGCGGCCTGCCACATGCCGCGCAGGTTTTCCCCTGCGGCACCCATCTGCGCCTGCTGGTGGACCGTCAGCGTGGGGAGGTCGCGCGCGATCAGTTCCTGCGCCTGGAAATAGAACTTGGCGCGGCCGGCCTGGTCGGCGGCATCGCGGCCCTTGTCGAGGAGTTCGTCAACCTGCGGGTTGGAGTAGCCGCTCGCGTTGTTGAAGTTGGTGCCCTGCTTGATATAGGCCGAGTGGAAAGTGCGCGCGATGCCGAGCGCCGGGTCGCCCGAGGTCGAGTAATTCTGCAGCGTGGCGTCGAAGTCGTAGTCGCCATAGACCTTCTTGAGCACCACCGGCCTCTCGGCGCCTTCGAGAGACACTTTCACGCCGACCGCCTGCCAGAAGCGCTGGATCGCCTGCGCCCAGGAGGTGTACTCGCCGCGGCCCGGGTCGAACGACAGGCGCAGCGTGAAGCGGGTGCCGTCCGCGCCCTTCCTGAACCCGGCCTCGTCGAGCAGGGCTTCGGCCTTCGCGCGGTCGTAGGGGTAGAGCTTCTCGTAATTCGCCGCAGGATTGTAGGCCCACGCGATGCGCGAGTCGAACGGGCCCGCGCCGGCCTGGCCACTGCCAAGGAACACATTCTTCAGGATGTAGTTGCGATCAAGCGCGATCATGAGCGCCTGGCGCACCTTGACGTTGTTGAGCGGCGGCTTTCTCGTGTTGAGGATGATGATGTCGTCGCTGGGGTAGTTCACTTCCTTGAGCGAGAACTTCGGGTTCTTCTCGAACACCTTGAACGCGCTGATGGGGAAGTAGTACTGGTCGATGTAGTCGACTTCGCCGGCCTGCAGCGCGAGGATACGGGCGCCCGGGTCCGGCATGATCTTCACCACGATGCGGTCGAGGAACGGCTCGCCCTTGGCCCAGTAGTTGGGGTTCTTCACGAACGTGAGCTGGCTGCCGCGCACCCATTCCTGCAGCATGAACGGGCCGCTGCCCACCGGCTTGGTGAGCGTGGCGGGGTTCTTCAGCACGTCGGTGCCGCGGAAAATATGGGCGGGCAGGATCGCCGCGTTCTGCTCGCATGCGAGCGAGAACAGGAAAGGCCCGAAAGGCTTGGACAGCTTGATCACCACCGTCTGCGGGTCGGGCGTGAGGATTTCCTTGATTGCCTTCCCCGGGGCGTTGAATTTCGAACCGTACTTGGAGCTCACCTCGAGCAGGGTGAACTTGACGTCCTCGGAGGTCAGAGGTTTGCCGTCCTGCCAGCTCGCCTGGTTGAGCTGGAAGGTGTAGGTGAGCGCATCGGGCGAGATGGTCCACGACTTGGCCAGCGACGGCACGATCTTGAAGCCTTCTGCGAAGCGCACCAGGCCGTCGTACAGGATGCAGCCGGCGAAAACGTCGGGCACGCCGACCGTGATGTTCGGGTTGAGCGCGCCGGGGTCGGAGCCCAGCGCCGCAACAGCAGTGCCGCCGTAACGGGGCTGCTCGGTTGCGCCCTGGGCAAGGAGGACGCTGCTGGTGGCAAGCGCCGCGCAGGCGGCGATCAGGCGAAGGCTGGCATTACGCATTGTTCAGCTCCGGGTCTTGATGATGGCCAGCGTGCGCGCCATCTCGTTGGTCTGGATCATGAGGGCCTCGTCGGTGCCAAGGCCCGGCTTGGAAAGCATGAAGTCCGGCTGGCACGCGAGGCCGATGTGGGTGCAGATGCGCGCCGAGTGGTCGGTTTCGTTGGCGGTGCCGCCCAGGCAGGCGCCCATGCCCTTCTTCCTGCAGTGGAGCACGGCCTCGATGGTGTTGTTGATGCCGCCGAGGTCGGGGGTCTTGATCTGCACGAAATCGGCGGCCTGCGCATCGGCGAAGAGGCCGATGTCCTCGAGCGTATTGCACCATTCGTCGGCGATGATGCCCACGCCGATGCCTTTTTTCTTCAGCAGCCCGCGCAATTCGCCGAACTTGGCGATCTGCTCGGCCTGGGTCCTGGCGATCATGGGTGATTCGACCAGCAGGTCGTACGGTGCGGCCGCCTCGCGCAGGGTGCCGATGTAATTGGCGATGGCTTCCACGTCCATGGAGAACAATTCGCCCAGCGTGCCGTACAGGTCGGCGTGGATGCGCGGGCGGTAGTCCGCGTCGCCGATCGTCTTGATGCGGGTGGCGACCATCTTGACCCAGGCGTGCAGGATCTCGCCCTTGAGGCCGACATGCTGCTTGACCACCGTGAACGAGGCGTGCGGCAGGAGCTCGAAGCGCTTGAGGATGATGCGGTCGAGCTGGCTGGGATCGTCCTTGTGGCCCGAGGCGAGGATGCCGATCGGGCGCTTGGAGATGGTGGTTCCGTACTCGCGCGCAATGACCTCGGCCATCGTCTCCTTGCCCGCGAGCGCGGTGGCGTGCAGCAGGGCCTGGGTGATGCCATAGCGCAGCGCTGTGTGCAGCCGCTTGCCCGAGAAGTGCATGCGGTCGAGCTCGTCGGCATTGGCCTTGAAGGCCGAGATGTCGCGCCCGGTGAGCGAGGCAGCCACGGGCCCCTGCATGATTTCCATGTAGTCGACGGCATTGAAAACCGGGTCGCGTCCGGCGACGCCGGCCAGGATCACGTCGGCGCAGTCACCGAAGGCCACCTGCCCGTCCTCCAGCACCAGCATGACCGAGATGATGGTGCCCGGCTCGACGATCTTGCGGAACCCCGGCGTGACCGTGGGCCCGTGGAAGATCATGCCGTCCTGGCGGGCCCCGGCCTTGATCGCCATGAGGTCGCGATGCATGTAGCCCGAGCGCCCTGCGGCGCAAATGACCTGCTTTACCTTCATGCGGCTCCCCGATTATTTTGTGTGTGGCTTTTGCGGCAGCGCCTGCCCGGCGTTAAGCTCGCGGGATGCGAGGATGCCGAGGATGAAATCGATGGTACGGGCCGGCGCGAGCCGGCGTCAATGCGATTCCCGAATGGGCTGCGAAACGGCAGGGGAGCGCCCATGAGCGCCGCGGATCCGGCGCTCATGCTCGCCACCGCGCAAAAGAAGGACCTGCCGCAACTGGTGGAACTGCTCGGCGTGCTGTTCGCGGCCGAGGCCGACTTCGTGCCCGATGCGGGCAAGCAGCGGCGCGCGCTCGAGGCGATCCTCGCCGACGAACGCATCGGCCGGATTTACGTTGCCCGCGAGGCCGGTCGCGTGGTCGGCATGGTGAGCACGCTGTACACGGTCAGCACCGCCGAGGGTGGCAAGGCCGCATGGCTGGAGGACATGGTGGTGCTGCCCGAACTGCGCGGGCGCGGCATTGGCGCGGCGCTGCTTTCGCACGCTGTGGTGGGCGCCCGCGAGGCCGGGTGCATGCGCCTCACGCTCCTCAGCGACGAGGACAACGCCCTCGCGCACGGCGTGTACGCGGCCGAAGGCTTCCAGTTTTCGGGCATGCGCCCGATGCGGCTCAAGCTTTAGGAGAGGAAGTTAGGGGCTGCGCGCCCCCTCCTCAGGCCGTGCTTGGCCGGCGGTCGGCGAAGATCTTGCCGAGGGTTTGCGAGAACGGCAGCACCTCGGCGCCCTCGAGCACGCCGTGCTTCACCATCTCGCGGTGCAACTCGGGCAGGTTGTAATGTGGCACCGAGGCGTACAGGTGGTGCTCGATGTGGTAGTTGACGTGGTGCGGGAAGACCAGCCACCCCACCAGCGCCCCGGTGAGGTTGGTGCGCGCCGCGGTCAGCGGGGAGGAGAAATCGGTGGTCGCGCCGTGCTCCGAAATCGCCCGCAAGCGCAGGATAGCCTGCACCACGGTCACCAGCGGTAGCACCCACAGGATCAGGTACTCGAACAGCGTGCCCGTGGCCGCGGCAATCACCAGCGCGGCGACGTGGACCCCGATCACCATCGCCCGGTCGCGGCGCGCCTCGCGGCGCCATCGCTCGGAGGTGTCGTTAAGCGGGCGCAGCGCCACGTTGGTCTCGGTGTTGATCGCCGGCGCGCCAAAGAAGTAGGCGTAGGTCTTCCACGCGGTGAACCCGGTCAGGTCCTTGAGAAGTTTTTTGGCGAGATACGCGCGCCCGCGCGGGTAGCCGCCGTGCAGGGCGGTATCCGGGTCGGCGGGCCCATACAGGTTGTTGTGGTGCAGGCGGTGGATCACGCGGTAGGTGCGCATCGAAAGGCCCTGCACCGTGGCGCAGGCGCGGCCGACCGCGTCGTTGAGCCAGCGCTGCTCGAACAGGCGGTAGTGCGCGGCGTCGTGGGCGAGGATGAAGAGGGCGTGCTGCCGGGTGCCGATCAGGATCACGCAGGCCGCCACGATGACCGGCGTCCACAGCGCGAGCGCGATCCAAACCAGCGCGGCGATCACGACCACTTCCTGGAGCACCGAGGCCATCGAGCGCGCGAACGAGATTTTTGCCAGCCGCTGCACGATCGCCGGCGGCAGCGCCTTGCGGTAGTCGTCGCGGAACTCCTCCCCAGCGGCGGCTGAGGCGTCGCGGGACGAATTGACGGCGCGTTCAGCCGGCGGGCTTTGGGTGGGACTGTAGGGCGCGGCGCTCATGGTGCCTGCGATTCTACGCCGTCAGGCTGCGGCCCAAATCTGGGAGAATTGTGCTCCGGCCTGCCTCGGATGCCCTGCCCATGACCCCGCAACGTACGTTCTGGACCCTGGTGATCTCCTCGGCGGCGATCCTCGCCGTGACGATGGGGGTGCGCCAGTCGACCGGCCTGTTCGTCTCCTCCCTCAATTCGAGCACCGGGCTTGGCATCGTGACGGTGAGCTTCGCGCTGGCCGTAGGGCAGTTCGTATGGGGCGCGGCCCAGCCCTTGTTCGGCATGCTGGCCGACCGGGTCGGGTCGTTTCGCGTCATTGTGATCGGCGCGGTCCTGCTGGCCATCGGCATGGCGGTCACGCCGTGGATGGATTCGAGCCTCGGGCTCATTTTCGCGATGGGCATCCTCACCGCCGCGGGGGCCGGCGCTGGGAGTTTCTCGATCCTCATCGGCGCCGCAGCCCAGCGCCTGCCCGCCGACCGGCGCTCCTTCGCCTCCGGCTTCATCAACGCGGGCGGCTCATTCGGGCAGTTCGTGTTCGCGCCGCTCGCGCAGGTCCTCATCTCGGCTTTCGGCTGGGTGGTGGCGATGGTGACCCTCGCCGCGACCACGCTCACCACCATCCTGCTGGCGCTGCCGCTGCGCCAGACCAAGGCGGCCGCCGCCGCGACCATGGCGCCGCCACCGGGCGGCATGACGCTCGGGCAGCAGACGCGCATCGCGTTCCGCGACCCCAGCTACTGGTGCCTGCACGCGGGCTTCTTCACCTGCGGCTTCCACATCGCGTTCCTCGTCACGCACCTGCCCGGCGAGGTGGCGTTGTGCGGGCTGCCCGCCTCGGTGTCGGCGGCGTCGCTCGCCATCATCGGGCTGGCCAACATCGTGGGCAGCATCAGCGCGGGGTGGCTCGGCCAGACCAAGCGCATGAAGATGATCCTCGTGTGGATGTACGCCTCGCGCGCGGTGGCGGTGGCGATCTATCTCATGGCGCCCAAGACCGACTTCACCTTCTACGTGTTCGCCGCGGTGCTCGGGCTGACGTGGCTCTCGACCGTGCCGCCGACCGCCGGGCTGGTGGGCAAGCTGTTCGGCGCGCGCTACCTTGCCACGCTGTTCGGCCTGACCCTGTTCAGCCACCAGATCGGCGGGTTCTTCGGCGCGTGGCTCGGCGGCATCGCGATCGACCGGACCGGCAGCTACGACTGGATGTGGTACGCCGACATCGTGCTCGCGAGCCTCGCGGCGCTGGTCAACCTGCCGATCCGCGAGGACAAGCCGGTGCTGGCGGCCGCGGCGGCCTGAGCGCGGGCAAGGCGGGTGCCGGGTATCCGGTGCCCCGCCTTAATTCGCAACATTAGTTATTGCGGATTCAATGGCTGCGCGGCTCTCCGGTAAATTGATATTACTAATTTAGCATAATGGCCCAGACGCCATCTCGCCCAGTGGCACTGAGCTCCGCTTGGGCGTCTAGGCGCCGCGAGTCCGGTATCGGGCATGACCGGCTGGTCGCTCTCGAACGTAACGGTGCTGCCGGATCAGGCGGCGGTGACGATGCGCACTGCCTCGACAGCAGTGACAATGGGAATGCTGCGGAATGTCCCGAGCTCGAGCAGATCGCGGTCACCCGAGACGAGCGCCCCGGCGCGAGCGGAGAGCGCGCAGGCAAGTACATGCGCATCGTCCGGGTCGCGGAGTTGCGGGACGTCGAGGTCGACAGGCGCGATGAGCGTCGCGAGCTGGGTGTACCGGGCGAGAAGGTAGGCGGACGTAAAGCGCGTCCGCCTCAATTGGGCGGCGAATTTCTCGCGCGAGAGGACGTCTTCCAATTCGGCGATCAGGGCGCGGCTGGTAAACAGTTCGAGGCGCTGTTCCTCGACGGCGGCGAGAACCTGCCGCGGAACCCCTCCCCACAGAAAGGCCGACACGATGATGTTCGTGTCGGCGACTATGCGCACCCGGGAGACTACCTGAGGGGTCCCGCGCGGCGCTCGGCGCGCACGGCGTTGATCTCGGCTTCGATCTCTGCTTCGGTCATCGGCGGAAGCTTGAGCGCCTGAATTTCGTCGAGCGCGGCAAAAAGCTCCCCGGCCGCCTGCTTGCGAAGCGCGTCCCGCAGCGCACGCTCTATGCCTTCCGCGTTGAGCAGGCCCGCGTCCCGGGCCTTGCGTGCGAGTTCATCCGGTAGTGTCACGGTCAATTCGGTCATGGTGTTCGTCCTTCCGTCACCAACATTCGCTTAGAAGCCAGTATACGCTGGCCCCTTCGCCGCCGGCGCCATCGGTATCTGGCGCCTTTCGAACGGATGAGCTTCGGCGCAATGCCGCGTACTCCGAGTGACTTCCCAAGCGTATATCGGAACTGGAATAATCAGCCAGGCTTCTTCGCGGCCAGCAGCACCGAGCGCCACTTTTGCGTCTCCGCTGCGATGAAGTCCCTGAACTCCTGCGGCGTGCTGGTGATGTTGGGCGAGGCCATCTCGGCGATGCGCCGCGCCATCTCGGGCTCCTTGAGCGCGTTCACGGTCTCCGCGTGCAGGTGGTTGACGATCTCGGCCGGAATCCCCGCCGGCGCTACCAGTCCGTACCAGCCGCCCGCCTCGAAACCTTCGAGCCCCGACTCGGACATGGTCGGCACGTCGGGCAGCAGCGGGGCGCGCACCTTGCTCGTGACCGCCAGCGCGCGCAGCTTGCCGGCGCGGATGTGGCCGAGCGTGAGCAGCGGGTTTTCGATCGTGAACGGGAATTCGTTGGCGAGCACCGCCATGACTGTCTGCGCGCTGCCGGTGTAGTGCACCGGGGATGCTGCAAATCCGACCCGCTGGCGAAAAGCTTCCTGGGCGAGGAGTTGCGGCGAGCCGACGCCGGGCGTGGGGTAGAGCACTTCCTTCGGTGCTTTCTTCATGGCCTGGATCAGCGACTGCAGGTCCTTGTGCGGCGAGCTGGCCGGCACCACGACCACGAGCGGCGTCTTCGCCACGATCGTGATCGGGATCAGGTCGACCAGCGGGTCGAAACCCAGGTCCGCCTCGGTGGTCGGGCTCACGGCAAGCGGCCCACTGCTGCCGAGCATGATCGTGTACGGATCGCCTTTGGCCCGGGCGACCAGGCCCGTGGCCAGGTTGCCGCCTGCGCCGGGCCTGTTCTCGACCACGAAAGGCTGGCCCATGGTGCGCGTGAGGCGGTCGGCGAGGAGCCGACCGAGCGTGTCGACGATGCCGCCGGGGGCGAAGCCGACGAGCATGCGCACGCGCTTGTTCGGGTAGGCCTGCGGCTGCGCGATGCCCGCACCTGAGGCGATCAGCGCCGCCGAGGCGCCTGCCGCCCCGAGCAGGCGACGACGCAGGGTCGAGGCCGGCTCGCGCGCCCGGGGTGGGGTCGTGCCCAAATTCGATACGGCGTTGCGCTTTTTCATTGCGGCTCCAGGACAAAGGTCAGGGTGGTTTCTTTGGTGATGATGCCGCCGCGGTTGCCCGGCTCGATCGAGCCGTAGCGCTGCGCCTAGGCCGGCGGCAGCTCGCGCGCGCCGCGCGGCGCGAGCCACAGGCGCAGCAGGTGGCGGCGCTTTTCGCGCTCCGGCCAGTCCTCGAAGTCGGTGCGGCTGTGGAGGATCTGGTGGTTGTGCACGAACTGCATGTCGCCCGGTTGGAACTCGATGGTGATGTTGAGCGCGGGGTCGTTGGAGAGCGCGTCGAGGTAATCGAGCGCCTCGTGCTCGGCGGCCGAAAGCCTGCGCGCCTCGGGGAAATTGGCCTGCGCCGAGCGGATGTACTGGCCGGCGAAGATGGTCGAGAGCTCGCCCGCGTGCCAGTTGAACACCGGCAGCTCGAACCACGGCAGCATCCCCGGCGGGACTTCGCCGCGCCGGTCGCTCGGGAAGGCGTTGAACAACAGCCGCCACAGGTCCGGGCGGTGGCGGTACATCTCGTCGTGCAGCGTGATCGAGCTCACCAGCCGGCTTTCGCCGCCTGACTTCGACGTCTTCAGGCACAGCAGCGCCACGATGTCACACGAATCCGTGTGGTACTCGAGCTCGCGGTTGGTCTGGTAATAGCGCGTGGTGGGCTTCTTGATGTCGAGGCCCAGGTCGCACACGTGGCCGAGAAGGTGTCCCTTGGCGTTCTGCGAGCGAAAGCGCCCGAAATGGGCGCCGATACCGAGGTAGGCCACCGCGCTCTCGGCCGTGCTGTAGCGCGTTATGGGAAAGCCGCGCAGCATGAAGAAGCCCATGCCGTGCACGACCCGGTCGAGGAGCCCTTCGAGCTTGGCGCCCAGCGCTGGCAGATTGAAAGTCTGCGGAGTGATGTCAGCCATCTCGCGACCAGCGGCGAAATGCGCGCGCACTGCGGTGTCCAGCTCGGCGAGGTCCTCGGGGCTGAATTCGTACACCCACTCGCGCTTGCGCTCGGGCGTGTCGATCTCGGGCCCTTTCCAGGCCGCCGGGCCGCCGATCGGTCCGGGCGGGAGCGGCGAGGGGCCGACCGGGATAGCGCTCACGTCGGTCGGGTTGTGCATGCTGGTGACTGCGGACATGGGGTGTCCTCCTGTGAAATGGGCGGCTGGTGGCTCAGCCGAAGGTGCCGGGATAGGCGCCACCGTCGAGCAGCAGGTTCTGGCCGGTGATGAAGCCGGCCTGCGCGCTGCAAAGGTACGCACACGCGTCGCCGAACTCCTCGATGGTGCCGAAGCGTCCGGCGGGATTGGCCTCGGCGCGCACGCGGCGCAGTTCTTCTTCGCTCTTGCCGCTCTTTTCGGCGTTGAACTTGAAATTGGCGCGCAGGCGATCGGTCTCGAACGGGCCGGGAAGCACCGCGTTGATCGTGACGTTATGGCGCACGGTCTTTCGCGACAGGCCGGCGACAAAGCCCGTAAGGCCGGTACGCGCGCCGTTGGACAGGCCGAGCTCCGGGATCGGGTATTTCACCGCGCCCGAGGTGATGTTGATGATGCGCCCGAATTTGCGCTCGATCATCTTGTCCACGACCGCGCGGATCAGCAGGATCGGCGTGATCATGTTGCCCTCGAGCGCCTTGATCCATACCTCGCGGTCCCAGTCGCGGAAATCCCCCGGCGGCGGGCCGCCGGCATTGTTGACGAGGATGTCCGGCGCGGGGCACGCGGCCAGTGCGGCGGCGCGGCCCTCGGGCGTGGTGATGTCGCCCGCCACCGTGGTGACCTTGACGCCGTGGGCCTTGCGGATTTCCTCGGCGGTGGCTTCGAGCGCATCCTTGCCGCGCGCGGTGATGATCAGGCTCGCGCCTTCGCGCGCGAGCGCCATTGCGCAGCCCTTGCCCAGCCCCTTGCTGCCCGCGGTAACGAGCGCGGTTTTGCCACGTATGCCCAGATCCATCTTGTGCCCCTTGGAAGTGTGTGCGGCCGCCGCTTGCCTAGGCGACCCCCTGGCTGAGCAGGAACTCGTCGTAGGTTCCGCGAAAATCCACGATGCCGTCAACCCTCATATCGATAATCCGGGTGGCGAGCGACGAGACGAACTCGCGGTCGTGCGACACGAACACCAGCGTGCCCTTGAACTTCTCGAGGGAGGTATTGAGCGATTCGATCGATTCCATGTCGAGGTGGTTGGTCGGCTCGTCCATGAGCAGCACATTGTGCTTTTGCAGCATGAGCTTGCCGAAAATGAGGCGCTGCTCCTCGCCTCCGGACACCACCTTGACCGACTTGCCCACCTCGTCGCCCGAAAACAGCAGCCGCCCCAGCGTGCTGCGCACCACCTGGTCCTCGTCCGAGGCTGCCT
Source organism: Burkholderiales bacterium (assembly GCA_038319115.1). Taxonomy (GTDB): domain Bacteria; phylum Pseudomonadota; class Gammaproteobacteria; order Burkholderiales; family SG8-39; genus SZAS-79. The sequence continues at coordinate 3,529 of JBBQCV010000042.1, read as the reverse complement.
TCCACTGCCCCATCCACTCGGTGAGGGTACTGTCCTCGGCGAAATCGGCGGTGTGCTCCTGCGCGCAGTAGCCCGGCCGCGCCTTGTCGGTCCAGCGGATCTTGCCGCCCTCGGGCTTGAGGTCGCCCCACAGGCAGCGCAGCAGCGTGGTCTTGCCGATGCCGTTGGGCCCGATGATGGCGACCTTCTCGCCGGCTTCGATGATGAGGTTGAAGGCGTGGAAGACGGGCTTGCCTTTGGCGTAGCCCTTGGCGAGGTTCTCCACCTCGACCGCGTGGCGGTGCAGCTTTTCCTTTTCGTCGTAGTCGAAGCGGATGAACGGGTACTGGCGCGAGGAGGGCTTAACGTCCTCGACCTTGAGTTTCTCGATCTGCTTCTGGCGCGAGGTGGCCTGGCGAGCCTTGGACTTGTTGGCAGAGAAGCGTGACACGAAGTCCTGCAGGTCGGCGATGCGCTCCTTGGTCTTGGCGTTGGCCGACAAGAGCTGCTGGCGCGCCTGGGTCGAGGCGAGCATGTACTCGTCGTAGCTGCCCGGGTAGACGCGCAGGGCGCCGTAATCGAGGTCGGCCATGTGAGTGCAGACGCTGTTCAGGAAGTGGCGGTCGTGCGAGATGATGATGATGGTGCTCTGGCGCGCATCGAGGATGCCCTCGAGCCAGCGGATCGAATTGATGTCGAGGTTGTTGGTCGGCTCGTCGAGCAGCAGGATGTCCGGGTCGGCGAACAGGGCCTGGGCGAGCAGCACACGCAGCTTCCAGCCCGGCGCCACTTCGCTCATGGGGCCGCGATGCTGGGCCTCGGGAATCCCCAGGCCCATCAGGAGCGCCCCGGCGCGGGCCTCGGAGTCGTACCCGCCGTGCTCGGCGAACTGGGTTTCGAGCTCGGCGGCCTTCATGTAGTCGTCTTCGGTGGCGTCGGCGTCGGCGTAGATCGCGTCGCGCTCGGCCATCGCGGCCCACATTTCCTCGTGGCCCATGAGCACCACGTCGAGCACGCGCTGGTCCTCGTAGGCGAACTGGTCCTGGCGCAGGCGCCCGATGCGTTCGCCCGTGTCGACCGACACGTTGCCCGAAGAGGGCTCGAGCTCGCCGCCGAGGATCTTCATGAAGGTCGACTTGCCGCTGCCGTTGGCGCCGATGAGGCCGTAGCGGTTGCCGCCGCCGAACTTGACCGAGATGTTTTCGAACAGCGGCTTGGCGCCGAACTGCATGGTGATGCCGGAAGTGGTGATCATGGTAGGGGCCGATGCGGCAGCTCGCTGCCTGTGGATGGATGCGGCAGGGGGCTGCCAGTGGACGGAAGCGGCAGCGTGCTGCCTTGGATGGGGGCCGGCGCCGCGCGCGGCTTGAACGACACGAGCACGACGCCGGAAATGACGAGGACGCTACCTGCGACCTGCAAAAGCGTGGTTGGTTCCTCCAGCCCGATCACGCCGGCATACACCGTGACCACCGGGCCGACCGCGCCGATGAGGGCGAAATGGTTGGCGCCGATGCGCCGGAGCGCCTCGGCCACCAGGAACACCGGCACCACGGTGGAAAACACCACCATCAGCCCGAGGTACCACCACATGCGCGGCGCGAGGTCGAGCGAGGCTGCGGGTTCCAATGCCGCGAACTGCACCGCGGCCGGGACGGTGGCCGCGATCATGGTGTAGGCGGTAAAGCGCATCGAGCCGATGCGCCGCGTCAGTTCGCCGCCGGCTACGAGGTACACGGCGTAGCAGAACGCGCTCAAGAGGCACATGAGCGCGCCGAAGAGGACCAGCCGGTCCTTGCCCGACACCGCGAGCTGGCCGGACACCACCAGCGCAATCCCCGCGTAGCTGATGGCGAGCGCGGCGAGGTCGCGCCCGGCCGGACGCCGAGCGAGGAAGAAGAACGACAGCAGCACCACAATGGTGGGGTACATGAACAGGATCAGCCGGCCCACGCCTGCGCCCACATACTGCAGCCCGATGAAGTCGAGGAAGCTCGCGAGGTAATAGCCCATGAACCCAAGGCCGGCGATCGCTGCCCATTCGCGCGGCGTGAGCGGCGCATTGCGCGCTTCGCCAGGACGCTTGCGCGCATTGGACAGGCCCAGCCACCACGCCACCGCGATGAAGAAAGGCAGCGACAGGACCATGCGCAGGAACAACAGCGTGACCGGGCTGACCGGCTGCACCGCGTAGCAGAGCTTCACGAACACCGGCCGTAAGCCGAAGCCGACGACGCCGCCGAGGGCGAACAACAGCCCCCACGCCCGGTACGAGAAGCCGGCCACTACCTGCGCTTCGAGCTGCCGAGAATGGAGCCGAGCACGCCCCGCAAAACCTGCCGTCCGAGTTCGGAGCCGATCGCGCGCGCGGCACTGGTCGTTACTGCCTCGACCACGCCTTTCGACTGCTGGCCGCCGCGCGGGCCTTTGCGGCCGAAAAGGATGTCCGAAAAGATGCTGCCGCCCCCGCCTGCGGGGGCAGTTCCTTGCGCGCCGGTCGGGCCCGGTGCGGGGTGGGAATCGTTGTCGTGCCGGTCCACGGCGCGACCGGTGAGTTTCTCGTACGCCGACTCGCGGTCGACCGCCTTTTCGTAATGGCCGTAGAGGGTCGAGGCTTCGATGATCTTCCCGCGTTCGCCCGGCGCGATCGGCCCGAGCTGGCTGCCGGGGGGGACCACGAACGCGCGCTCCACCATGCCTGGGCGGCCCTTTTCGTCGAGCAGGCTCACGAGCGCCTCACCCACTTCGAGCTCCGTAATGACCTGCGCCGTGTTCAGTTTCGGATTGGGCCGCAGCGTGTCGGCCGCCGACTTGACCGCTTTCTGGTCCTTGGGCGTGAACGCGCGCAGGGCGTGCTGGACGCGGTTGGAGAGCTGGCCGAGTACCGATTCGGGAATGTCGAGCGGGTTCTGGGTAACGAAGTAAACGCCGACGCCCTTGGAGCGGATAAGGCGCACCACCTGCTCGATCTTGGAGAGCAGCTGGCGCGGCGCGTCGTTGAAGAGCAGGTGCGCCTCGTCGAAAAAGAACACCAGGCGGGGCTTTTGCGGGTCGCCCACTTCGGGCAGGTGCTCGAACAGCTCGGACAGCATCCACAGGAGGAACGTCGCATACAGCTTGGGCGCGTTCATGAGCTTGTCGGCGGCCAGGACATTGACCACGCCGCGCATTTTCCCGTCGACGCTCTGGGTCTGCATGAGGTCGGCGATGTCGAGCATCGGTTCGCCGAAAAACCGGTCGGCCCCCTGGTTCTCGAGCGTGAGCAGCTCGCGCTGGATTGCGCCCACCGAAGCCGCCGAAATGTTGCCGTACTCGGTCTGGTACTGCGCCGAGTTCTCGCCCACATGCCGCAACATCGCGCGCAGGTCCTTGGCGTCGAGCAGCAGCAGCCCGTGGTCGTCGGCGATCTTGAACACCAGGTTGAGCACGCCCTCCTGGATGTCATTCAGGTTGAGCATGGACGACAGCAGCAACGGCCCCATGTCGGAGATCGTCGCGCGCACCGGGTGGCCGTTCTCGCCGAACACGTCCCAGAACACCGTCGGGCAGG
>JBBQCV010000041.1:0-23048 GCA_038319115.1 Burkholderiales bacterium | reverse complement strand
CAACTGCACCCAGACGTAGGCCAGCCACCCCGCCGAGCACCACACCACGGTGCGTGCACGCGCCAGAGTGGCGCCAGCCCGAAAGCGCCCGCGCACATAGCCGGCGATCCACGCGAGGGCGAGCACGAAGACCCACAGTTCCAGCACCGCCCATGACCAGGGCCGGTTGCTGCCCAGCGGCACCGGAACCCAAACCAGCAGCCCGAGATACAGGACAAAAATCCAGCGCGACCCGTCAGTTGCGCGCGGCACGGGAGGTTCGCCGCACCGCGCGGGGCGTCATTCCGCCCGTCGCGCGCAACCGGGCAATCAGCAGGGACTGCCCACGCAGCCGCGCCCGCCGCCGGGCGTGGCGCTTGGAAGGACCAGCGACGCGGACGATTGCGGCGCCTGCGCCTGCAAGTCGGGCGCTTGGCCCGCGCCCGAGGCAGGAAGGTCGGCCAGGGCGATGCGGACCGCCGCCTCGAGCACATCGATCGGTCCCTGCGCAGGTGCTGCGTTAGCGCGCGCGGCCGCGACCAGGGACTGGAAGGAAGCAGGCGCTGCCGCAAGCGGCATCGACGCCGAAGGGGGGGCACCGTTCGTCCAGCGCACGAACTGATCGGCATCGAGCTGCTCAACGTTCCCGCTGGGCGTCTGGATGGATATTTCGCCCACCACCACCGCGGCCGCGCCGACGCCCAGCGATTTCGGGTCGACCTCGACCACGAACGCGGTCACGTCCTTGCTCAATATGCCGATCGAAGCATTGCCCGCCGAAATCACCAGCGCTTCGCGTTGCGCGGTGTGGATCGCGCCGGTGACCAGCCGCATCATGCCGCGCATCAGTCCCAGCGTCGCGTGGCTCGATTTGATATCGCGGGGGTCGAAGAAGTAGTCGTCAATGCGCAGCGTCGAGTTGCCACTCAGGGAAATGGTCTGGCCATCCGCGAAAAGAAGTACTGCGCTGGCGGCCTCCGCGGTACGTATCGTCGTCCCGGGTCCGAACACGTCGCCCGGCTTTGCCAGGACTTCCGGATCCTTGCCGCGGCGAATGAAAACCGGGCCGCTCATCGAGCTCACCACCCCCGAGGTCGTGGCGGCCGTGGCCGGCTGGCTCGCTGATACAGCGGCTCGCGACTGCGCCGGCTGGGCCTCGAGCAAAGCCGGCAAAAGCACATGCAAGCCCGCAAGGAATCCGGCCAGGACTCCCTTCGCACCCCATTGCTTCAAGCCTGTACCCGACATCAGCGCTTTCCCCTATCGATCGGCCCCGGCGCCCCTGCCTTGGGCGTTTGGCGGCAATCCGTGCCGGTTAACGCATCATAACTCCGCACTGCGCAGGCGAGGTCCAGTCGCCGGTACCCCTTCAGGATAGCCAACAGCCGCTCGCCGTTGCGTGCCGCGCCGCGCTCGACCACCCGCGCCAGCGATGCCTGCAACCCGGCATCCAGCCTGGGCCACGCCGCCAGCCCGGCAAAAAGGACAATCTCCTGCGTGGCCGGCTCCCAGGGCGCGAGTTCGTCGGCATACCGCAATGCACTGAAAAATTCAGCGTCGAATTCATCGAGGTAAAGCTTGGCCAGCGCGAGGTTGGCCCACAGGAAAGGGGACGCGGGCCGCTCGCGCAAGGCGGAGCGAAAATGCGCATCCGCCTGGCGGGAGTAAGCAACCGCCTGGCGCGACGTGGCCGACACCCGCATCCTGGCGAGGTCGAGCGTGCCCAGCCCTTCGAGGGCCCACGGGTTGTGTGGAAAAAAAACCAGGCTGTCGGAAAAGTAGCCCGCAATCCTATCGAGCTCGCGCATGCCGGGCCGCCGCACCGGCGCGCCCGGCCCGTCGAGCTCCCGCTGGCCGAGTTCCACGATCAGCCCCGCCATGCCGAGCCGGGCGGATTGCACCGCCGCCACGGCGAGGAGAACGCACAGCAAAACCGTACAGGCGACGGTTGCGCGCCGGGCGCGATGCCGCTTGCGCGAGCCATGCGTGCGCGCAAGTCCGTGCGCCAGCGTCATTTGCAGTCGCCTCTAAGCACGGACCGGATCATTGCGCGCACGCGTCGCGCGTCGTCCTGCGGCGCGAATGCCAGCAGCGGCAGGCTCAGGACTTCTGCGTGGATGCGCTCGGCAACGGGAAAAGCGGTGTTGGCCACGGCCGTGCCGCGATAAGCCGCCTGCTGGTGCGGCGGCACCGGGTAATGGACCATCGTTGGGATACCGGCCGCTTGCAGTCGCGCTATCGCCGCGTCGCGTTCGGGATGGCGGATGACGAACTGGTGCCACACCGGCGCTGCCCACGCGGGCACCGACGGCAGGACGATGGGCAGTCCCGCATCCCCCAGTTCGGCAAGCATCAACGCCGCGAGCCCGCGCCGCATTTCGTTATCGGCCGCGAGCCCCTCGAGCTTCAGGCCCAGGAACGCGGCCTGCAGCTCGTCGAGCCGCGAGTTGAACCCGGAATGCTCGTTGCGATTCTTCACGCTGCTGCCGTAGTTGCGCAGCGCCCGCACGCGAGCGTCGAGCTCTGCGTCGCTGGTGACAATCGCGCCACCATCGCCCAGCGCGCCAAGATTCTTGGAAGGGTAGAAGCTGAATCCCGCCGCATCGCCAAGCGAACCCACTGGGCGTCCCTTGTAAAGCGCTCCATGGGCCTGCGCACAGTCCTCGATCACGCGAATGCCGCGGTCACGCGCTACGGCATTGATTGCGTCCATGTCGGCCGGCTGCCCGTACAGGTGCACCGCGATGATCGCGCGGGTTTTCGCGGTGATCGCGGTTTCAATGCGTTCCGGGTCGAGGTTGTAGGTGTCCAGGCGCGGCTCGACCGGCACAGGCGTCGCGCCCGCATGGCTCACGGCGAGCCACGTGGCGATGTACGTATTGGAGGGCACGATGACCTCGTCGCCCTCCCCTATGCCCCATGCGCGCAAGATGAGATGCAATGCATCCAGCCCGCTGCCGACGCCTGCGCAGTGGGACGCGTTACACGAGGCGGCGAATTCGTGCTCGAACGCCTCGAGCTGGGCGCCGAGCACATACGTGCCGGAATCCAGCACGCGGTCGAGCGCCGCGTGGAATTCGGCGCGGTGGCGCAGGTTCGCTGCGCGCAGGTCTAGGAACGGGACGGCTACCATGCGCTCAGGCCGCCCTGCTGCGCAGTAACTCCTCACGGGACCGGATGTACGCAGCTTCGCTGTACGGCTCCGAGGCCAACACAAGGCAAACCGCATCGGGTGAAAAGTGGTCCAGTTCCAGCCATGTCATCGGCGGCACGTACAGGCCCGCGGCGGGAGATTCGAGGCGGGTGTGCACGGGGCCGTCACCGGCGTCGATGACGGCATCGAAAGCGCCGGCGACCGCGACGATCAACTGCTCGCACGTCCGAAGCGCATGGCCGGCTCGCGTGGCGCCGGCGGGGACGCCATAGACATAAAAGACGCGCTCGATGAGAAACGGCGCGCAGCCTCCGGCTTCGATAAAGGTCAGGCTTCCACGGGCCTCGTGGATGCCTTTCAATTCGATCAAGCGCGATTGCCTGCGCAGCATGTCCACTCCAAGCCCAGCATACCTGTCGGCCGGCCCAGATCGGCGGCCGCCTCGTGTGGGCCGGATTTTCGCATACCCTCCCGGCGCGCCGCGCGCTTACGGCGCGCGCTTCACTTCGGCGCGCTTCAAGGCCCGCGCTTCAAGGCTCGCACTTCACCTCACGCTTCAGTGCGGCACTATCGCGTAACCCAACAGGCGCGCGACGCGGCGCCGCCACGAGCGCAGGCGCGCTGAGCGCGCGAGGATGCGCCCGCCGGGAATGGCGATGACCAGCATCGCCGCCGCGTACGCCGGCAGCGGCACGGCGCTCGGGCAGGTGCTGCGCGCCTGGCGGCATTTGGCCAGCGCCTCACGCCGCGTCATGCCCTCGGCGCGAAAAGCACGAAAGAAACGGACGCGCGCGAGGTTGCCGGCGACTGCGTCGAGATGGGCGGGCTCGGTGAGCAGCGTAAGCGCCTTGAGCCACAGCGCCTCGGCCCCGTCGAGCATGGCCGCATGCTGCACGCCCATCTGGCCGGGACGCACGCGCTTGAAGCTCAGGGGCGGGCCCGGGCACAGGCGGTACCTGCACCCAGCCACAAGGGCGCGCAGCTCGTAGTCGGAATCCGACACGTAGATCGCTTCGTCCCAGGCCCCGACACGCTCCAGCGTGCGGCGGCGAAACAGCACCGCAAGTACCGCACCCACGCAACGGCCTTCCTCGCGCAGGAAAGGCGCGATGCCGATGTCGTCCGCGCCGCAGTCATAGTCGTTCCACGCCGCCGCGCCCGCGGGGCCCTGGAAGTAGCGCACGCTGCCGAACACCACATCGGCCTGAGGGTCCACGCGGAACACCGCGACCTGCTTCTCGATCTTGGTGGGTGCGAGGAAATCGTCGCCATCGAGGAACTGGACGAATTCACCCCGCGCGAGCTCCATGCCGGTGTTGTAGGCGCCGCTGTCGCCGCGATTGGTCTGGCGGACATAACGCACGCGCTCACCGAACCTGCGCGGCACTTCCTGCGCCGTCGCGTCGTCCGAAGAATTGTCCACGACGATCACCTCGAGCGGCCGGTAGGTCTGGGCAAGTGCGCTGTCGATGGCCAGTTCCAGGTCGGGCCAGTTGTTCCACGCGCAGATCACCACGCTCGCGAGGTCAGCCATCGTTGGTGTAGATCCACGCGCGGTAGCCGCGATGCAGCTTCACCTCGCGATAGAGACCCAGCCATGGGCAGCGCCTCACCTGCTGCTCGAAAGGGTAGTCCTCCTCGTGGCTGTGGCTCACGAAGTAGATCCGGCGCGGCGCTCGCTCGAGCGATGCGCGGATGTTTTCGAGCACGGCGGCGAGGACGCTCCCCTTGAAGGGGTTGCCGAAGTAAAAGATCGTGGCGTCGTCCGGGATCCGGTACTGGGCGGCATCGGCGCGCACGACTTCGATTTCGCACTTGATGTGCGGTGCCGCGCGCGCGATGTTGTCGCGCGCCGCCTCGTTGAGGGCGCTCGAATACTCGACACCGATCACGCGCCGCATCGGGTAGGTGGCTCCGTACACGAGGCAGCGCCCCAGGCCCGAGCCGAAGTCGATGAAGACGTCTTCCCCCGTCAGCGGCAGCGCGGCGAGGATGCGGCGCAGGCTGAGGTAGTAGGACGGCGCGTAATCGTGCCAGTCGGGATCGATGTGGCCAAGCTCGGCCGCAGTGATCTCGGCAGCAGTGGAAATGCCGAATTTCCACTCGCAGTATTTGTCGATGACGAGCTCATGCTCCCAGGGGGGGATGCGCAGGATCAGGTGGCGGTAGACGCCCCTGGGTCCTTTCTCGCGAATCTTGCGCACATACCATTGCAGGCGATCCGGAAACAGTTTCTGCGGCCGACTCACGCGCTCACCTGCTTCGCCTTGCGCAATGCGCGCACCACGCCGCGCACTACAGGCGCGATCGCGGGCGAGGCACGCACCCAGCGTTCACCGAAGTGGCAAAGGCGCCGTGCAGCGCCGACGATGGCCAACCGGTCCACCGTGCCTTCGGCCACGCCGGTCGAGCAACTCATCAGGCGCTGCTTGTAATCGTAGTCTTCGGGCCCGCCCAGCTCGATGCGCTCGACGCCCACTTCTGGGGCGTGCCGCGCCATTTGCAGCAGCAGGACCAGGCCGGGCGAATAGCGCGCAAAGCGCGGGTTGTAGGCCGGGTGCCACGAATGCCAGTGGGTGTGCGAACGAATACCCACCACGCCGGCGGCAAGCTCGTCGTCCACATACAGGAGGGAAAGCATGCCGGCGAATTTATTCTCGCGTCGCGCATGCACCCTTTCCACCAGCTCGCGCGCCCAGGCGACGCTGAAGATGTCGCCGTAGCCGTGCACGGCGTAGCGCTCAAATTTCCATTGCATGAGCTGCGCCAGCGCGCCCTGATCGGCGCTCTGCGCCTCGAACCTCAGCGGCCCGACCTCGTGCACGGCCTTGCGCGCGAGCTGTTCCACCCGGGGAAATATGCGGGTTCCCGCCCTGCGGCGATTCGCAACATAGCGCTCGTAACCCTGCGAAACATCCATGAAGGCGGTGCGGCTCCGGCGCGCGTGACTGGGCACGAACTGCACTTGCGTGTCGAGCAAGCGCTCGAACTCCCAATGGTCCAGGCGACAGGCCCGCATGAGCTGCGCGCAGTTCCAGTCGAGGCCCGGCGTGGCGACGACTGCCTGGAAATCATTCATCCACTCACCCACCGGCCGGCCGCGCGAGCGGCCGCAGCGCTGGTAGGGAAAGAAGCCCACGGGGACGCCGTCGTCCTCGAACACCGCCACTTCGGTGTCGGCGCGTGATTCGGCCACGGCCGCGGTGAACTCGGGGCACAGGAAAGGGCTCGACAGCGCCGGATCGGCGGCCTGGATCGAGCGCCACGCGGCGACCAGCTCAGGCGCGAGCGAACGAGCGGGCAGTATTGAGATCTTCATGGGGTGAGGGGTCGCGCGTGCGCCGCTCCAGCAGGAAGCCACCAAGCGCAAGACAGTCGATTTCTGACCGGTCGGCGACACGGATCGCATCGAGCGGCGAACACACGATGGGCTCGCCGTGCAGGTTGAAGCTCGTGTTCAGCAGCGCTCCCACGCCGGTGAGCGCCTTGAACGATTCGACCAGCTCGTAATATTTCGGGTTCCAGCTCTTGCGCACGGCCTGCGGCCGCAGCGTGAGGTCCGCGGGATGCAGCGTAGCGGGCAGTTCCTGCTGCGCCTGAGCCGTGCTGTCGAAAGAAACGCACATGTACGGCGCATAGATTCGCCCGGCATCGTGCACGTACAGGGCCATGTCCTCCTCGAGGATGCTGGGCGCGAAGGGCATCCAGAATTCGCGGCCCTTGACCGCGGCGTTGAGGCGCGCGACGTTGGCGAGGTGTCCGGGATGGGCGAGAATCGAGCGGTTGCCAAGCGCGCGCGCGCCGAATTCCATGCGGTCGCTGAAGCGCGCGACGATCCGGTTCGCCGCCAGCAGGCGCGCCGCCTGGTGTTCGATGTTGGCCGGGCGCGAAATCGTATATCGCGAACCGGCGCCGGTTTCCTGCAGCGCGCCCTCCACCTCGTCGTCGGAGAATTCCTGCCCGAGGTACAGGCCCCGCAGCGGCTGTAGTTCGAGCGTGGGGTCGAGCTGGCTCGTACCCCACGCCGCCGCGCCGATGGCGCAGCTTTCATCTCCCGCCGAGGGCATGACTTCGAGACGCTCAATTTCGTCCAGCGCGGCCACCCTTTGGGCAGCCTTGACGTTCATGAACACGCCGCCGGCGATCGCTACGTTTGCGCAACCAGTCGCTCGCACCCAGTGACGCACCCACGCCACGATGAGTTCCTCGGTGAGGGCCTGGATCGCCCCGGCGACATGGTCGAAGCGCTGCAGGCGAAATACCTCTTCGAGCGTGGCGAAGAGCCGGTCGGGTTCAGGGAGGCTGCGCCAACCGCCCCGCGCATCGATGCCGAGCAGGTTGCGAAGGCGGGCCAGCAGCCCAGCGTAATGAGCCGGCCTCGCATACGGCGCGAGTCCCATGACTTTCCACTCGTCTTCCAGCGCTTTCATACCGAGAATGCGTGTGGTGTCGTGGTAATACGTGCCGAGCGAGTGGCGCTCGTCGCTGGCACCGAGGCGGCGCAGCTTCCCGCCTTCGCACAGGCTGACGGTGGCACTCAGGCCGTCGCCATAGCCATCGAGCGTGAACACCAGCGTGCGACCTCCGCGTCGGATGGCCGGCATGACGCTCCACGCGTGCGAGGTGTGGTGGTCGAGATAGCGCACGCGCGATGCGTCGAGCGCGAGGGCGGCGGCAAACCACGCCTGCGATTCGCGCCGCACGTCAGAGTCCTGTTCGATGCGCCTTCCCCGCACCGCGCGCAACTGCGCTCCGGCCCGCGTTTCCCGCAACCACTGCCTGAGCGAGCGCTGCGCCGGGGTGGCGGGCGCCGACTGCGCGCCGGGGACGGGCACAAAGCCGCGCGCCTTCATGGCGAGATAACCGCTCACAGTGGTCTCGAAAATCACCGCGAGATCGATTGCGCCCGGCTCGACAATGCGGTCGTACACGTGCCGCAGCGTGCGTACCGGAAATCCCGTGCTCGATTTGATGCGGTCCAGGCGCTCCTCGCCCTGGCAGAAGGTGACCACGCCATCCTGCATGAGGCAGACGGTGGCGTTGTGCTCGTGCACGATGCCGAGGACATTCATCGGCGCATCATGCGGGGAGATTTCGCATCCAGCCGGGTTTCCTCGTGGAACGGTTGCGTGAAACACCCATGCGGATTCACCAATTGGACAGATCTCGACCGCTATTTTACTGGGACCGCCGGAAGCATTTGCAGATTGGGCGAAACAGCATGAGCGGCCGGCGCCTTAGGGCGGGAAGCAGTGGTGGAATCCTACCTCACCAGCTTTGGCATTCCAGGACGGGGCGCGGTGCCGTAACACCCTTGCAGCCGCTTCCCCGATGAGCCGCACCGGGAACGGTGAAAATCTATGCAGCGGCCTGCAGAGGCGTGACCTCCGTGTCGAGCCGTTTACGCAGTCCGCGCGCGGCGATCTCGAGGTCGTACTGCGCCTGCAGGTTCATCCATACCTGCGCATCCATTCCGAACAGACGCCCCAGGCGCAATGCCGTATCCGCAGACATCGCACGGTGACCGGTACAAATTTCGTCAATGCGCCGCGGGGGAGACCGACGCCGCGCGAGCTGGCGTAGTTGCTACTTCGACCGTGGCTGATGAATTTTCCGGTCGGGCTGGGCCAGCTTTCCGGCGCGAAGCTGCTCCACCGCACTGACCACCGAACGCGCGACGTTACGGACCTCTTCCTGCACGTCCTTGTCCTTATCGAGCGTGTCATGGCTGTTGTAGTACGGTTCGTAGTAGCCGATGTACCGGTCCAGGCTGGCGGCGGCTCCCGCGCGAATCAATCCCATCCAATCGAGCCAGTCGGTGAGGTTGCGGCGGTGCGCCTCCACGCCGGCCACATCGCCATGAACGACGACGCCGTACACCCGGCCAGCCACGTGTTTCGGATAGTCCCAGCCCTTGCGTTCGATTTCCTTCGCTTCGGCGACCTTCTTGCCGTGCGTCGAACTCGGATCGGGGTTCCCGCCGTCGGCGCACACCATGCGGTCAATCATGAGCTTCAGCGGGCTCGGCGACTGGTACCAGTAGGTCGGCGCGAGGATGATCACACCGTGCGCTGCGACCCAGCGCTCGTAGATTTCCGCCATCCAGTCGCCGCCCTGGTCCAGCGAATGGTTCGGATAGCAGCTGCAGGGCCAGTGGCACAGCGGCATCGCGCTCGACACGCAGCCTTTGCACGGATGGATTTTGCGACCGTACTCGGAAGTTACCAGGCTGAGGTCGAGAACGTCGGCCACGGTGCCCAGACCCTGCACCACGTGGCGAGCGCTCTCGGTCAGGCGCCAGGTCTTGGAGATTTCGCCCGGGCAGGTGCCGTCGTTGCGTGCGCTGCCGCAGATGATAAGGACTCGTGGCCGTGCAGACTTGTCATGCCAGCACTTCTGCGCGGCCTTGAGGCGTTTCGCGGTATCGAGCCACTGCACCGAGATCGGATACGCCGGGTCCGAAAATCCCCGGCCCGCGGGCCGCGTGACCGGGGACTTGCGGCCTTCCTGATGTGCTTCCCACGCAATTGCTTCCAGTCGTGATATGGCTTCGCCTTCGACCCGGTAGGCTGGGTCATAGAAACGCACGTTGAATCGATCGCGGAACTCGGCACGCGTTAACGGCGCGGGCGCCTGCCCCTTGCGGATCCTGGTCACGAATGGCGACCTGGTGAATTACCTGCCATTGGACTTGACGAGGTCAGCCGACCAGCAACATTCCAAGCATCGCACCAATAGAAACGGAACGGCCCCCCCTTTTTCATCATTTACCCCGGCATCGTTGACCTGCGAAAACTTTCGAGCCCGAGCAACCAGCCGCAATCACGCCCGGACGCGGTGGAAGATGGTCTGGATCGTGGGGCAAGTCTGTACGCTGTCGAACAAAGTTGGATGGGCATTGTTGATGATTTTTGCGGCGCGTCAGCAGGCATCTCGAAGAGGGCCGCGGATTCGAGATCAGCCAGGCTTACGGCGGCAAACTCACCAGCCACGACAGTCGCGAGTTGATGTATGCGGTCGACTTTGCGATGCCGGTCGGCAGCGCTGTCATGGCGGCACGCGCCGGCATCGTGGCCGACGTAACCCTGCGCTACCGCGAAGGCGGGTTCGACATTGGCTTTCTCGACAAAGCGAACACGGTCGCCATCCTCCATGACGACGGCACTGTGGCCGAATACGCGCACCTTTCCCCAGGCTCGGCGATCGTCACGGTCGGCCAGCGCGTGCCAGCAGGCGCGCTTTTGGGCTACTCGGGCAACACTGGATACACTTCCGACCCGCATCTGCATTTCATCGTTACGCACCCAATCGTGAGGGACGGGGGGAAGGTGGTCCGCGTATCGATGCCGGTGCTGTTCTACGCGAATGACCCGGCGGTGCGCGTCAGCGCACAGGCAGGAACGACTGTTCGGGCGAATTACGGCACGACGGCCACGGCCGCCCAGACCACGCGCGCGAATGCCGCCGGCGGCGCCATCGACCTCAGAGACTCCCCGCGTGGGCGATGGTGCCGAGATCAGCAAAGTTGCTGATCTTCACCGTGCCATCCGGAAAACGCGCCACGACCTCAAGCTGCCCGCCCGTCGCCTCAAAGCGGCCAGCCTGGCGAGTTCGCATATCCCACGCGCTTTCGCTGTGCGCGCGATGCCAACACCCTCGGCGTTTTCCAGAGCGCAGAACCGACTAGTGCGTCAAGCCTGTTTCTTTCAAGCCGAGGGCCTTAGGCTTGAAAGCCAAACTCGGTCTTCCTCGATATACCGTTTGACCTTTTCGTGCTCATCCTGGTCGAGAAAGTTGGTTTCTCTGAGGCGGTATTCCATTGTGGCCAGCGAAAGAATGGACGCAGCAAGCCCCGATCTTATCCATTCACGATCTTTGGCTTCGCCGCGCGTGTATTTTGAAATGGCGACATCGTTTGATTCAGCAAACTTTATGGTTACGCCAGATTTCGTTTCACTAACCAGTAGACGGGATTGCCATCCTTCAGGAAACGTAGGTAACGTGGGCGAGATACTGTCAAAGTAAAACCCGTGCTTTTCCTCAAACGGGGAGCCTTGCCCCCACTCTTTGGAAAGATCGAAAGCGCTCTCCGGGTGAATTTCCGGATAACTATCAACCTCGTTGGAGGTTGTCATGTCGGACGGAATAGCAATATCGGGAAGGCCGTATACGACCAGGCTTCCCAAGACTATGAACGACGTGAGGTTCTTCTTCGCCCCGATTTCCGACAGAAGATCTTCGACCTGCTGTCGGGTCACCGGGAACTCACCACGTTTGCATCTTCAAACGAGTGGAAGGGCGTATTTTGAAACATCGCATCGACCCACGGTTTGTCGATCTTCACGATTTTACGAGCAGCCTCTGCGGGACCTGCATTGACGATTTCGGACCAACCATCTATGTAGCGTTCGCTGCACGTCTTATTTTCTCGCCAAAGTTCGACCATTCGACGAGCTTTGTAGAGTCGCTCAAGAGCTTCGCCGTCTTCGATCGCCAGCAAAGCGGCTAAACGCAGGTGATTTTCACGGACTCGCGCCGCCCGAGAAACTGCCCGCTCCCTCTCTAGCCTGCGCTCCATCAGCTGGGGGCTTTCGCGATAAATGCCTACATTCAGACCGACCTCCCTGGCTGCAGCCATCACCTTGAGAATACCGACATCAAGCTTTCCGTCGAATTTCTCAATGTGGTCGAGCGTTGTCCGGCTCACACCCATTTTTTCGGCAACTTGTTTTTGGGAGCGCCCATGGTGCTTCCGGGCTGCCTTGATGGCTTGCCCAATTTCGCCTCCACCACGGACATTCAGATCAGAGCGCATGCTTAATATATTAAGCATTGCATCATATATTGTCAACGCGATTCGCCATCGTGGAAAACGAGTCGCGCTTTAGCCATGCTCTACATAGTAGGCATTTGATTATTATGAATTTTTTTCGCCACATCTGACTTGTTTAATCAACAAAGAAAGACGGGCTAAGTCTCTAGAAACGGATGTGGCCCACCGCAGGAAGGAGGCTTACGACGATAACTATACGTGGGAGGCGACGATATTTGGCAGACAACGGAACATGCTCCGAGAACTGTGCCTGTACGGGGATCAAGGCGAGTAGCTTTCGCTTCGGCACGCGGGCATGGACATTACCTATACTATCGGCGGGGTTCCTTGCCGCCCGCAAAAGAACGGATTCTTCCGCCGAAACGCAGTTGATGATCTGTTCGCAGACGCCATGGGTACGAAGATAGAATTCATGCGCGAATTTTTTTTAACGTTGACGATGATCCCGTCGTTCAACGCTCAGCACTTCGCCTCGTTGCATGAACCGCCTGCTGACTGGATTCTTCCGGCCTTTCGGGCGGGCTATCAATGGATCACGTCAGGCCACAACGACTCGTCATCCACCGGGAAGCCGTGTCTAGCGGCCTCGCAGAACCAATGGAATGAGGAATCGTCGTCGACGGGAACACCGTGCCCTCGCATGTAGAGCTGCGACGCCGTAAACATCGCGTCGACGACCCCTTCCTCGGCAGCTTGCAGTACGAGCCTCGCGCCGATGGAGTGATCATTACGTGAAATTCGTGGCGGAGAGGGTGGGATTCGAACCCACGTTACGTTGCCGTAAACCAGATTTCGAGTCTGGCGCATTCGACCACTCTGCCACCTCTCCGGTATGCCGATCGATTGGGGCCGGATTTTAGCAGGTAGGGCGCCGGACCCGCCCTAGGCGCGGGGGATCGTTTCACTGCCGCGCATGTAGGGCCGAAGCACGTCCGGGATGGTGATCGAGCCGTCGGCCTCCTGGAAATTCTCCAGGATCGCCACCAGCGTGCGCCCCACCGCGAGGCCCGAGCCATTGACCGTATGGAGGAGTTCGGGCTTGCCTTTTTCATTGCGGTAGCGGGCGCGCATGCGCCGCGCCTGGAATGCCTCGAAGTTGGAGCACGAAGAGATTTCGCGATAGGTGTCCTGCGCCGGCAGCCAGACCTCGATGTCGTAGGTCTTGGCCGAGGCGAACCCCATGTCGCCGGTGCACAGGACCATCGTGCGGTAGGGCAGGCCGAGGAGCTGCAAGATCTTCTCGGCATGCGCGGTGAGTTCCTCGTGGCATCGCTCGGAGTCTTCCGGCCGCACGATCTGCACCAGCTCCACCTTGTCAAACTGGTGCTGGCGGATCATGCCGCGTGTGTCCTTGCCGTAGGACCCCGCCTCGGAGCGAAAGCACGGCGTGTGGCAGGCGAACTTGAGCGGCAGGCGCTCGGCCGCGACGATCTCGTCGCGCACGAAATTGGTCACCGGCACTTCGGCCGTGGGGATCAGGTACAGGTCGCGTCCCTCGATCTTGAACAGGTCCTCCCTGAACTTGGCCAGGCTGGTGACGCCGTCGGCGCATTCCGCGCTCACCATGTACGGCACGTATACCTCGGTGTAGCCGTGGTCTTTCGTGTGCACGTCGAGCATGAACTGGGCGATCGAACGGTGCAGGCGCGCGACGTCGCCCTTCATGACCGAGAAGCGCGCGCCGGACAGCTTGATCGCGGTGTCGAAATCGAGCAGCCCGAGCGCGGTGCCGAGGTCGACGTGGTCCTTGGGCGTGAAATCGAACCGGCGCGGCGTGCCCCAGCGACGCACCTCGAGGTTGTCGTCGGCGTTCTTGCCGGTCGGCACGTCGGCGCGCGGCAGGTTGGGAAGCACCGAAATGAACTCCTGCTGGCGCTTCTGCACGTCCTCGGCACGCGCCTCGAGCGCGCCGAGCTCGGCGTTGATCGCGGCGCCCTCGGCCATCAGGGCAGCGGCGTCCTCGCCTTTGGCCTTGGCCTGACCGATCTTCTTGGCCTGCGCATTGCGCGCCGCCTGCAGCTCCTGCGCGCGGCCCTGCGACTCGCGGCGCTCGGCTTCGAGCGCGAGGAAGGCATCGCGATCCAGCGTGAAGCCGCGGTCGGCCAGGCGCGCGGCCACCGCGTCGAGGGTGTTGCGCAACAGGTGGGGATCCAGCATGTTATATCACATATATTATATTAACTTACTGGAGAGCCGCGTATCCATTGACTCTACGAAAACAAATGTTGCGAATTACGGGCGAACCCACGAGCTTATGAGCTTACGAGCGGCCCTGCTTCTCCCCCTTCCTGGCCCGCTTCCTATCCTCGTCCAGCGCGCGCAGGTAATCGAGCTTCTCGCGGATCTTGCCTTCCAGCCCGCGGTCGGTCGGCCGGTACCACGCCACTTCCGCCATGCCATCGGGAAAGTACGTTTCGCCCGCCGCATACGCCTCTGCCTCGTCATGCGCGTAGCGGTAGTCCTTGCCGTAGCCCAGCCCCTTCATGAGCCGGGTCGGCGCGTTCCGCAACCTCAGCGGCACCGGGCGGGTCTGGTCGCCGGCCACGAAAGCACGGGCGGCATTATAGGCTTCGTAAACCGCGTTCGACTTGGCCGCGCAGGCGAGGTACACGACCGCCTCGGCCAGTGCCAGTTCACCCTCGGGTGAGCCCAGCCGCTCGTAGGTTTCGCACGCATCCAGCGCCAGGCGCAGGGCGCGCGGGTCGGCCAGGCCGATGTCCTCGGACGCCATGCGCACGATGCGCCGGCCGAGGTACAGCGGCTCGGCCCCGCCGTCGAGCATGCGCACCAGCCAGTACAGGGCGGCGTCCGGGTTCGAGCCGCGCACGGACTTGTGCAGGGCCGAGATCTGGTCGTAAAACTGCTCGCCCCCGTTGTCGAAGCGGCGCAGGTTCTGCGCCAGCGTCTTGTCGACAAACCCTGCATCGAGTGCAGCGATGCCGGCCGTCTTTGCCGCAGTGGCGAGGATCTCGACCGCGTTGAGCAGGCGCCGCGCATCTCCGTCGGCAAACCCCACGATGCGCTCCCGCGCGTCCGCCTCCGCCGCAACGCCGGGCAGCACGCGTTCGATACCGCGGTCGAAAAGCGTGGCAAGGTCTTCCTCCGACAGGCTTTCGAGCACGTACACGTTGGCGCGCGACAGCAGCGCGCCGTTGACCTCGAACGAAGGATTCTCGGTGGTGGCGCCGATGAAGGTGACCAGGCCTTTCTCGACATAGGGCAGGAAGCCATCCTGCTGCGCCTTGTTGAAGCGATGCACTTCGTCGACGAACAGGATGGTCGGCCGGCCGCTACGGTCGAGCTCGTTCTGCGCACCCTGCATGGCCTCGCGGATGTCCTTCACGCCCGCGAACACCGCCGACAACGCCACGAACTCGGCATCGAACGCGCGGGCCATGAGCCGCGCGAGGGTGGTCTTGCCCACGCCCGGCGGACCCCACAGGATCATCGAATGCGCCTTGCCCGATTCGAACGCCAGGCGCAGCGGCTTGCCGGCGCCGAGGAGGTGCTGCTGGCCGACGACTTCGTCGATGGTCGCGGGACGCAGCAACTCCGCCAGCGGGGCCGCGGGGACCGCCGGCGCGAAAAGGTCGGCCATGATGAAGCCGCCCCGGCGCCTACTGGCCGAGCAGGTCCGCGCCTTTGGGCGGGGTAAAGCGGAAGTTCGCCGCGTCGAGCTTGGGATTGCGCTGGAAGTTGGTGAAGCGCAGGTTGGTCGTCTGGCCGAACTGGTCGACCAGCTCCATCGCCTCCAGCCCGGTGGCGCTGAAGCCCATGCGGATGCGCTCGAACCCCGCGTCCTTGTCCTTGGGCTTGGCATCGAGCCACTGCAGGCCGTCGCGCTCGGGGGCCTCCGATAGCGCAAACGCCTGCTCCACGTCGGCGGCGCCCGAGATCAGCGCCGCGGGCGTCGAGCCCACGGCATGCGAGAGTTTGCGCACCGTCACCTGGTTGAGGTCCTTGTCGTAGACCCACACCTTTTCACCGTCGCCGACGATGAGCTGCGCATACGGCTTGTCGAAGGCCCAGCGAAAACGGCCCGGGCGCAGGAAGGCGAAATTGCCTTTCGAGTCCTGCACGAGCTTGTTGTTGCGGTCGACCACCTTCTGGTCGAAGTCGGCGCGCGCCGACTGGGTCGAGCGCACGAACGACTGGAAGCGCTCGAGGCCGGTGGCCGACGCTGGCATCGCCGCGCACGCCACGCCGAGTGAAAAAAGGATTCCCACCAGTCGCTGCATTTGTGTTCCTACTCCTGCTTGGCTGGCACCAGCACTTCGCGGTTGCCGTTGGTTTGCATTGGCGACACCATGCCCGCGCGTTCCATGTCCTCGATCAGGCGCGCCGCGCGGTTGTAGCCGATGCGCAGGTGCCGCTGCACCAGCGAGATCGACGGCCGGCGCGTGCGCAGCACGATCTCCACCGCCTGGTCGTACAGCGGGTCTTTCTCGCCGGTGGGGCCGGCCTCGCCCCCGCCCGCGCCCTCCTCGCCGATCTGGGGCTCGAGGACGCTTTCGATGTATTCGGGCGCGGCGAGCTTTTTGAGGTAATCGACCACGGCGTGCACCTCGTGGTCGGCCACGTACGCGCCGTGCACGCGCTGCGGCAGGCCGGTACCCGGAGGCAGGTACAGCATGTCGCCCTGCCCGAGCAGGGCTTCGGCGCCGGATTGGTCGAGGATGGTGCGCGAGTCCACTTTGGAGGACACCTGGAAAGACACCCGGGTGGGAATGTTTGCCTTGATAAGCCCGGTGATGACGTCCACCGAGGGCCGCTGCGTGGCGAGGATCAGGTGGATCCCGGATGCGCGCGCCTTCTGCGCCAGCCGGGCGATCAATTCCTCGACCTTCTTACCTACGACCATCATGAGGTCGGCGAGTTCATCGATCACGACCACGATGTGCGGCAGCGACGTGAGCGGCTGCGGGTTGCCCGATTCGATCGTGGCGGGGTCCTCGAGCGGGTGGCCTTTTTTCTCGGCTTCGGTGGCTTTCTGGTTGAAACCGGACAGGTTTCGCACCCCGAACCACGACATGAGCTTGTAGCGCCGCTCCATCTCGGCCACGCACCACGTGAGCGCGTTGGCGGCCTGCTTCATGTCCACCACCACCGGCGCGAGCAGGTGCGGGATGTCCTGGTAGACCGAAAGCTCGAGCATCTTGGGGTCGATAAGGATCAGTCGCACGTTCTTGGGCTCGGCCTTGTAGAGCAGCGACAGGATCATCGCGTTGATGCCCACCGACTTGCCCGAGCCGGTGGTACCCGCCACCAGCAGGTGCGGCATCTTGGCGAGGTCGGCGACGATGGGGTTGCCGGCGATGTCCTTGCCCATGGCGAGCGTGAGGGGCGAGGCAAGGTTGTGGTAGGCCTCCGAGCCGAGGATCTCCGACAGGCGCACCGTCTGGCGGTGCGGGTTGGGGATCTCCAGGCCCATGCACGACTTGCCCGGGATCGTCTCGACCACGCGGATCGACACCACCGACAGCGCGCGCGCAAGGTCGCGCACGAGGTTGACCACCTGGCTGCCCTTCACGCCCACCGCCGGTTCAATCTCGTAGCGCGTGATCACCGGCCCCGGGTAGGCCGCCAGCACCTTCACCGCGACGCCAAAATCCGACAGCTTTTTCTCGATCAGGCGCGAGGTGAACTCGAGCGTCTCGGCGCCCACCTGCTCGGTGTCGGCGGTAGCCTCGTCCAGCAGCTTGAGCGGCGGCAGCGGCGTGTCGGGCAGGTTGTCGAATAACGGCGCCTGCTTTTCCTTCTGCACGCGCTCGGACTGCTTGATCTCGAGCACCGGCGGCTCGAAGTGGATCGGCTCGTGGTCCTCCTCGCGCTTCTTTTCTATCTCGACCACGTGCTCGCGCTCCTCGCGCGCGATCTCGCCGATACGGCGATCCTGGCGGCTCTCGCGCAGGCCCTTGGCCAGGCCGTACAGGCCTTCGAGCATGAGCCCGGTGAACTCCGCCGCCGCGATCCACGAAATGCCGGTGAACAGGCTGAAGCCCACCGCCAGCAGCAGCACCAGCAGCAGAGTGGCGCCGGTGAACCCCAGCAGGCCCGCGGTGAGGCCGCCGAGCGTCTCGCCCACCACCCCGCCCGCGCGCAACGGCAGTTCGGCGCCGAGCGAGTGCATACGCAGCGCCTCGAGCGCAGCGCTCGCCACCAGCAGCAGCGCGAACCCGGCCAGCGCGATCGCAAGCGGGCGCGGATCGATGAGCCCGCTACCGTCGAGCCGACGATAGCCCCACACCACCACGTACAGGCACAGCAGGATCCACCAGTAGGCGGAGAGGCCGAGCAGGTAGAGCATGAGGTCGGCCAGCCACGCCCCCAGGCGCCCGCCGGCATTCTGGGTGAGCGCGCCGGTGGCCTCGTGCGACCAGCCCGGGTCGGCTTTGTGGAAAGTCGCGAGGATCAGCAGCAGGTAGACCGCGAGCGCCACCAGCGCCAGCCATTTCGCCTCGCGCAGCAGGTTGGCGAGCTTCGCCGGCAGCGGGGCGGGCCGAGGGGAAGCGCCGTCGGCTCTGTCGGCTACGCCCATCGCGGTGCTGCGAAAGCCTTATTCGGGCAGCAGGATCGATTCACGCAGCACAATCGTCGAACCACGCACCTCGATGAAGCCGCCGAGTTGCAGGTCCTTCATGACGCGGCTCACCATCTCGCGCGAGGCGCCGATCATCTTGGCGATGTCCTGCTTGGGAAGCCGCTTGGTCACCACTTTCTGGCCGTCGACTTCCTCCGACATGTCGATCAGCAGGCGCGCCACGCGGCCATATACGTCGAGCAGCGCCAGGCTGTTGATCTTGCGGTCGGCCTCGCGCAGGCGGCGCACCAGCCCACGCATGACCGCCATGGCCATCTCGAAATTCTCGGCCAGGCAGCGGTTGAAGTCGCGCTTGTGCACGCACAACAGCTCGCAGCTCTCGATCGCGACCACGCTCGCCGAGCGCGGGCTGTCGTCGATGAGCCCCATCTCGCCGAAGAATTCGCCCGCGCCTAGCAGGCTCAGGATGACCTCCTTGCCCTCGGAGTCGCTCATCATCACCTTGAGGCGCCCGGAGATCACGATGTAGAGCGAGTCGACCGGGTCGCCGGCGGCCATGACCGTGGTGCCGCGCGGCACGCTGCGCCGATTGACCACCGTGGCGAGCACCTGCAGCGGCTCGTCGGGAAAACTCGCGAACATCGGCACGTTTTTCAGCACCGCCGTGGAAACCGAACTCGAATTAGCCGCCATACCATCTTGCTCCCTGATGAGCGTGCGGCCTGCGGTGCGGCAAGCGGCGTGATTTTTGCCGCGTGCCGCCAGCGCGGCGCACGGGGTTCATGGTAGCAGAATCGCTAGGCCGGACGTCCTGGCCTGAGGGTGCGCGGGCGTGGTTCGTACATCGGCGTGCACCGGGCCCGGGCGCCATGCTCGCGCAGCGCGGGGATCAATGGCCCCGGGGCCAGCGCTTATAATCCTCGCGAACGGCTTGCTGCACCCTGCGACACTTCGCTTCCCCCTACTCCCCCGTCACATTCCTTGTCCCACAGACCATGGCCATCCAACATTCCCGACTCCTGATCCTCGGTTCCGGCCCGGCCGGTTACACAGCGGCCGTTTACGCCGCCCGCGCCAACCTCAAGCCCGTGCTGGTCGCGGGACTCGCGCAAGGCGGCCAGCTCATGACCACCACCGACGTGGACAACTGGCCGGCCGATGCGATGGGGGTGCAGGGGCCCGAGCTCATGGAGCGGTTCCAGAAGCATGCCGAGCGTTTCGAAACCACGGTGGTGGCAGACCATATCCACACCGTGAAGCTCGGCGAGCGCCCGTTCGTGCTCGAGGGAGACTCGGCCACCTACACGTGCGATGCGCTCATCATCGCCACCGGCGCCTCGGCGAAGTACCTCGGCCTGCCTTCGGAAGAAAAATTCATGGGCCGGGGCGTGTCGGCGTGCGCGACCTGCGACGGGTTCTTCTACAAGAACCAGGACGTCGCCGTGATCGGCGGGGGCAACACCGCGGTCGAAGAGGCGCTGTACCTGTCGAACATCGCCAGGCGCGTCACCGTGGTCCACAGGCGCGACAAGTTCCGTGCCGAGAAGATCATGATCGACAAGCTCATGCAGAAGGCCGCCAACGGCAACGTGTCGATCGAATGGGACCAGACGCTCGACGAAGTGCTCGGCGACAACTCGGGTGTGACCGGCCTGCGCCTCAAGAGCGCCAAGACCGGCGCGCCCAAGGAGTTCGACGTCAAAGGCGTGTTCGTGGCCATCGGCCACACCCCCAACACATCGATCTTCGAAGGCCAGGTCGAGATGCGCAACGGCTATATCGTCACCCACGGTGGCAGCGAAGGCAACGCGACGGCCACCAGCGTGCCGGGCGTGTTTGCCGCGGGCGACGTGCAGGACCACGTGTACCGCCAGGCGGTGACCAGCGCGGCCACCGGCTGCATGGCGGCGCTCGATGCCGAGAAGTACCTCGACCTGATGGCTTCCTGATGCCATGGACGACGACGAATTCCGCAAGGCGGTGGCCGATGTCCGGCCACTGAAGCCGGTCCGCCGCGCCGCGCGCGCCAAGCCGCCGCCACCGCCGGTGCCGGTTCAGCGGCTGCTCGACGAGCAGGCAGCGCTGGTCGAAAGCATCGAGCGGCCGTTCACGCCCGAAGAGGCGCTCGAGACCGGCGAAGAACTCGTCTACCTGCGTGAAGGGCTGTCGCGCCTCGTGCTGCGCCGTTTGCGCCGCGGCCACTGGGTGGTGCAGGCCGAGCTCGACCTGCACGGCATGAACCGGCACGAAGCTTCACAGAGCGTTGCCGCTTTCCTGCATGCGGCCGCGCAGCGTGGCCGGCGCTGCGTGCGCATCATCCACGGCAAGGGCCACGGCTCGAAGAACCGCGAACCGGTGCTCAAGGCCAAGTTGCGAAACTGGCTGATGCCGCGCGACGAGGTGCTCGCCTTCTGCCAGGCACCGCCGCACGAAGGCGGCGGCGGCGCGCTGCTCGTGCTGGTGAAGTCGGCCGCGTAGACGACGGCGTCGTTGCTCCGCCTGAGATGGCGGCGTCGGTGCTCCGCCTCTAGACGGCGGCGTCGTTGATCTCGCCGGTGCGGATGCGCACCACGTGCTCGACCGAAGTCACGAAGATCTTGCCGTCGCCGATCTTGCCGGTGCGCGCCGCCTTGACGATCGCCTCGATGGCGGGCTCGACGTGGTTATCCGGCACCACGACCTCGATCTTCACCTTGGGCAGGAAATCGACCACGTACTCGGCGCCCCGGTAGAGCTCGGTATGCCCCTTCTGCCGGCCGAACCCCTTCACCTCGGTGACGGTCAGGCCGGTCACGCCCACCTCGGAGAGCGCTTCGCGAACTTCGTCGAGCTTGAAAGGCTTTACGATGGCTTCGATTTTCTTCATGCCGGTCTCTCCAGGCTTGTTCTGCGGCTACCCAGGCGGGCTGGACGATAGGTTCGCGGCCATTGTAGCAATCATTTGGCGCGAGGCACGGTTCCCCGGCCCGGCGCGCTATTCGCGGTATTTGGAGGTGATCGGGTAGCGCCAGTCCTTGCCGAAGCCGCGGAAAGTGATGCGCACGCCCGGCGGGGCCTGCCGCCGCTTGTATTCGCTTTTCTTGATGAGGCCCACCACCCGGCTCACGTCGGCCGGCGAGTACCCCTGCGCCACGATCTCGGCCGGGCTGCGGTTGAGCTCCATGTAGCCCTCCATGATCGCGTCCAGCGTCTCGTAGGGGGGCAGGCTGTCCTGGTCGGTCTGGTTGTCGCGCAGTTCCGCCGAGGGCGGCCGCGTGATGATGTTCTCCGGGACGATGTCGGACACCGTGTTGCGGTAGCGCGTGATGTCCCACACCAGCGTCTTGGCAAGATCCTTGATCACTGCATAGCCGCCAGCCATGTCGCCGTACAGCGTCGAGTAGCCCACCGCCATTTCGGACTTATTGCCCGTGGTGAGCACGATCGAGCCGAACTTGTTCGAAAGCGCCATGAGGATTGTGCCGCGGATACGCGCCTGCAGGTTCTCCTCGGTAAGGTCCGGGGCGCGCCCTTCGAACTCACTGGCGAGCGTGGCGAGAAAGCTGTCGAACACCGGCTTGATCGGGATCACGTCGTAGCGCACCCCCACGCGCCGCGCCATTTCCTTGGCATCGTCGAGGCTCATCTGCGCGGTGTACTGGGTGGGCATCATGACCGCGCGCACGCGCTCGGCGCCCAGCGCGTCGCAGGCTATCGCGAGGGTCAGCGCCGAATCGACACCGCCGGACAGGCCCAGCAAAGCGCCCGGGAAGCCGTTCTTGTCCAGGTAGTCGCGCGTACCGACGACCAGCGCCTGGTAGATCTCGGCTTCGAGGGGGAGCTCTGCAGATATCGCGCCGGGCACCGGCTTTGCGCCTTTGAACTCGACCAGCTCGAGCGACTCCTCGAAGAACGGCGCCTGCCGAACCACGTTGCCTTCGGCGTCGAGCACGCACGATGCGCCGTCGAACACCAGCTCGTCCTGGCCGCCCACGAGGTTCACGTACACCATGGGCAGGTGCGAGGCGCGGATCCACTCGCGGAACACCTTGTGGCGGCTCGACTGCTTGCGTTTGTGATAGGGCGACGCGTTGATCGACAGGATGACCTCGGCGCCCGCCGCCTTGGCCATCGCCGGCGCTTCGGGCCACCACACGTCCTCGCAGATCGTGAGGCCGAAGCGCACGCCCTTGATCTCGAGGATGCACGGCTCGTTCCACGCGGTGAAGTAGCGCTTCTCGTCGAATACCTCGTAGTTGGGCAGGTCGTGCTTGCGCGCGATTGCGGCCACGCGAGCGTCCCGGATCACGGCCGCGGCGTTGTAGTGCCTGCCGTCATCGCCGCGCTCGGGAAATCCCACCACCGCGGTGATGCCATGGATCTTTGCCGCCAGCGCATCGAGCTCGCGGCGGCAGTCGCGATAGAAACCCTCCCGCAGGAGCAGGTCCTCGGGTGGGTAGCCGCACAGCGAAAGCTCGGGCGTGAGGACCAGGTCCGCCCCTTGGTCGCGGGCCCTGCCGGCGTAGTCGAGGATGCGGGCTGCGTTGCCCTGCAGGTCGCCG
>JBBQCV010000040.1:0-23081 GCA_038319115.1 Burkholderiales bacterium | reverse complement strand
GCCACACCGTCTCGGCGCCGGCCTCGGCCATGCCCGCCATCTGGATGTTGACCCCGTGCTGGTCCGACCAGAACCACGGGACTTCGGCGTACGCCACCGGGGCTTGCGCGCGGCGCGCCACGTTGCGCGCTACGGCGATGGCCTGGTTCTGCGCGTTCTGCCACGACTCGAGGCGCACGCGCCGTCCCAGCAGGGGATTGTAATGGTTGGTCACGTCACCCGCGGCCCACACGCCCTCGACGCTGGTGCGACCGAACTCGTCGGTCACCACGCCGTCGGCCGACAGCGCGCCCGCGCCTTCGGCCAGCTCCGTATTGGGGATGATGCCAATGCCGATCACCACCACGTCGGCGGGCAGTTCGCTGCCGTCGGCCAGGCCCACCGCCCGCACGCGGCCATTGCCCAGCAACCTGGCGACCCCGGCGTTGAGGCGCACCTCGACTTGCCGCGACCGGTGCAGGCGCTCGACCTCGGCGGCAATCTCGACCGGCAGCGCGCGCTCGAGCAACGAGGCCTGCCTTTCCACCACCGTGACCGCAAGGCCGCGCCGCGCCGCCGTGGAAGCCACTTCGAGGCCGATGAAGCCGCCGCCGATGACCACCAGGCGGCGCCCGGGCTGCAGTTCTTTCGCCAGCCGGCGACAATCTGCAATCGTGCGCAGGTAGTGCACGCCGCCGAGCGTGTCGTCCACGCCGGTGAGCGGCCGCACCCGGCTACCGGTGGCGAGGATGAGGTGGTCGTACTCGCGCCGGCTGCCGTCCGAAAAGTGCACGCTGCGACTGGCCGGTGCAATGGCTTCGGCTCGCACGCCGCAAACGAGTTCCACGTCCTTGGCGCCCCAGTGCTCGCGCGGGTGGAGGTAGGTCGACTCGGGCGTGTGATCGCCGAAAAGCACTTCCTTGGACAGCGCGGGGCGCTCGTAAGGCGGGTCGGCCTCGTCGCCGACCATCACGACCGGGCCACCATGGCCCGCGGCGCGCAGCGCTTCGGCCGCGCGGCCCCCTGCCTGCCCGGCGCCGATGATGAGGATGCGTTGTCCGCTCATTGCGCGCGCCGGCTCAGTCGCCGATCTCGACCAGGATCCTGCCGCCCTCGACCTTGACCGGGTAGACCTTGATCGGCTCGGTCACCGGGGCGCACATCGCCTCGCCGGTGGCAAGGTTGAAGCGTCCCTGGTGCAGCGGGCACTCGATGCAGCCGTCCTCGACATAACCATCCGAAAGCAGCGCGTACTGGTGGGTGCAGACGTTGTTGACCGCGTGCAGGATGCCGCCCGCGCGCACGATCGCCACCGGCACTTCGCCCACGCGCACACCCAACGCCTCGTCATCGCCCAGCGCATCGGTTTCGGCTACTGCATGCCACCCCATTCGATCCCCCGATCAGGCCTGCAAAATAATTGCTCAGTGTACCCCGCAATTTGTTCAGTGTAGCGCGCGATTCCCTCCCATTCAAGGGTGGTGGCGTGTTCGCCGGGCGCTGCGCCGGTGCGGTGCATCGACGCGCTGCGATGCCCCACCAAAGGGACCCGTGTGCGCCGCTCGCGACCGCAAGTAGCCGGGGGCCGGGTCGCGGGAGACAATGCGCGCATGGCGACCACGCCCAACCCGCTGCGCGGGATCCTGCTCATGATCATCGCGATCGCCACTTTCGCGGTCATGGACACGATCGCCAAGTACCTCTCGCAGACCTACCCGGTGGGCAGCGTGGTGTGGGCGCGCTATGCGATCAACCTGATCGTGCTGTCGGCCTTCCTCATTGCGCGCGGCGAAGTGAAGCGCGTGCGCACCGCGCGGCCGACCATCCAGGTGGTGCGCGGCCTGATGCTCGGCGCCTCCACGCTGCTGTACTTCACTTCGCTCACGCACCTGCCGATGGCCGAGGCGGCCTCGATCGGCTTCGTGCTGCCGGTGTTCGTCGCCATCCTTGCGGTGCCGATGCTGGGCGAGCGCATCGACATGCCGCGCATCATCGCCATCGTGGTCGGCCTGTCGGGCGCGCTGATCGTGGTGCGGCCGGGCACGGCGCTCTTCACCGTGTACGCGCTGCTGCCGGTGGGCATGGCGCTGTGCAATGCGCTCTACCAGATCCTCACGCGCAAGATCGCCGGGCTCGAACACCCGCTGACCTCGCTTTTCTACGGCTCGCTGGTGGGCACGGTAATGTCCACGCTGCTGCTCTCGGCTGGCGTGGCCATGCCGCAGGGCTGGCTGCACTGGACGCTGTTCCTCACCTTGGGCGTGCTCGCCACACTCGGCCACTTCGTGCTGATCCGCGCTTTCGACTACGCCCCCGCCACCCTCCTCGCGCCCTTTGTTTACACGCAGCTCATCTGGGTGATGGCGTTCGGCTGGCTGGTGTTCAGCGACTTTCCCGACGGCTGGTCGATGGTGGGCATGGCGGTGATCGTGGCCTCTGGGCTGTATATCGCCAATAGGCAACGGCTCACGGCAAAGCGGTAATCTCCAACATTAGCCGCGCAGCCGATCACGCCAGTATCCCGGACGTCTCGCATGATGGGCAAACGCAACTACGACCACCTCAGAACCCTGCTCGCGAACAATTACGCTGTAAGGGAAGCGCCTGAGCATCAAGCGCTTTGCGCCTTGACTTCCGGGCTGCCCGGGAACGGATGTCAACGGGACGACATCTTCCTCGAGAAGATCGAGCGCGAATTCCACGGCCTGCTGGAAGTCGGCGCCAAGACCGGGCCGCTCCCTTTCGTACCATCCGGTCGCTTCAGCAGCTTCCTCTGCCGCCGCCGCGAGAATCCTTACGACGCGCATCAAGCCCCGTGCAAGCGGGCGCGCATTCGGCGCCGGAACTCCTCGCGATCGACGAGTTCAGCAGTCCCCGAGTCGATTTCGGCCAGGCGGCGGATCATCTCTGCATCCCATGCCGTTGCAGCATCGGAATCCGCCGCCCCATCGAGGCTGGCCACGAGATTGCTCGCCAGTTCGGCGCGTTCGGCATCAGTAAGCCTCAACGCGTCGGACATTACTTTTTCCAGTGTCGGGCTGCCCATCTTTCGGCTCCATTGTTGGAGTGCGACGATGAGGTTTAGGATAACGCACCTAGGGGCAAAAGTCGGGGGCAAAAGTCGGGTCAGAGTCGACTTTTCCTAAGCCTTGGCCTGCTTCAAATCATCGAGCTTTCATGTCACCCACCGAACACCTGCTCACCCTCACCAAGCCGGACAAGTCCCGCTGGCAACCCATGCTCATCGGGCTGGCCATTTCTTTGGGCGCCATCGAGGTGCTGGTGTTCCTGCGACCCGGGGAGCTCATATCGGGCGCCCTGATGGTCCTCGTCCTGGCGGCCTGGATCGTGGGCGCGTGCGCCATGGTGGGTTTTGTGCGCTGGTTCTTCGCTGGTGAAGTTTTGCAAGCCAAGCGAGACAGGGACGCCGCCGCCGGGCAGGATAAGAAATAATTCGCGCTGCAACGAACCCAGCCTCAGCTGAAACCGCTTCACGCCACCCAGGGAGAACCCCATGAACCGCACCCGCCCCATTTGCAGTTCTATCCGCCGTCTCCTCGCGCCGAGCGCCGCACTGCGAGCCGCGTTCCTCGCCGCCTCGCTCGCTTTCGCCGGCGCCGCCCACGCGCAACAATGGGCGCCCACCCAGCCGATCCGG
The DNA here is from genome assembly GCA_038319115.1 of Burkholderiales bacterium. Taxonomy (GTDB): domain Bacteria; phylum Pseudomonadota; class Gammaproteobacteria; order Burkholderiales; family SG8-39; genus SZAS-79. Next base: position 19,444 of record JBBQCV010000040.1, on the reverse strand, counting down.
GTGCTGATCCCGTATGCACCGGTCGGGACCTCCGACATCATCGGGCGCACCATGAGCGACCGCGTCGCGGCGCGCCTGGGCCAGCCGCTGGTGCTCGAGAACCGCCCCGGCGGCTCGACCCAGATCGCCACCGAAATCGTCGCCAAGGCCAAGCCCGACGGTCACACGCTGCTGCTGGTGGCCAACACGTTCATGGTGAACCCTTCGTTGTTTGCGAAGCTGCCGTACGACTCCGAGACGGACCTGACCGCTGTGACCTATGCCGGCGTGACGCCGCATACGCTGGTGGTGAACCCCGCGCTGCCGGTGAAGAACCTGCGTGAATTCATCGCCTATGCCAAGGCCAACCCGGGCAAGCTCTCTTACGGCTCGGTGGGCAACGGCACCTCGTTCCACCTCGGCATGGAGATGCTCAAGAAGCAGGCCGGCATCTTCGTGGTTCACATCCCGTACAAGGGCATGGGACCGGTGCTCACCGACTTGTTGTCGAACCAGATCCAGGTGGCGTTCGCCAACACGCCCAACGCCGTGCCGTACGTGCAAAGCGGCAAGCTGCGCGCCATCGCCATGGCGCACCCCACACGCATGGCCCAGCTGCCCGACGTGGCGACCATAGACGAGCAGGGCATCAAGGGGTTCGAGTCCAACTCGGCTTTCGTTTTCCTCGCCCCCGGTGCCACGCCCGTCCCCATCCTCGATCGCCTCAACGCCGAGTTCGCCGGCGTGCTCAAGGAGCCGGCTATCCGCGACGCCCTCACGAAGCAGGGCATCGAGGTCATGGCGAGCTCGCGCGCCGACACCACGGCATTCATCAAGCGTGAGATGGTCAAGTACGCCGAGGCGGTGAAGTTTTCGGGCGCCAAGGTCGACTGAGCGAAGCAGCCGCGGCGGCGCAGGAAAGTCGAACTTTCGATTTGTAAGAACCGCGCGCTGCTTGGTTCGCAGGGCAGTTTATGTACCGACACCGGTACATTGGAGGCGCGAATTCCGTCGGCAGGCCCTTTATAAAGCCAGATGAAGGCGCAATGCGGCGTCGACCTCGCGCATTTTCAGGCTGGGCACGACGCCACGCCGCACCGTGCCGAGCCGCGCCTTGTCGATGGTGCGGACTTGCTGCGCCATCGCCTTGCTGTCTTTTGGAAGGCCGCTCTCACTGGCGCTCAGCTTCACCTCGAACGCATGGACTATCGACACGTTGGAAGTCAGCGGAATCACGGTAACCAGTGCCGACGCCCGGTTGGCAGCATCGTTGCTGACGATGACCACCGGCCGGCTTTTTCGAATCTCTGCTCCGCGTGTCGGGTCGAGCCCGGCGAAAAAAATCTCACCACGCTTCATGGTCGAGGCCGTCATTGTCGGCACCTGAAAAATCGGCGGCAATCAATCGGTCCGAAGTTGCGCTCTGCGCGTAGGCGGCCTCGAGCTGCGACTCCAATTCCTGGCGCTGCAATTGGCGCAGCGCTTCGCCAATGACCTGGGAGCGGCTTTTCTCCGGGTGCCGCTTGAGGTAGGCATCGATGAATTGCATGGTGCCGGCGTCGAGCGAGATCGAGATTTTCTGGGCTAGCATGGGAGTGTGGGGTATTGGGCTACCAAAAATGCTACCATAGTATTACCACATCGCCTACCAAATTTCCCCAAATTATGCCGCCGCCCCTACGCTAGACGAATGCTGGTGTGGAAGTCGGCCGTCGCCGCCACATCGTCATGGTCGTTCCTTTCAGTCGGCGAGCGCCGCGGTGCCGGCCAGCGCGGCCGCGGCTGGCATGACTTCCTCGGCGAATAGCTGCATCGAGCGTTCCACCAGCTCCGCCGGCTGGGCGCCGAAGTTGTGCATCGTGGCCACATGGCGGATGCCCATGGCGTGCAGCGCGGCCACTTTGCCGGCCACCGTCTCCACCGAGCCGAACAGGCAGATGCCGTTGGCGAGGATGTCCTCGTACTCGTGCCGCTTGGCATACAGGCGCGTGGCCACATACAGGTCGTAGGCCGCCTTGCACTGCGCCCTGGCCTCCGCGTCGGTGCGCGCCACGTAGGTATGCAGCGTGAAAACATGGTCGTCGTCATCCTCCGGCATGCCGGCCTCGGCGCGGCCACGGCGGTACTCGGCCAGCAGGGTGCCGATGTCCTCGAAGTCCTTGCACGAGGCATACGGCACCGTGAAGATGCGGTTCTGCTGCTTGCCCACGTGATATGCCGCCTCGCGCGCGAGGACCGCCACGTACATCGGCGGCACACGGCCATCATGTGGCAGCACGTTGAGCACCGCCTTGTCGCTGGCCGAAAAGCGCCCCTTGTAGGCGAGCGTTTCGCCGGCCATGAGGCGCTTGACGATGTCGAGGTTCTCGTTGAAGCGGTCGCGCTTTTCCTTCGGCTCGTTGCCGAATCCGACGAACTCGTGCGCGAGGTAGCCCGAGCCGACGCCGAACACGAGGCGCCCGCCGCTCATGAGGTCGACCATCGAATACGTCTCCGCGATCCGGCGCGGGTCGTGGAAGGTGAGGATGGAGATCGCCGTGCCCAGGCGGATTTTGCTGGTGCGCTGGGCGAGGGCCGAGAGCATGACCGCCGGGTCGGGCACCACGCCGTACTCGTGGAAGTGGTGCTCGGCGCAGAAAAACGTGTCGTAGCCCAGCCGCTCGCCGTACTCGCACTGGCGCATGACCTCGGCGTAAAGCTGCGTGATGGTGCGCGGCAGCCCGGGGTGGTGGTCGTTGACCGAGAACAGCGAGTAACGCATGAGGGGACCCGCTTCAGTCCACCTGCGCGCCGGACGCTTTCACGATCGGGCCCCAGCGCTTGTACTCGTCCTGGATCATCGAGGCCATCTGCTCGGGCGTGCCGCCGACGATCTCGTAGCCCAGGTCGGTCATGCGCTTGACGAACTCCGGCGACTTGACCGCCTTCTGCCCCTCGGCGTTGAGCCGCATGATGATGTCGCGCGGCGTGCCGGCGGGCGCCACCAGCCCGAACCACGCGGTGGACTCGTAGCCCGCGACGCCGGTTTCCGCAATCGTCGGCAGGTCCGGCAGCGTCGAGGCGCGCTTCGGGCCGGTGGTGGCGAGCGCCCGCAGCTTGCCCGCGCGAATGTGCGAGATCGAAGACGGAATGTTGTCGAACATGATGTTGACCTGCCCGCCCATGAGGTCGGTCAGCGCAGGGCCGCTGCCCTTGTAAGGCACGTGGGTGATCTGCACGCCGAGCATGTGCTTGAACATCTCGCACGACATGTGGATGGTCGAGCCGCTGCCGCTCGAGGCGCAGCTCAGCTTGCCCGGGTCGGCCTTGGCGAGCGCGATCACGTCCTTGACCGAGTGGGCCGGCACCGCAGGATTCACCACCAGCACGTTGGCGAACCCGGCCAGCACGATGATCGGCACAAGATCCTTGTTGGGGTCGTAGGCGAGCTTCTTGTACAGGAAAGGCGTGATGCCATGCAGGCTGCTCGCGCTGGTGAGCAGCGTGTAGCCGTCGGGGGCCGAGCGCGCGACGAGTTCGGCGCCGAGGTTGCCGCCCGCGCCGGGGCGGTTGTCTACGTTGACCGCCTGGCCGAGCGTCTTCGACAGTTCGTTGGCCACCGCGCGAGAAATGATGTCGGTGCCGCCGCCGGGGGCGTAAGGCACCACGAGGCGGATCGGCTTGGAAGGATAGGGCTGCGCGAGGGCGCCCGATGGGGCGAGTGCGGCAGACAAGAGCAGTGCGGCGAGCGAAATGGCGGCGAATGATCGCTTGGATTGCATGGCGTCTCCTTGGGTATGGGAACCCCGTCTGGGCGGGGATCGGTGCTGCGGGCAGATACTAGCAGCGCCGGGGACTGGCGGCGCAGAGGACTGGCGGCGCCAGGCGGCCGACGCTCCGATTCATCGACCGGTTTTCCTTAAACAACAATCCGATTGGCTGGACAGCCTGACGCTTATTAGCTCCACGAAAAACAAAGTCAGGCTTTCTCGCTGAACGTCGGGCGCCCCGTGATCGGGTACTTGGGATCCGAATAACCCGGCGTGGACGGGTGCCCGGTGGCCACCAGGCTGTCGACCAGCGCCTCGTCCTCGGCGTTGAACGTGTGCTCAAGCGCGCCGAGGTAGCCTTTCCACTGCTCCATCGTGCGTGGCCCCGCGAGAACCGCGCTCACGTGGCGGTTGTTGAGCACCCAGTTCATGGCGAACTGGCCGGCGGTCATGCCGCGCTTCTCGGCGTGCGCCTTGATCTTTTGCGCCAGGACCATCGACTCCTCGCGGAACTCGGTCTGCATCATGCGCTTGTCCTTGCGCGCGGCGCGCGACTCGGCCGGCGGCTCGGCGCCGGGCTGGTACTTGCCCGTGAGCACGCCGCGGGCGAGCGGCGAATACGGCACCACACCCAGGCCGAACGCCACCGAGGCCGGGATCACCTCGACCTCGGGCATGCGGTTCATCGCGTTGTAGTAGGGCTGGCACACGACCGGGCGGGGAACGCCGAGGCGGTCGCACAGCAGCGCGGCCTGCGCGATGCGCCAGCCGCGGAAGTTCGACAAACCAAAGTAGCGCGTCTTGCCGGCGCGGATCAGGTCACCGATGGCGGCGAGCGACTCCTCGAGCCGCGTGCGCGCGTCGTCGATATGGAAGTAATAGATGTCCACGTGGTCCATGCCCAGGCGCTTGAGCGAGGCGTCAAGCGCCGCTGTGATCTCGCGCCGCGACAGGCTATCGTTGTCGGGCGCGGGCCGGCCGGTGTTGCCGCATTTGCTCGCCACGATCCAGCGGTCGCGGTCGCCCTTGAGGAGCTTGCCGAGGACTGTCTCGGACTTCCCGCCGGCGTATTGGTTGGCGGTGTCGACGAAATTCACGCCGGCGTCGCGCGCCGAGCCGATGATGCGACCGGCTTCGGCCTCGTCGGTGCGATCGCCGAACATCATCACCCCAAGGCAGATCTCGGAGACCAACAGGCCGCTGGAGCCCAGGTAGCGTGTCTTCATTTCAAGTCCTTTCGAAAATAGCCGCGATGCCCTGCCCGCCGCCGATGCACATGGTGACCAGCGCGTAGCGCCCCTTGATGCGCTCGAGCTCGTAGAGCGCCTTCACGGTGAGGATCGCGCCGGTGGCGCCGATCGGGTGGCCCAGCGCCACCGCGCCGCCGTTGGGGTTTACCTTGGCCGGATCGAGGCCGAGGTCGCGCGTGACCGCCATGGCCTGCACTGCAAACGCCTCGTTCGACTCGATCACGTCCATGTCGGCCGGCTTGAGGCCGGCCTTCTCGAACACGCGCTTGACCGCCGGGATCGGCCCCAGGCCCATGAACTGCGGGTCGACGCCCGCGTGCGCATACGCGACCAGCCGCGCCATGGGCTTGGCGCCAGCCTTCGCAGCGGCGCCGGCTTCCATCATGACGATGGCCGCGCCCGCATCGTTGAGGCCCGAGGCATTGCCCGCGGTCACCGTGCCGTCTTTCTTGAACACGGTGCGCAGCCTCTGCATGTCTTCCAGCTTGACCTCGGGCCGCACGTGCTCGTCGGCCGTGTACTGCACCGGGCCCTTCTTCGACTTGAGCTCGATCGGCACGACCTGGCTGGTGAAATAGCCCTTGGCATGCGCGTTGGCCGCGCGCCGGTGGCTCTCCATCGCATAAGCGTCCTGCTCTTCGCGGCCGATGCCGTACTTGGCCGCGATGTTCTCCGCGGTCACGCCCATGTGGCCGTGGCCGAACGGGTCGTGCAGCGCGCCGGTCATGGCGTCGACCACCGCGGCGTCGCCCATGCGCTGGCCCCAGCGCCCCGCGGGCAGGAAATACGCCGCGCGGCTCATGCTCTCGGCGCCGCCGCCCACCACCACGTCGGTGTCGCCGAGCATGATGTGCTGGGCGGCCGACACGATGGCCTGCAGCCCGCTGCCACACAGCCGGTTGACCGTGAGGCAGGGCGTGCCCACCGGCAGGCCGGCGTCGATGGCGGCCACGCGCGACAGGTACATGTCGCGCGCCTCGCCATGGATCACGCTGCCGATCACCACGTGTCCGACCGAGTCCGGGTCGATCTTGGCGCGCGCCACCGCCTCCTTGATGGCGATCGCGCCCAGGCGCGTCGCCGGCAGGTCCTTGAGCGAGCCGCCGTAATCACCGATGCCGGTGCGGGTGCCCGATACGACCATCACTTCGCGTTGTGCCATGCATGCCTCCTGATGAATTGACTGCGAGGTTGCCTCGCGGAACTTGTGGGGACTGGGCCGGAGCGCGCAACGCGGGCTGCGCCCGGGCCCGGCCCTTTATGCCATCCTGGCGAACAGGTCGTGGGCGTCGGACTTCTCGATCACCACATCGGCGAAATCGCCGGGTTTCAACCCCGTGCCATCGCGGATGCGCACCACACCGTCGATTTCGGGTGCGTCGGCCGCCGAGCGCGCGATGGCGACTTTGCGCGCACCAGTGCGTGCGCCCTCGCCCCCGCCTTTGCCGGCCGCTTCGTCCACCAGCACGCGCATGGCCTTGCCGACTTTGGCCTTGAGGCGCGCAGTGCTGATCTTTTCCTGCGCCCCCATGAACCGCGCGCGGCGCTCTTCGCGCAACGCCTCCGGCACCGGATCAGGCAGGGCGTTGGCCTTCGCCCCCTCCACCGGCGAGTACGCGAAGCATCCGACGCGGTCGAGCTGCGCCTCTTCGAGGAAAGCGAGCAGTTCCTCGAACTCGGCCTCGGTCTCGCCCGGGAAACCGGCGATGAAAGTGCTGCGAATGGTGATCTCCGGGCAGATCGAGCGCCAGGCGCGGATGCGCTCGAGCGTGTTCTCGGCGTTGGCCGGGCGCTTCATGAGCTTGAGGATCCGCCGGCTGGCGTGCTGGAACGGCACGTCGAGGTACGGCAGCAGCTTGCCCGCCGCCATCAGCGGGACGACTTCGTCCACGCTCGGGTACGGATAGACGTAATGCAGCCGCACCCAGACGCCGAGCTCGCCGAGCGCCGTGCACAACTCCGTCATTTTGGTCTTGACCGGCCGGCCCTGCCAGAAACCGGTGCGGTACTTGACGTCGACCCCGTAGGCGCTGGTGTCCTGCGAGATCACCAGCAGTTCGTTCACGCCGGCCTTCACGAGGTTCTCGGCCTCCTGCATGACCTCGCCCACGGGGCGCGACACGAGGTCGCCGCGCATCGACGGGATGATGCAGAACGTGCAGCGGTGGTTGCAGCCTTCGGAAATCTTGAGGTAGGCGTAATGCCGAGGCGTGAGGCGGATGCCCTGCGGCGGTACCAGATCGATGTACGGGTCGTGAAGCTTTGGCAGATGCGCATGCACCGCCTGCATCACGCCCTCGGTGTCGTGCGGCCCTGTGACCGCGAGCACCGACGGGTGCGCTGACTGGACCACGCCCTCCTTCGCGCCGAGGCACCCGGTGACGATGACCTTGCCGTTCTCGGCCAGCGCCTCGCCGATCGCGTCAAGCGACTCCTCCACCGCCGAATCGATGAATCCGCAGGTGTTGACCACCACGAGGTCGGCGCCGGCGTAACTGGGCGAAATGGCGTAGCCCTCGGCGCGCAGCTGGGTGAGGATGCGTTCGGAATCGACCAGCGCCTTGGGGCAGCCGAGAGAGACGAACCCCACGCGCGGCACTGCCGCCTGCGGGGGCTTCGGCGCTCGCTTCGGCGCGGGGATGGCGGCGGCCCTGGTGCCCGCCATCAGGACTTCTTGTCGGAGGACCCCTGGTCGGGCTTGCCGCCGGCCGGGAAGCCGGGAAAATTGAACCCGCTGAACATGTTGCGCGACTGGCTGTTCATCTGCTCCTGCAGTTGCGCGAACATCTTCTGGCTCTGCTCCATATAAGCCTGCATGAGGCCCTGCATGGCGGGGCCCTGCATGCTCATGAACTGGGTCCACATCTCGGTGGGCACCTTGGCGCCATCGCCGTAGAGTTTCTGCGACTGCTCCTGCAGCGACTTCTGCATGTCCTGGAAGGCGTGGATGTTTTTCTCGAGGTAGCCACCCATCATGCCCTGCATGGCGTTGCCGTAGGTGCGGATGAGCTGCGACAACGCATCCGAGGTGAACATCGGCGTGCCACTGGATTCCTCCTCGAGGATGATCTGCAGCAGGATCTGGCGCGTCAGGTCCTCGCCGCTTTTGGCGTCGACGGCCTGGAAATCCTCCTGCTTGAGCACCATCTGCTTGACGTCGACCAGCGTGATGTAGCTCGACGTCTTGGTGTCGTAGAGCCGGCGGTTGGGGTACTTCTTGATCAAACGGACCTGGTTCTCCATGCCTCGCTCCTTTACTGCATCAATACATGTGTTGGCCACCGTTGATCGAAATGTTGGCGCCGGTCACGAACGCCGCTTCTTCCGAGCACAGGTAGATGATGAGTCCGGCGACCTCGTCGGGCTTGCCCAGGCGCCCGATCGGGATCTGCGGCAGGATCTTCGAATCGAGGATCTCCTTGGGGATCGCAGTCACCATCTTGGTGCCAATGTATCCCGGCGAGATGGTGTTGATCGTCACGCCCTTCTTGGCCACCTCGAGCGCGAGCGCCTTGGAAAAACCGTGGATGCCCGCCTTGGCCGCCGAGTAGTTGGTCTGGCCGAACGCGCCTTTCTGGCCGTTGACCGATGACACGTTGATGACTCGCCCCCAGGCGCGCTCCACCATGCCGTCCATGACCTGCTTGGTCATGTTGAAGCACGAGTCGAGGTTGGTGTGCATGACTGCGTCCCAGTCGGCCTTGGTCATCTTCTTGAACGTCATGTCCCGCGTGATGCCCGCGTTGTTGACGAGGATGTCGACCGCGCCGAACTCTTTCTGCAGCTGCGCGACCTTGGCGGCCGCATCATCGTAGCTCGCCACATCCACCGGGTAGGCGCCGAAGGCGTAACCGCGGCCCTTCATCTCGTCGATCCAGCCCTTCCACTTGGTGTTGGAGGGCGAATAAGTCACCACCACTTTGTAACCGGCATCGGCCATCTTGGTCGAGATCGACTCGCCCAGCCCGCCCATGCCTCCGGTGACCACTGCAATCCGCTGCTGCGCCATGTTCGTCTCCTCCATTTGATCGTTTCGGGGCACGTCGGTTCCCCCGATGCGCGCTGGCGCTAAACCATGTACATCCCGCCGTTGATGGCGATGTTCGCGCCCGTAATATACCCCGCCTCCTCCGAGGTCAGGAAAGCGACCAGCGAGGCGATTTCCTCGGGCCGCGCAAGGCGGCCGATCGGGATGCTCGCGACCAGCTTGTCGAGCACGTCCTTCCTGATCGACTTGACCATGTCGGTTTCCACATACCCGGGCGAGACCGAATTCACCGTGACGCCTTTTTTGACCACTTCCTGCGCGAGCGCCTTGGCAAAGCCGTGCACGCCGGCCTTGGCGGCCGAATAGTTGGTCTGGCCGAACTGGCCCTTCTGGCCGTTGACCGAGGACATGTTCACCACCCGGCCCCAGCCGCGCTCGGTCATGCCGTCGATCACGTTCCTGGTGACGTTGAACACGCTGTTGAGGTTGGAGTTGATTACCGCCATCCAGTCGGCGACGGAGGCTTTCTTGAGCATGTTGTCGCGCACGATGCCGGCGTTGTTCACGAGGATGTCGACCGGGCCGATGTCGGATTCGATCCGCCGCACCATCGCGGTGGTGGAGGCGAAATCGGACACGTCACCCTCGGCCGCGTGGACGTTGTCGAAACCTTCGCTGCGCATCTGCGCGATCCAGGCGTCCTTGGGTGCATACCCCGGCAGGCAATTGGCGACCACCACGTTGCCGTTGGCCTTCGCCAGCTTCTTGCACACCGCCGTGCCTATCCCTCCCATGCCGCCGGTGACGAGCGCAATCCGTTGGGTCATGCCCTCTCCACGGCCAGCGCCACGCCCATGCCGCCGCCGATGCACAGCGCCGCCAGCCCTTTTTTCGCGTCACGCTTCTGCATCTCGTGCAACAGCGTGACGAGGATGCGCGCCCCCGACGCGCCGATCGGGTGGCCCAGCGCGATCGCCCCGCCGTTCACGTTGACCTTGGACGTATCCCAGCCCATCTGGCGGTTCACCGCGATCGCCTGTGCGGCAAAGGCCTCATTGATCTCCATGAGGTCGAGGTCCTTGGGCTCCCACCCGGCGCGCGCGAGGCAGCGCTTGGAGGCCGGCACCGGGCCCATGCCCATGTACGCCGGGTCGACACCGGCGGAGGAAAACGCCTTGATCCTGGCCAGCGGGCGCAGGCCGAGCTCCTTGGCCTTGCGCGCCGAAGTGAGCAGCACCACGGCGGCGCCGTCGTTGATGCCCGAGGCGTTGCCTGCAGTCACCGTGCCGTCCTTCTTGAACGCGGGCTTGAGGCCGCCGAGGGACTCGGCCGTGGTGCCGGCGCGCGGGAATTCGTCCACGTTGAACAGGGTCGGCCCCTTGCGCCCGGGGACTTCGACCGTGGCGATCTCATCGGCGAACCTGCCGGCCTCGATCGCCGCCTCGGCCTTCTGCTGGCTCTTGGCCGCGAACTCATCCTGCTCGGCGCGCGTGACGGCGTATTCCTCCGCGACGTTCTCTGCGGTGACACCCATGTGGTACTGGTTGTAGACGTCCCACAGGCCGTCGACGATCATGGTGTCGACCATCTTCGCGTCGCCCATGCGAAAGCCGTCGCGCGAGCCCGGGATCACATGGTTCGACATGCTCATCGACTCCTGCCCGCCGGCAATCACGAAATCGGAGTCGCCGTTGAGGATCGCCTGCGCGCCCAGCATCGCGGCCTTGAGGCCCGAGCCGCACACCTTGTTGATGGTCATGGCGGGCACCATGTGCGGCAGGCCCGCCTTGATCGCAGCCTGGCGCGCGGCATTCTGCCCCACCCCCGCGGTGAGCACCTGCCCGAGGATGACTTCGGAGATCTGGTCGGCTTTGACTCCGCTCTTTTCCAGCAGCTGGCGAATCACGATCGCGCCGAGGTCGGAGGCCGGCACCTTGGCCAGCGCCCCGCTGAATTTCCCGATGGCGGTGCGCACTGCACCGACGATGACGACTTCTTCCATGATGAACCTCCGCGAGCCTGCCGGTTGAACTGCTATGAGTTGAATTTCTCTTTGACGTAGCGGCCTGGCGCGGGTTCGATCGCCTTGTGCCGTTTGTTGCCCAATGCCTTCCTTGCCTTCCTGTCGCCGCCCTTGTGGGTGGCGAGCCATTCGGACCAGACCGGCCACCAGCTACCGGGGCGTTCGTTTGCCGCCTCGAACCACGCGTCCGCGTCGGCGGTCGATGGCGCGGCGGGGTCCGTCGCTGCCGTGCCGGGCGACACCCAGTGGCTGCGCTTGCCCTTCGAGGCCGGGTTAACCACGCCGGCGATGTGGCCGCTGGCGGCCAGCACGAACCTCACGTCGCCGCCGAGGATGCCAAGGGACCGGTAGGCGCTCTTCCAGGGCACGATGTGGTCCTCGCGCGAGGCCAGCACGAAGCTGGGCAGGCCGATCGCGCCGAGGTCTACGGGCACGCCGCAGTTGGCGAGCGCACCGGGCTCGCGCAGGCGGTTCTCGAGGTAGGTGTTGCGCACATACCAGCAATACATCGGGCCGGGCAGGTTGGTGCTGTCCGCATTCCAGTACAGCAGGTCGAACGCCACGGGCGACTCGCCCTTGAGGTAATTGTTGACCACGTAGGGCCAGATGAGGTCGTTCGCGCGCAGGGACGAGAACACGAAGGCGAGGTCCGACCCGGGCAGGATGCCGCCCTTGCCGATGGCCTGCTCGCGCGAGCGCACGCCCTGCTCGTCGACGAGGCAGCCGATCTGGCCGGTATCGGAGAAGTCGAGCATGGTGGTGAGGTAGGTGACGCTGGCCACAACCTCTTCGTCGCGCGCATTGAGCACGGCGAGTGCCGCCCCAAGCAGCGTGCCCCCGACGCAAAAACCGAGCGCGTTGACCTTGTCGCTTGCGGCAACTTCCCGCGCGATGGAGAGCGCCTCGATCACGCCTTTCTCGACGTAGTCGTCCCACGTGAGGTGACCGAGGTCGGCCTTGACGTTGCGCCACGACACCATGAATACGGTGTGCCCCTCGGCCACCGCGTAGGCCACCAGCGAGTTCTCCGGCTGCAGGTCGAGGATGTAGAACTTGTTGATGCACGGCGGCACGATCACCAGCGGGCGCTTCGCGACGCTGGCGGTCGTTGGCGTGTACTGGATGAGCTGCATGAGTTCGTTCTCGTGCACCACCGCGCCGGGTGTGACCGCGATGTTGCGGCCGACCTCGAAGGCCGACTCGTCGGTCTGGCTGATGTGGCCCTTGCCGGCGTCGGCAATCAGGTTGGCGAGGCCCTTGGTGAGGCTTTCGCCCTTGGTCTCGATCGCCTTGCGCAGGGCCTCGGGGTTGGTGGCCGGGAAATTGGCCGGGCAACTCGCGTCCACCCACTGCTTCACCGCGAAGCGCAGCCGGTCCTTCGCCGCGGGCTCGGCCTGCACCGACTCCACCAGCTCGCCCATGTAACCGGACAGCAGCAGGTAGGACTGCCTGAGGTAGTCGTAGTAGGGGTTCTCGCGCCATTCGGCGGCGCGAAAACGCTTGTCACCGGCCTCGGGCGCCGCCACCGGGTGCGGCGGCGCGGCCGGGTCGCGGCCGACAAGGCTCATCCAGAGCGTCGCCTGGCGCTCGGCATAGCCGGCCTGCAACAGCGCGAGGCGCGCCGGGTCGGCCGAAAAGGCCTGCGTCCATGCGGCCGGATTGGCGCCGCCCTGCCCGCCGCCCGGCAGGTTCGGCAGCAATCCCATCCACGCCGGGCCCATTCTCGCGCCCGCATTCGCGATCGATGCGAGGAAGGCTTCGGGCGAATCGAATTGGCTGGCCACGTTTTCCTAATGTCAGGGCGCCCCGGAACCGGGCGCTGGGGGAAGTGCGCGCACTGCAAACAGGCGCCCGATTCTGCGCCGCACCATTGGCAAGGTCAACCCCGCGCAGCAGGCGAATTCGATGTGCGCCGGAGCGGCTGTCCCGCCTAGTCGCCGATGACCATGCGGGCAAGGGCGATCGAGCCTACACCGAGCGCGATCAACAGCGTTTGCGACACCGTGGCGCGCAACTCAGGGCGCTTGTGCAGGCCCGGGATGAGGTCGGCGACGGCCACGTAGATCATGCTCGCGGCGACCACCCCGAGCAGGATGGGCACCGCGCCGCTCATGGCCTGCAAGGCGAAGTAGCCGATCACCCCGCCGGCCAGCGACGCAAGCGACGACAGCATGTTGAGCACCAGCGCCCTCGATTTCGTATAACCCGAGTGCAGCAGGATGAGGAAATCGCCTACCTCCTGCGGGATCTCGTGCGCGACGATGGCGATGGCGGTCACCACGCCGAGCTGGGTGCTTTCGAGGAAGGCCGCGGCGATGAGCACGCCGTCGATGAAGTTGTGCACCGTGTCGCCCACCAGGATCATCATTCCCGAGCGCCCGTGGTCGTGCGCGGCCGCGTGCGGGTCGTGCGCCTCGCAGTCCTCGGTGTGGCAATGGCGCCAGAGCACGAGCTTTTCGAGGATGAAGAACACGAAGATGCCGGCGAGGATGGTGGCCGCGGCGGTGCGCGGCTCGGCGCGCTCGAAGGCGTGCGGAATCACTTCGAGGAAGGCCGCGCCCAGCAGCGCGCCGATGGCGAACGACACCAGCATCGGGACCCAGGAGGTGCGCACGGTCAGCGCGAAGGCCGCCGCGAGGCCGACCGAGAGCAGGCCGCCCGCAAGCGAGGCGGCAACGATCCATGCCAGCGTCATCCTTACTGCCTTGGGTCGAAAAGGGGGGCGATTATACGCGCCAGACCAGTGTTGCCATGCGCTGCGGCGCCTGGTTGCGCCGGAAGGAATAGAACAATTCCGGTTCGCTCGCCGTGCAATGGGTGCCGCCATCGACGCGATCGACGCCGCAATCGGCCAGGCGCTGGCGCGCGACGGCGTACAGGTCGAGCAGCCAGTGGCCCGGCCGCGTCGGCACGAACGCCGCCGCGGCGCGCGCGTCCTTGGCGACGAATGCATCGCGCACCTCGGCGCCCACCTCGTATACGCGCGGCCCGATCGCCGGCCCCAGCCACGCCTGCAACGAGGCGCCGGGCACATGCATCGCCGCCACGGTGCTCTCGATGACGCCGGCGCACAGCCCACGCCAGCCCGCGTGCGCCGCGCCGACCACGCTGCCGTCACGCGCGGCGAGCACCACCGGCAGGCAGTCCGCGGTCATGATCGCGCACACCGTGCCGCGCACCGTGGTGAACGCGGCGTCGGCTTCCGGGAGGGTTCCCGGCGCGATCGCCGCAGCATCGGCCACCTGCGTGCCGTGCACCTGCCTGAGCCAGCGCGGCGGCGCGGGCAACAACGCCCCAAGCGCAGCGCGCCCGGCGGCATCCTTCATGTCGCCCAGTGCGAGAGTGGTGAAGAAGGCACGTACTCCTGGCGGGGCAGCCCAATCGACGATGACCCCAACGGCCGCGCCGGCGTCAGGCGTCGCCGGCATTGCGCAACCTCCTCAGCAGGCGGCGGAAATCGGCCGGCAGCGGTGACTCCCACACGCGCTTCCTGCGCGTGCCGGGATGCAGGAGCTCGAGCCGCGCGGCGTGCAGCGCCTGGCGCGCGAAATCGCCGATCTCCAGCGACTTGGCGCCACGGCGATATACCGGGTCGCCCACCAGCGGATGGCCGATCGACTGCAAGTGCACGCGGATCTGGTGGGTGCGTCCGCTTTCGAGCTTGCACGAGAGCAGCGTTGCCGAGGCCAGGCGCTCTACGACCTCGTAATCGGTGCGCGCCGGCTTGCCGCGATCGGTCACCGCCATGCGCGTGCGGCTGCGCGCATCGCGGCCGATGGGCGCATCGATCACGCCCCGTGCGGCGCGCACGCTGCCCCATGCAAGCGCGTTATAGGTGCGGCCCATGGTGCGCGCCTGCAACTGGCGCACCAGGCTCGTCTGCGCCGCCACCGTCTTGGCCACGACCAGCAGGCCGCTGGTGTCCTTGTCGAGCCGGTGCACGATGCCCGCGCGCGGCAGGCCGGCCAGCGAAGGGGCATGCGCGAGCAGTGCATTGAGCATCGTATGGTCGGGGTTGCCCGCGCCGGGATGGACCACCAGGCCGGCGGGCTTGTCGATCACGAGGATATGCGCATCCTCGTGCACGATCGCCAGCGGCAGCGCCTGGGCCTGCGGCATCGCGCCGGTGGGCAGGCCGGGCGGGGCAAGCACCACGTTTTCGCCTCCCCGTACCGCGTATTTGGCCTCCACGGGCACGCCTTCGACGCGCAGGTTGCCCGCCTTGAGCCACGCCTGCAGGCGGCTGCGCGAATATTCGGGGAACAGCCGGGCCAGCGCCTGGTCCAACCGCAACCCGGCCGATTCGGCCGGGATCCGGGCGCGCCTTTCGTCGCCCGCGCCGATTCCCGCCGGGATCGAAGGGGAATTCGAATCGTTATAATTGCCACCGCTACTCGAAGAGGTTTTCGCCATGCATCCTAGTGTACTTCCCCGCCTGCTGGTCGTCGCCGCGATGGCGTTCGCCGCGCTGGTTGCCGGCTGCAGCGGCCTCGACGACAAGAAGGACGAAACCGTCGGCTGGTCGGCCAACAAGCTCTACGGCGAGGCCAAGGACGCCATGGGTGGGCGCGACTGGACCAAGGCGGTCAAGTACCTGGAGAAGCTCGAGGCGCGCTACCCCTACGGCCGGTTCGCGCAGCAGGCGCAGCTCGAGATCGCGTACGCCTACTACAAGGACAACGAGCGCGCCTCGGCCGTCGCGGCGGCCGACCGCTTCATCAAGCTGCACCCGAACCATCCGAGCGTCGACTACGCCTACTACCTCAAGGGGTTGGTGAATTTCAACGAGGACGGCGGGTTGTTCGCGCGCCTGTCGACGCAGGACATGACCGAGCGCGACCCCAAGGCCACGCGCGAGGCCTTCGCGGCCTTCCGCGAACTGGTCACGCGCTTTCCCGATTCCAAGTATTCAGCCGACGGCGCGGCGCGCATGAAATACCTCGTCAACGCGCTCGCGATGAACGAGATCCATGTCGCGCGCTATTACATGAAGCGGAATGGCTACGTGGCGGCGGCCAACCGCGCGCAGTCCGTGGTGCAGAATTTCCCCAACTCACCCGCCGTTGAGGAAGCCGTCTTCATCATGGCCAAGGCCTACGACGCGCTCGGCATGAGCGACCTGCGCGATGGCGCCGACCGGGTCATGCGCACCAACTTCCCGCAGAGCAAGTACCTCACCGGCAAGGTCCAGAAGGACGTCCCCTGGTGGCGCCTCTGGGATCCCGACTGGTAATAAAGTCGGGTCAGCCGGTTCCGCCAACGGTCAGGCCATCGATGCGCAAGGTGGGCTGGCCCACGCCGACGGGGACGCTCTGGCCGTCCTTGCCGCAAGTGCCCACGCCCGAATCGAGTTGCATGTCGTTGCCTATCATCTTCACGCGCTTGAGGGCATCCGGGCCGCTGCCGATGAGGGTCGCGCCCTTGACCGGGTAAGTGACCTTGCCGTTCTCGATCATGTAGGCCTCGGAAGCCGAGAACACGAACTTGCCGTTGGTGATGTCGACCTGGCCGCCGCCGAAATTGACCGCGTACAGGCCCTTTTTCACCGAGCGCACGATCTCCTCGGGGTCGCGCGATCCAGCCAGCATGTAGGTGTTGGTCATGCGCGGCATGGTGACGTGCGCAAACGACTCGCGCCGGCCGTTGCCCGTGACCGGCATTTTCATGAGGCGCGCGTTGAGGCTGTCCTGGATGTAGCCGCGCAGCACGCCGTCCTCGATGAGCACCGTGCGCTGGGTGGGATTGCCCTCGTCGTCGATGGACAGCGACCCGCGCCGGCCGGGAATGGTGCCGTCATCGACCACGGTCACGCCCGGGGCGGCCACGCGCTCGCCGATGCGACCGGAAAACGCCGAGCTGCCTTTGCGGTTGAAGTCGCCCTCCAGGCCGTGCCCGATCGCCTCGTGCAGCAGGATGCCGGGCCATCCCGGTCCGAGAACGACCGTCATCGTGCCCGCGGGTGCGGCCTTGGCCGACAGGTTGGTGAGGGCCTGGCTGACCGCTTTCTGCGCGTAGTCGGCAAGGAGTTCGTCGCTGAAGTATTCGTAGCCCGTGCGCCCGCCGCCACCGGCCGAGCCGCTCTCCCTGCGGCCGTTTTCCTCGACGATCACTTGCACCGACAGGCGCACCAGCGGCCGCACGTCGGCGGCTGTGACGCCATCGGAGCGCACCACCAGGACCACCTCGTACTCGCCGCCGAGGTTGGCCATGACCTGGGTCACGCGCGTGTCGAGCTTGCGGCACATGCGCTCGAGCCTCTCGAGCAGGCCCACCTTGGTGACCGAGGACAGCGACGCGATCGGGTCGATCGCGTGGTAGAGCCGCACGGGCGCGTTGCGCGTGACGATCCTGGTCTTGCGCCCGGTGCCGGAGCGACCGATGGCGCGGGTCGCGCGCGCAGCATCCTGCAGCGCGTTGAAACTGATGTCGTCCGAATACGCGAAGGCAGTCTTCTCGCCCGAGATGGCGCGCACGCCGACGCCCTGCTCGATGTTGAAGCTGCCGGACTTGACGATGCCTTCCTCGAGGTTCCAGCCCTCGGAGCGGGTGTACTGGAAGTACAGGTCGGCATAGTCGATGCGGTGCTCGGCGAGCGCGCCGAATACCGGCCCGAGCTTGTCGAGATCGAGGTCGTAAGGCGCAAGCAGCGATTCGTGCGCGGTGGCGAGATGCGAATCGGCGGACATCGCCTCGGAAATCTGTGCGGTTTGGGTGTTCATGGGATCCTGCGGTTGTCGAGGGCCGGTAAGGAACTGCGCACTTCGGTGATGCGTGATGGGTCAATTTCGGCGGTCACCACGGCCTCGCCTTCGGCCTGCTCCGCAAGGATCTCGCCCCACGGACCGACGACCATCGTGTGCCCATGCGTGCGGCGACCGTTGGGATGGGTGCCTCCCTGGGCCGGCGCCACCACGTAGCAGAGATTCTCGATCGCGCGCGCGCGAAGCAGGATCTCCCAGTGCGCCGCACCCGTGGTCGCGGTGAACGCGGACGGGACGAACCAGATATCTATGGGCGTATTGGCGGGTTGCAAGGTCGGTCCGGGATGGGCGCCGGTGGGCGCACCGTCGCGGATTTCGATTCCGGGGCGATACAGCTCCGGGAAGCGAACATCATAGCAAACGGAAAGCCCCAGCCTGCCGAAGGGGCTCTCGACGACGATGGGCTGCGTGCCCGCTTGCATGGTGCGCGTTTCGTCGTAGTTTTCACTGCCCTGGCGAAAAGAAAACAGGTGGATCTTGTCGTAGCGGGCGACACGTTGGCCCGCCGCATCGAACAGCAGGCAGGCGCTGCGCACGCGCCCCGCTTCACCCGACACGATCGGGAGGGTGCCCCCCACGAGCCACACGTTGTTGCGCGCCGCCGCTTCTGCGAGGAACGCCTGGATCGGCCCGCCACCGCCAGGCTCAGCGGCGTCGCGCTCGGCCACCGCGACCTTGTCGGTCTCGTGCCGTCCGAGGATGCAGAAATACTCGGGCAGCGCCACCAGTTGCGCGCCTTGGGCAGCAGCCTCGGCGATGAGGCGCCCGGCCGCAGCGAGGTTCGTGGCCACCTCGGGAGCGGAAACCATCTGGATCGCCGCCACCCGGTGGCGCTCGCGCACGGCGCCGCTCGCGGATGCGGCTGCGTTCGCCGCCTTGGCAGCAGGGGTCACGCTGCTCATCAGGGCATTCCGCCACCCGGGGACGACTCGACCGGCACGACGCGCAGCTTTTCCACCTTGGGGTCGGTCCACGTGCCACTGACCGCGTACTCGAACGCAAAGATGTTGCCCAGCGGGTTCTTGAGCAGCTTTTGCGCAAGCAGCGTCGCCACGCCGTACACCGGGTTGAGCAGTCCCACGATCGTGGAAGCGGTGTCGCCCAAGGCCGGCACCACCTTGACGTGCAGGTTCTGGGTTTCCTTGGCCAGACTCGCGGTGCCCACGATCTCGACCTCAGCGGCGGGGCCACGCATCTTGAAGTCCTTGGTGTCGATCACGCCCTTGTCGATGGTAAGGCTGCTGGTGATCTTGTCGTAGGCGAAGCCCTTGGAGAACACGTCGCGGAAATCGAGCGCGATGCGCCGAGGCAGCATCTGCAGGCTCATGAGCGAAACCAGCTTGCCGATTCCCGGCTCGATCTCGAGGAACTGGCCGCTCTCGGCCAGCAGGGTCATGGTGCCCGCGAGGCTCGGGTAGTCGATGTTGAGCGGGTCGCCCGACCACGCCAGCGCGCCGGTGAGCTTGGCCGTGCCGCCCTTGACGCTGTCGGGCGTGCCGACGCGGTCGAGGTATTTTCCGGTGTCGTTCACGTTGAGCATGAAATCGATCGACGTGCGCGAGTTTGCGCCCGTGACCCACAGCCCGCTCGCGGTCATCGCCGCCTCGGGGTTCACGTTGGCGACCTTCTCGATGCGCCAGTTGGCGCCTTCGGGCTGCGCCACCACCTCGACCCGGCCAAGCTGCTTGCCACGA
>JBBQCV010000039.1:0-23865 GCA_038319115.1 Burkholderiales bacterium | reverse complement strand
TCACCCCCGCCCGGGTGCTCCCGCGGGGGGCACGCGCGCTGACCTGGTGGGGCGGGATCACGGGCACGGGCAACGGGACGCTGAATTCGACGGGGGCGGGGGTGATCACGCTCTCGACGAATTCAGCGTCACGTTGCCCGTGCCCGTCACCCCGCCGCTCAAGGTCAGCGCGCCTGCCGCAGGCGAGAGCACCAGGTCGTGGGTGTTCAGCGTCACCGCCCCGCTGAAGGTGCTCGCCGCACTGTCCGTGATCGTCGCAACCCCCGTATTGCCCGAAGCCACCGTGATCGCGTTGGCGTAGGTCACTGCCCCCGCACCGCTTAGCGTCGCATTGGCACTGCCGGTGCTGTCGCCCAGCGTGATCACGTTGGCGTTCGCGCCAAAGGAATTGGCCACGCTCCCCGTCACCGTCCCCGCCTTGATCGTCAGTCCAGAGGTGTACGTGTTCGCCGCCGTCGTGAAGTTCAGCGCCGAGCTCGCGCTGTTCTGCACCACCCCCGTCACGTTCGTGCCCACCACCGCGCTGATCGTGCTCCCGCCACTGCCTGTGCCGCTATTGGTCACGGTGCCCGTGTGGTTCACCGTCGTGCCCGAGACCGTGATCCCCCCGGCCGTCGCGCTGTTGTTGTTCAGCACCAGGGCGCCCGTGCCCGTCACCCCGCCGGACACCGTCAACAGCTTCGTGCCCGCCGTGTTGGTCAGCGTCGTGCCGCCCGCATTCACCGTCAGCGCCCCGCTCACCGTCAGCGCCGAGGTCGTGCTGTTTTGCACCACCCCCGTCACGTTCGAACCCACCCCGCCGCTGATCGTCGTGGTGCCCGAGCCCGCGCCGACGTTGGTCACGGTGCCCGCATTATTCACACCGCCGCCTGAGAGCGTGATGGTGCCAGTCGTCGCATTGCTGTTGATCGTCAGGTTGTTGGCCCCCGACACCCCGCCACTGAAAGTCGTCGAGATCGCCGTACCCGTATTCCCAAGCGTCAGCGCCCCCGTCGTCGTCGGGGCCAGCGCGATCGCATTGGCGTAGTTCAGCCCATTTGTGCCAATCAACAGCGAGGCCGCATTCGATCCCCCCGCAGCGTCCCCCAACGTCACCGTCCCCGTTCCCAACGCGCTCGCCGAGGTCGTGACAATCAGCGCGCCCGCTTTGATCGTCGTCCCGCCCGTATACGTGTTCACCCCAGAGAGCGTGAAGTTGCCCGTGCCACTCTTGACTACCGATGTGCTTGCCTGGATCGTGCCCGACTGCGTTCCGTTGCCGGTCGCGTTCAGGGTCAACACTCCGCCATTTAGGCTCACATTTCTCAATGAACTGATCGCTCCCGTTGCATTGAGCGTCAACCCTAGCGCACCAGTCGTCGACGATACGTCCGCGCCCGCGATGAAGTCGATGTTGTTCGCTGCGTTCAGCGTAAGGGTCGCAGTGCCCCCCGCGGTCTTGGCGATGGCATTCGCCACGGTAATGTCGCCCAACTGCGCGCTTGTTCCAGCACTCGCAGTAGTTACAGTGACGGACGTGCCCGCATTCAGGGCGGTCTGAATGCTCCCCGTTGTGACAATCGCGCTGTCGTTTGTGGACGCGAAATTCGGGCTTGCAGTGACATTCGTGTCGCTGCCGGCAGTCTGGATGGTGATGTTGTTTGGATCCAGCAGCCAGTTTCCCGCGTTTCCGTTTGGCGCGGCGGCGTCGACGTTGCCTACCGCCTTGAGAATCGCTTTGCCGCTGGTTTCAACAAACCCGCCATCGCCTGATTGCGCGCCACCGCGAGCGGAAATGTTGCCGTAGAAGCTGGTGACGTCGTCTGCCCAGAGGATCACCTTGCCACCGTTGCCGCTGTTGACTGCGTCGGCTGTGATCGAGACATCCTGGCCTACGTACGTGCGCGCAGAGTTCCGGACTGCAGGATTGGCCCCTTGGAAATCGCCGCCCACGAGGACTGTGCCACCTCCCGCACTGCCGGACACATTGACCGATGCATTCCCTAACAGACCGACCTTGTCTCCGAGTACAGCGATAGACCCGCCCTTTTGTCCCTGCCCAAGGCCAGACGCTTCCAACTTACCCGACACGCTTGTGACGCCGCGCGGTCCGCCGTCCAGGTAGATCGTGCCGCCACGCTCGGCGAGCGCATTGGCGCGGATAACACCTTCGCTGCTCAGAACGGTGTCGAGAAGCGCGTTGGCTGATCGCGCCGTCATCAGTACGTTGCCCCCGTCTGCCGTAATGGTGCCGGTATTGATTGCCGATGCATTGAGCGCATCCCGTTCGACCCGGAGGTTGATCAGCCCATTGCCGACCATGTCGAGCGTCACCTGGTCGCCCGCGCCCAGCGCGGCCGTCCCCATACGTGCGTTGATTATCCCGTTGTTGAGCACCTGCGGCCCGATCAACGCCGCATAGCCAGAAAGCGTGGTGATGTTTGCGTCGTTGACGACCTTGCCGGCGCCGCCGCCGTTCGTGAACGAGTACCGACCGGCCAGGAAATCGCTGTCCTTGATGCCGAGCGTGGAGGCCGCAAGGCCGCCTACGTCAACGCTTGCGCCGCGGCCGAACAGGACGCCGCTCGGGTTGACGAGGAACAGCTGCCCATTGGCCGTCAGCGATCCGAAAATTTCCGTGGGGCTGTTGCCGATGACTCGATTCAGCGCGATCGCGCTCGCGCTCGGCTGCTGGAACACGACGGAATTGCCCGCGCCGATCGAGAAGCTCTGCCAATTGAGGATGGCCGACGGGGTGCCCTGCGTCACCTGCAGCGAACGCTCGCCGGTCTGGGTTATGACCGCGGTGCCGGCAGCCACCTGGCCGCCTGCCGGAAGCTGCTGCGCGAAAGCGGCCTGCACGGCGGCCCCAAGAACTGATGCAACCAGTGCCGTAAAGGCCGAGCGTCCGGTCGAAGCCTCCGGGCTCACCGCTTTTCCGATATCGCAGTCTTCCTTTTTACCCACGTACTTGCCACCTCGGCGAACGTGCGCTCATTTCCTTATCGCACAGTCCGATAGTATGGGAGTCGAGGGTCTCCCTGCTGTGCGACTTTTGTCACTTCCGTGACATCCGGCGCCATATTTGACAGTTGCCGCGCTTGGTAACGGCAATTCGGGCGGTTTTTTCCCTTCGGCCGCCGCAACGGCATGAATGTCAGGAAGTTCCCCTGAATGCCGCTCCCTGCCTGGATCTTCAGGAAATGTCAGGAGCGGCCGAGGAAACCCGCGATATGGCCGAGCAACTCGTCTTCCTGGTAGGGTTTGCCGAGAAACACGTTGACGCCCAGGCCGAGGGCGAACTTGCGGTGTTTGTCGGCAGTGCGCGAGGTGATCATTATGATCGGCACGTCCTTGAGGCGCGGGTCGGCGCGCACGTTGCGGGTCAGGTCAAAGCCGTCCATGCGCGGCATCTCGACGTCGACCAGCATCGCGTCGGGCACGGCCTGGCCGAGGAGTTCGAGCGCCTCCACGCCGTCACGAGCGGTGACGACGAGATAACCCTCGCGCGCGAGCAGCCGCCCGGTGATCTTGCGCACGGTGAGCGAGTCGTCGACGACCATGATCCTCGGTTGCGTCGCGACGGCCGGGGCCTGCACATGCGGGTTGCTGACGATCTCGAGCGGAATGGCCGGGCGTGCGGCAAGCGGCACCGGGTTGAGGATCATGACGATCTCGCCGGTGCCAAGCACCGTCGCACCGGCGATGCCCGGTACTCGCGCGAGCTGGGGACCGATGTTCTTCACCACCACTTCCTGGTTGCCGACCATATCGTCGACTTCGATGGCGATCGCCTCCACGCCGCTGCGCACCAGCAGCACCGGGGTAAACCGCCGCGCTTGCGCCGCCGGCTCAGGCGGCGCCCCCCCAAGCAGCGTGGGCAGGTGGTGGAGCGGGTAACGGCGCCCGGACCACTCGATCGCGCCCGCGGCCTTGGCACGCTCGAGAAGTTCGGCGCGCATCTGCTGGACCTGCTCCACCATCACCGAGGGCAGCGCATATGTGCGCGCACCCACTTTCACGAGCACGGCCTGGATGACCGCGGTGGTCAGCGGAATGCGCAAGGTGAACCGCGTGCCGATGCCGGGGGTGAAGGCCAGTTCGATGCGCCCGCCCAGGCCGCTGACCTCGCTCATGACCACGTCAAGGCCGACCCCGCGGCCGGCAAGCTCGGTGATGCTTTCGGCGGTCGACAGGCCGGGGGCGAAAACGAGCTCGGCGAGTTGCTGCGCTGAGCGTTCGTCCCCGCGGGCAATCAATCCTTGCGCCTCGGCCCTGGCGCGAATGCGCTCGAGGTCCAGTCCGGCGCCGTCGTCGGCAAGCACCAGCGTGACCTCGTTGCCCTCCTGGCGCACCTGCAGCGAAATCTCGCCCATCGCGGGTTTGCCCGCGGACACCCTGGCCTGCGGCGTTTCGATCCCGTGCGTGATCGCGTTGCGCAGCAGGTGCTCGAGCGGCCCGGTGATGCGCTCGAGCGCGGCGCGATCGACCTCCACGTTGCTGCCGAGGATGTCGAGGTTGGCGCGTTTGCCGAGCTCCTTCGAAGTCAGGCGCACCACGCGGTGCAGGCGTTCGACGACCGAGGCCACCGGCACCATGCGGATGCGCATGAGGTCCTGCTGCAACTCGCGGTTCAGGCGCCCCTGAGCAGCGAGGGCGGCATCTGTGTCGTCAGCTATCTTGTTGAGGGTCTGCTGGACGGTCGACACGTCGTTGACGCTCTCGGCCATCATGCGCGTGAGTTCCTGGAAGCGCGTGAAGCGGTCGAATTCGAGCGGGTCGAACTGGCGCTCCTTTTCCGGCGCGGCCTGCATGCGCGAGGCGAGCTGGGTCTCGGCAGCGATCTCGATCTCGCGCAGTTCCCGGCGCAAGCGGGCCACGTTCTCGGTAAGCTCGCCTAGCGCGGACTTCAGGGCGCGCATCTCGGTTTCTACACGCGATCGGGTGATCGCTATTTCGCCCGCCTCGTTCACCAGCTTCTCCAGCGCATCGGCACGCACGCGCATCATCGCGTGGGAACGCGCATCCTCACGCGGCGCCGGCACTTCGACCTCGCGTGCCACAGGCGTTGCGGCCGCGGCCAACTGGGTGGCAGGCGTCGGCGGCGCTTCCTCGGTGGCCTGCGCCTGCGGGTGCTGCAGCCGGTCGAGCAACAGTCCCATGCGATCGTAGGAGGTTTCAAGGTCGTCGAAGAACTGGCCGGGCGTGAGGCGCAGCACCATGGCGTTCTCGACGCGCGTCTCCATATTGTGCGTGAGCTCGCCCAGGCTCATCGCGCCGGCCATGCGGGCGCTGCCCTTCAGCGTGTGCAGCGCGCGCTGCATCGCACGCGCCGGGTCGAAACCGGTGGGCGCCGCGCGCCATTCGCGCAGCTGTTCCCCCACCTGGGGAACGACCTCATTGGCCTCTTCGAGGAAAATCGGCAGCAGCTGGGCGTCGATCTCGTCTTCGAGGCGACGCTGGCGGCGTTCCTCGAGCTCCTCTTCTCCACCAGGGGCCGTCGGGGCGGGCGCACCTGCCTTGCCGGTTTCCGCGCTTTCGAGTTCCGCCATCGCCAGTTCGGTGTCGGCTTCGGTGCCGGCGGGCTCGAACCGTGCGGCCGGTTCGGCTTGCGGCGCCGGCGCACTGCCGTCGGGCCCCGTGCCCGCCACTGCGGGGGGCTCGGTAGCAACCGGGGGCAAGACAGGCGAAGACGCTGGTGGTTCGGGGGCAACGTCCGGCACGGCTCCGGCGAGAGGCTCTTCGTCGGCCATTGCCAGCGGCGCGGCTTCGCCGGTGATCGCATCCAGCCGGCCGATCAGCGAGGTGGCAGACCCGGGCACGGCACGCTCGAGCACGCCCTCGTACATCATCTTCAATGCCTGCGTCGCGTCGTGCGCAAGAGCGAGCTCCGCCGGCGCGAGGGGGGATGCCCGCTGCCTTAGCCGCAGGAGCCCGCCTTCCAGCGCGGCCCCGAGGTCGTGCATTGCCTGCAACTGCACCGTCCCGCAGATTCCCGCGAAGGTGTGCGCCGCGCGCACGAGTTCGTCGCGAATGCCGGCACTGCGGCCTGCAGCAAACTGGGCGAGTTCGCGCTCGATGGTTTCGAGATGCTGGCGCGCCTCGTTGGCGAACACCGCAAACAGCGATGCCGAGATTGTCAGCGCACCGATGCGCACGTTGTCTTCGGGGGCGGCCGCCGCGGGGGCCGACACCGTCCGGGGCGGCGCCGAAGTTACTGGCGGCGCCGGAATTGCTGGCGGCGCCGTGGTTGCTGACGGCGCCGTTGCGGGCAACGTAGCGACCGCTCCGGTCAGGGCAGCTTCATTGCCATCCCGAGTTGACGCGCCGCGGCGGCGGAGCTCTTCAGCGCGCTCGACGATGGGCAGCGATTCGGGCTGGGGGTCGCCGGCCTGCAGGCGCGCGACCCAGTCGGCGAAGGCGCCATGGGCAAACTCGACCAGCGCGAACAGGGCCGGAGTAGCCGCGCGTTCTTCCTGTTGCCAGGTGTTCATGAGCTGCTCGACCGCCCAGGCGGCTTCGCCCAAGCGCATCAGGCCCACCATGCGGCCGCTGCCTTTGAGGGTGTGAAAGGCGCGCCGAATGGTCGTGAGTTCCGAAGCGTGGGCCGGCTCGGCGCGCCAGGCCGCGAGGCTGGCTGCAATGGACTCGAGGACGACGACCGCCTCCTCGAGGAAGATCGCCAGCAATTCCTGGTCGATGACCTCATCGCTTTCGTGGCGCAGCCGCTCGGCATCGGCCGACGGCGCGGCCATGGGCGGGGTGATGTCGATCACCGGTTCTTCGGGGGCTTCCTCCGCCACCATGGCCGGCGCGGGCGCGCGTTGCGCAGGGCGCACCTGGGCGAGGACCGGCTGCATGGTGCCGGCAAAATCGGCATTGCCGTGTCTCAGGGCATCGACATAGAAACCCAGCCCGGACAGGATCTGCGCGACTTCCTCGAATTCGTGCTGTGCGGGTGGGGCGGAGGCGATGGCGAAAGCGCGGATCCGATCCTTGCAGAGGAGCATCGCGCCACCGGCTTCCTCTTCGCCGAGCATGGCTAGCGCACCCGCGACCTGGTGAATGGCGGGATCGATCTCGGCGAGTTGGGCGGCGCGCGCCGGATCGCGAAAGTAGGCATCGAGCGCATCCTCGATGCGGTGCAGGTTCGCCTGCATTTCGGCGACCGCGCCCTCCAGCGCGAGCTTCTCCTGCGCCCGGCGCATCATGTCGTCGATGAGCGGCAGGCTCATGGTGACGTCGGGCTCGAGCTTGCCGAACGCGGTTGCGCGCAGGCGCGCAAGCATCACCCTCGACTGGCGGCTGAACTCGGGCGTGAGACGCGTGTAGTTCTCGACCGCGTTCTCGATCAGCAGCAGCGCAGTCGCCACCTCCATGCCCAGCGGCTCGTTCATCCTGTCCGGATGGGTGACGAGATAAGCTGCGATGATCGCAAGCTCGCGCGCAAGGCCACCGAGTTCGGCGTTGCCGAGCAGCCCCGCCGTGTCACGCATCGCATCGGCATGGCGCGCGAATACCGCAAGCGCGGCGCCGGCGCCCGAGGCGAACCGGTTCCACGCGTCCTTGGCGGCGTTGATCTGCTCACGCAGCGCAAGGGCGGTGGGCACGCGCTCCGACTGGTCGGTGTCGAGCTCGGTCTCGGGCAGGGTGCCCTGCAGGCCGAGAGACTGCCGCGCCGCGCGCACTCGCTCCGATCCCAGTTCGGCGACGTCGGCCCTGGCCAGCCAGTACAGGACTTCGCGTGCGAGGCGTTCGGGGGCGGCCGTATTCGCGTCGGCCATTTTGCGCATCAGCTGCTCGATCCGCGAGCAGACCTGGCGCACGCCGGCCTCGGGCTGCAGGCTGCCGTCGGCAAGCGCCTGGTAGAACGCGCCGGCCGCCCACCAGAACGATCGTTGCGCAGGCACCAGCTGGATCGACTCGATGCCGTCAACGGCGGCCATCATGTCCTCAACGCTGGCAACGTCGGCGGGCTCCTTCAGCCATTTGAGGAATCCGCGCTGGAACCGGGTGCGCTGGCCGCGCAGGTACGCTTCACGGTCCTCAGCCGAGAGCCGGAATGGCGAGTCTTCCCGCGGCGGCGGCTGCAGGGAGAGGTCGGGAAAATAGAGCTCGGCCTCGGAAACATCCCTGGCACCGCGCAGCAGCGCGATTTCGCGGAACAGCGGATACAGGCGCAGAGGCTGGTCGGGCAGGCCGTCGAGGAGTTCCGACAAGTATTTTCCGATCGCTTGGGTAGCGCGATCGAGCACGTCGAAAGCGGCCGGAGCCGCATCCACCTTGCCGCTTTCGACCTCAGCGACGAGGCGTTCGGTTTCCTCGAAAAAGCGCGAAACGCCGTGCAGGCCGACGATCTGCACCGCGCCATAGGCTTGGTGCAGGTGCGCCTTTGCCGCCTTCAGCGCCGCGCGGTTGGCCGGATCCGTCGCGAACGCCTTAAGGCTGCCGCGCGAGCGCTCGAGTGAGGAGTCGATCTCGCTTTTGACCCAGCTGAGCGGCCCAATGTCGATCATGCCAGCGAATGCCTCGGGGATTGAGCGGTCACTTTCGACGAGTCAGAGCTTGAAGTTGGCCACCGAACTCTTCAGGTCGCGCGCAAGCGTTGCCAGCTGGCCGATCGACTGCGCGGTGCGCTTGGTGCCTTCGGTCGCCTGCTCGGTGATGCCGAGGATGTTGCGCATGCTGACAGCCACCGCGCCCGCGGACTTGGCCTGGGTCTGGGTGGTCTGTGAAATGGTTTCGATCAGCTCGGCGAGCTTGCGTGACACGTCGCCGATCTCGGCCAGCGCCTGGCCGGCGTTGTCCGACAGCTTGGCGCCCTCGACCACGCCCTGGGTGCTCCTTTCCATTGCCGTCACCGCATCCTGGGTGTCGGTCTGGATGGTCTTCACGATCGCGCCGATCCGCTTGGTCGCCTCGCCCGAACGCTCGGCCAGGCGTTGCACTTCCTCGGCCACCACGGTGAACCCGCGGCCCGCCTCCCCCGCCGAGGCGGCCTGGATCGCCGCGTTCAGCGCGAGGACGTTGGTCTGCTCGGTGATGTCGGAAATAAGCTCGACGATCTCGCCGATCTCCTGCGAGGACTCGCCCAGGCGCTTGATCCGCTTGGCCGTCTCCTGGATCTGGTCGCGGATGCCGTTCATGCCCGAGATTGCGTTCTGCACCGCTTCCTGCCCCTTCTCTGCCGCCGCCAGCGAGGCACGCGCCACGTCCGCAGACTGGGTGGCGCTGCTCGACACGTCATTAATGGTGCGCGCCATGCCCAGCACTTGAGCGCTGGTGTTCTTGATCTCCCGCGACTGCTTGTCGTTGGCGGCGAGCAGCTGGGAGGAGGTCTGTTGGGCCGAATCGGACGCCACGGTCACTTGGTCCGCAGCGGTGGTGATGCGCCCGACGAGCGTGCGCAACTCCTCGATGGCGAAGTTCACCGAGTCGGCCACCGCGCCCGTGATGTCCTCGCTGACCGTGGCGCGCACGGTGAGATCGCCTTCGGCGAAATCCTGCATCTCGTTCATGAGCCGCAGGATGGCGGCCTGGTTCTGCTCGTTCTGGCGCCGCACCGTCGCCTGCTGGCGCTCGGCCTCTTCGCGCCGGCGCTGCTCGTCGCGTACGAAGTCCACCGCGATGAGCGCCGACACGACGACCGTAGCCAGCCCCAGCAGCAGCACGAGGTAGATCACGCCGCTTCCGGCGAGCGCAGCATCGTATTCGCCCGCGACGCGCTCGGTGGCCTGCAGCAGCTTTTCGGAGTCGGCGAAAATCGCCGCCGCGGCATTCTTGGCGGCGATCAGGCGCTGCATGTTGCCGAGGATCGCCGAAGCGGATTCCTGGTAGGTCTTGAATGCGGTGGCCAGATCTTCGAGCCGGGCCGCGATCTCGGGATCCTTGGCCGGGGGGATGCGCATCTGCGCGTTGCCTTCGCGCAGCGCGGCCAGCAAGGTGCGGAATTCATTCGTGTCCTTGCCCAGCAGGAACGCCACTTCGGAATCGACGGTCTCTCCGGCCAGAAGCGCATTGGCGTTCTTTGCCAGCCGCTGGGTCAGCATCACGAGCTGCCCGGCGGTTGAAATTTCGCGCGTTGACGCCGCGTTCTGTAGTTTGAGGGCCTGTACGCGCTCGGCCAAGTCAAGCAACTGCGGATTGGAGCCGTTCACCTGCGCCACTGCGGCGCCCAGCCCCACCAGGTTTTTCTGCTCCTTGAGCAGCGTGGAGGCATTCTGCTCGGTCTTGCGCCATTCCTGCTGCAGGGCTTCCAGCGCCGGCTGGATACGATCAGGCGAAGCGGGCACCCGCTCGCCGGCAACCTCACCGCCGCGGATGAGCCGGTCTAGGATGGTCGAAAACGCGTCGCGGCTGGCGGCCACCTGCTTGAACGCCTCGGGGTTGCCGAGGAGGCTCTGCTGCGCCGCCTTGGCCAGGCGTTGCGAAAGCATGCGCAGCTGGCCGGCGTCGGCGATGTAGAGGGCGGCGTGCTTGGAGTCGCGCGCATTGACGAACACTAGGACGCCCGCGATGAGAAGAAGCACCACCAGCACCGGGACCAGCACCAGCCGCAGCTTCCTGCCGCCGAGCAGCGACACGGCCGCGGCCTCGGAGGAGCGAGGGGACGCGGGTGCGGGCGGCACGCCGGCGGCGGGCCGGGAACCGAGCTTGAAAGGCAGTTTGAACGCCATGAATCCTCCCAGAATCTTGTGTGCGGCTAATGGACGGCGATATCGAGAAATTCGGGCTGGCCGAGCAGGGGGGCAGGCTCCAGTTCGCGCCATACGACGCCTTCCTTGTCGCGCCACGCGGCGGCCGACCAGGGCGCCGCCGGTTCCGGCATGCGCTCCTCGGCATACGCGGCGACGCTGTGCAGCCCGGTGAGGCGGGCCACGAGCAGCGCGCAGTTCATGCCTTGCGGCTGGCCGATCAGCAGCAGGCGGCTCTCGGGACCGCGCGCGGTGGCGGGCTGGCCGAGGAACGCGCCGAAATCGGTGACGCCGAACAGTGTGCCGCGAATATTCGCCACCCCGAGGAACCAGTCGCGGGTGAGCGGCACTCGCTGGATTTCCGGCACCTGCATCACTTCACCCGAAGCGTCGAGCCGCATGAGCCAATGACTGCCGCCGGCCACGAACCCCAGCCGCGCGGAGGGCGCAGATTCGGTGGCGGCCGCCTTGAGGCGATTGGCAAGCCCCTCCTGGAATTCCCTGAGGCTGACGCGTTTGGGCATGGGTCAAGCCAGCGCTGCGATCTTCGCGGCGAGTTCGTTCACGTTCACGGGTTTCACGATGTAATCGCGCGCGCCCTGGCGCAACCCCCAGATCCGGTCGGTTTCCTGCGACTTGGTGGTGCAGATGATGACCGGGATATGTTTGGTCGTCTCGTCCTTGGCAATCTGGCGCGTGGCCTGGAAGCCGTTCGAGCCGGACATCACCACGTCCATGAGGACGAGGTCGGGCAACTCGGCGCGCGCCTTGGCAACGCCTTCCTCGCCGCTCTCGGCCAGCACCACCTGGTAACCGAGCTTGGAGAGCGATTCGAGCATGAACTGGCGCTCGGTGGGCGAATCGTCGACGACGAGTATCTTGTTGATCGGCATTGGGGCCTCTCGTTGCGGCTCAGCCGGGCGAACCGCCGCGCAAGTGCGCACCGACGGTTTTCAGCAGGCTGTCCTTCGTGAATGGTTTGGTGAGGTACTCGTTCGACCCGACCATACGCCCGCGAGCGCGGTCGAAAAGGCCATCTTTAGACGACAGCATCACCACCGGCGTGGCGGCGAACTTGGGGTTCTTCTTGATGAGGGCGCAGGTCTGGTATCCATCCAGGCGCGGCATCATGATGTCGACGAACACCACTTCGGGCTGGTAATCGGCAATCTTCGCCAGCGCGTCGAAGCCGTCCTCGGCGAGGATCACGGTCGCACCGGCCTGTAGAAGGAAAATCTCGGCGCTGCGGCGGATGGTGTTCGAGTCGTCGATGACCATCACCTTCACGCCGGCGAGGCTTTCGTTCGCTGCGGCAGCCGTGTCTGTCATGCCTGCCCCCGTTTGTTTTCGCGCCCCCGGTTCCGCCCCGAAAGCCGGCGCGGAACCGTTTGAATACTAGGTGCTAATGTGAATTCAAGGCAAGGTCGCGGACGCTCCGAGCCGGGAAGGACCCGGGCGGCGTGCAGACGAAGTGTATGGCGCGCGTCGCAAAGCGCAAGGAAAAACGCAACGCTGGTGGCTAGATCTCCACCATTTCGAAATCGTCCTTGCGCGCGCCGCATTCCGGACAGGTCCAGTTGATCGGCACATCCTCCCAGCGCGTGCCCGCGGCGATGCCTTCCTCGGGAAGCCCGGCGGCCTCGTCGTAAATCCAGCCGCAGATGAGACACATCCAGCTGCGGTATTCGGTGTTTTCGGCCATGAGTGCGGAACGGGGTGAGTTAAAATGGCCCGGCATATTAACTTATTCGCGAGTCCCTCGCGCCGCTGCGCACGCGCGGCGCGCCACGCGGCAAGCGTCGATCCTCCTCTATGCCTTCCCTTCCGCCGATCGTCCTGAGTTTCGCGGCCTCCGATCCCACCGGCGGCGCTGGCGTCCAGGCCGACTTGCTCACGCTTGCAAGCATGGGATGTCACCCCCTGTCGGTGATCACAGCGATCACCGTGCAGGACACGCGCGGCGTCGACGACATGCTCGCGATCGACAGCGACTGGGTGGTCGACCAGGCGAGAAAGCTCCTCGAGGACATGCCCGTGGCGGCGTTCAAGCTCGGCGTGTTCGGCTCGGTCGAGAACGTCACCGCGATCGCCGAGATCATTTCGGATTACCCCTCGGTGCCGGTCATCATGGACCCGGTGCTCGCTTCCGGGCGCGGCGACTCGCTCGCCAGCGAGGACATGATCATCGCCATGCGCGAGCTGATCGTGCCGCAGACGACGGTGCTCACGCCCAACAGCATGGAGGCGCGCCGCCTCGCCGAAGAGGACGAGGACGCCGACGACCCGGCACTCGAAGAATGCGCCTCGCGCCTGGTCGGGCTCGGTTGCGAGTTCGTCCTGATCACCGGCACGCACGAGAACACGCCCGAAGTAATCAACGTCCTCTACGGGGAATCCGGCATCGTGCGCAGCGACCGCTGGAAACGCCTGCCCGGAAGCTTCCACGGCTCGGGCTGCACGCTGGCCTCGGCGATCGCGGCCACCATGGCCAATGGGCTGGACGTGCCCGAAGCGGTCAAGGAGGCGCAGGAATACACCTGGCAGGCGCTTGCGCACGGGTTTCGCCCCGGCATGGGCCAGCACCTGCCCGATCGCTTTTTCTGGGCGCGCGACGCTGACGAGCAGGAGGCCGAGCCCGACAGCGGCCGCGAGAACGCGTGAAAGGGCTGTACGCGATCACCCCCGATGAGCCGTCGACGGAGGCCCTGCTACGCATGGTGTCCTCTGCGCTCAAGGGCGGAATTGCCGTGCTTCAGTACCGCAACAAGCTCGCCGACACCGGACTGCGCCGCCAGCAGGCGGAGGCGCTCCTCGGCCTGGCCCGGCCGCGCGGCGTGCCGCTCATCGTCAACGACGATCCCGCCCTCGCCGCGCAGATCGACGCCGATGGCGCGCATGTGGGGCGGGACGACGGGGCGGTCGCAGCTGCGCGCCGCCTGCTGCCAGGCAAGCTGCTGGGCGCCTCCTGTTATGCCAGTCTCGACGCCGCGCGGGCAGCCCTCGCAGAGGGCGCCGATCACGTGGCGTTCGGCAGCATGTTCGCCTCGGTCACCAAACCGGCGGCGACCCGCGCGCCACTCGAGCTGTTCGGTGCGGCGCGCAGTCTCGGCGTGCCGCTGGTGGCCATCGGCGGGATCACCATGGACAACGCCGCTGCCGTCATTACCGCCGGGGCCGACTGCGTGGCGGTGATTTCCGACCTGTTCGGGGCCACCGACGTGGCAGCACGGGCACAGGCGTACCGCCGCCTGTTTGAAAAGGAACATGCGTGAGCGATCGCAACAAAGAGCTTTTCCAGCGTGCCCAGGCGCGCATCCCGGCCGGGGTCAATTCGCCAGTGCGCGCGTTTCGCGCCGTCGGTGGCACGCCGCTGTTCTTCGAACGCGCCTCGGGCGCGTACTTGTGGGACGCCAATGGCAAGCGCTACGTCGATTACGTGGGCTCGTGGGGCCCGATGGTGGCAGGCCACACCCATCCTGAAGTGGTGGAAGCGGTGCAGGCGGCGGCCGGGCGTGCGCTGTCCTTCGGCGCGCCGACCGAGGATGAAATCGAGCTTGCCGAGCTGATCTGCGATCTCGTTCCGTCGATCGAAATGGTGCGCCTGGTGTCCTCTGGCACCGAGGCCACCATGAGCGCCATCCGCCTCGCGCGCGGCTACACCGGTCGCGCGGCAATCGTTAAATTCGAGGGCTGCTATCACGGCCACGCCGACGGCCTGCTGGTGAAGGCTGGCTCGGGCGCGCTCACTTTCGGCCAGCCGAGCTCGGCGGGGGTACCCGAGGACATCGCCAAACACACCGTGGTGCTCGACTACAACGATACCGCCCAGCTCGAGGCATTGTTCGCCGCTCGCGGCGCAGAGATCGCCTGCGTCATCGTAGAGCCAGTCGCCGGCAACATGAACCTCATCCTGCCCGCGCCGGGCTTTCTGGAAGCGTTGCGCGAGCAGTGCACGCTCCACGGCGCGGTCCTCATTTTCGACGAGGTCATGACCGGGTTTCGCGTCGCCCTCGGCGGCGCACAGGCGCGCTACGGCGTGCGGCCCGACCTCACCACGCTCGGCAAGGTGATCGGTGGCGGCCTGCCGGTGGGGGCATTCGGGGGGCGCCGCGACATCATGCAGAAAATCGCGCCGCTGGGGCCCGTCTACCAGGCCGGCACACTGTCGGGCAACCCGGTGGCGGTGGCCGCCGGGATCGCGACACTCAGGCTTGTGACGCGGCCGGGCTTCGTGAAGGGCATCGAGGACACGACCCGGGCGCTCACCGAGGGACTGGTCGCGCTGGGCAAGAGCGCGCGCGTGCCGCTGTCGGCCCAATGCGTGGGCAGCATGTTCGGCATTTATTTCAGCGCCAGCCCGCCGAGCGGATTTGCCGAAATCATGCGCTCGGACCGCGAGCGGTTCAACACCTTCTTCCACTCGATGCTGGAGCGCGGCGTTTACCTTGCCCCCTCTGCGTTCGAAGCTGGCTTCGTTTCATCCGCGCATGGCCCGGCCGAAATCGAGGCGACCCTGGCAGCCGCGAAAGAGGCGCTGCAATCGCTCGCCTAGCTGGAACGAAGAATGCCTCGCATGGCCCATAGTCCATGCAAACCGGCCGCGTAAAAAATATTGTCACCAAGGAACTGTCCCGCCTGCAGCGCGGCATCATGGTGGAGCACTTCCTCGCACTCGGGGCCGAGGACCGGCGATTGCGCTTCGGCATCACCTTGTCGGACCACGCGATCGGCGACTATGTGACGCGCATCGATTTCGAGCGCGACGCGGTTTTCGCGGTCTACGACGACGACATGCGTCTTGCGGCCGTGGCGCACCTTGCCCGCGCCGGTGCCTATGCCGAACTCGGCGTGTCGGTCCTGCCCGCCTGCCGCGGGCTCGGCATGGGGGGTGCGCTCCTCGCGAGGGCGCATACCCACGCGCGCAACTGGGGCGTGCTGGCGTTGTTCATGCATTGCCTGGCCGAGAATGGCGCCATGATGCATCTCGCGCGCAAGCAGGGCATGCGCATCGCCGCCGAGCGCGGCGAGGTCGATGCCTACCTGGAACTGGAACCCGCCGACGCGGCTTCGCTGGCCGAGGCGCTTATGGCCGATCGGGTGGCGTTGTTCGACTTCGGGCTGAAATCGCAGGTGCACGCCGCCCGGCAGCTCGCCGCAGCGTGGACGGGACTAAAGCAGGAATAGGGTCGCCAAGCCCAGGAAAATGAAGAAACCGCCCGAGTCGGTGCAGGCGGTGATCAGGACGCTCGACCCGACCGCGGGGTCCTTACCGAATTTCTGCCGAGCATACGGGATCGCGACCCCCATGAAGGCCGCCAGCACGAGGTTCAGGGTCATGGCGAGCGTCATCACAGCGCCCAGCGCCTTGCTGTCGTAGAGGTACCACGCCAGGGCGCCCAGCAGTCCGCCCCAGACCAGGCCGTTCAGCAGCGCGACACCGAGCTCCTTGTTGAGCAGCTTGCGCCAGTAATGTGACTGCAGCTGGCCCAGCGCTAGCGCCCGCACGATCATGGTGGTCGTCTGGTTGCCGGAGTTGCCACCGATGCCCGCTACGATGGGCATGAGCGCGGCCAGCGCCACGAGTTTCTCGATCGAACCCTCGAACGCGCCGATCACGCGCGAGGCGATGAACGCGGTGACGAGGTTCACGGCCAGCCACGCCCAGCGGTTGCGGAAGCTGTCCCACACCGGCGCGAAGATGTCCTCCTCCTCGGAGAGTCCAGCTTCGGCCAGGACCTGCTCGGCGCTCGATTCGCGGATGTAATCCACCACCACATCGACGGTGAGCCGCGCCACCAGCCGGCCGGAATCGTCGACGACGGGCGCCGAGACCAGGTCGTAACGCTCGAACGCCTGCGCCGCGTCGTCGGCGTCGTCCTGCGGGCTGAAGGTGATCAGCTCAGGCACCATCACCCTGCCGACTTCCGATTCGAGGTCGGAGACGATCAGCCGCGCGAGCGGCAGGGCGCCCTTGAGTTTCTGGTCGCGATCGATGACGAAAAGCTGGTCGGTGTGGCCGGGGAGCTCGTCCATGCGGCGCAGGTAGCGCGTCACGGCTTCCAGCGTGACGTCCTCGCGCACCGTCACCATGTCGAAATCCATCAGTGCGCCGACCGAACCGTCGGAATACGACATCGCGGCGCGCAGCTGCTCCCTTTCTTCCAGCGGCAGGGACAGGATCACATCCTGGATGACCTCTTCGGGCAGGTCCGGCGCGAGGTCGGCGAGCTCGTCGGCTTCGAGCGTCTCGGCCGCTGCCACCAGCTCATCGGAGTCCATGCTGGCGATGAGCGTTTCGCGCACCGCGTCGGAGGCTTCGAGCAGGATCTCGCCGTCGCGGCCAGCCTTGACGAGGTCCCAGACGAACAGCCGCTCGCGCAGCGGCAGCGATTCGAGGATGAACGCGATATCGGCCGGATGGAGGTGCTCCAGCTTGCTGCGCAGCGCATCCATGTTCGGGTCGGATGCCGCACCATCGGCCCGCAAGGCGGAGAAATCGTCGGCGTCCCGGTCGGAGTCGTGCTCGAAATCGTAGTGCTGGAGGAGCTCCTGCACCGCGTGCAAGTTGTCCTGCAGGTCTTCGATTTCGAGCCGGTTGGCAAGGTCGGCCATGGCGTTCGTGCCCGGGCCGTTGCGGGCCGTTAGGAAGGTGAGGTCATTGTAGAGAAAGCTCGCAGGGCGCGAAACCGGAAACCCTGCGACAACGCGCGCTATCTCAGGGGATCTGCGCCCCCGGCATTCGCACCAGGATGATTTCGGTTTTCCTGGCAACCCACGCGGAGCCGCGATTGCGATCGTAACGCTGCGGCGACGGCAGGATCGCGGCCAGCCAGGCGGCCTGTTGCGCGGAGAGCTGCGCGGCCGGGACGCCGAAGTAGTGGCGCGCGGCGGCTTCGGCGCCGAAGACTCCGTCGCCCCATTCGGCCACGTTCAGGTACAGCTCGAAAATGCGCCGCTTGCTCATCGCCGACTCGAGCATCCAGGTGATGACTGCTTCCTGGCCCTTGCGCAACCACGACCGGCTGCCCGACAGGAACAGGTTCTTCGCCAGTTGCTGGCTGATGGTCGAGCCGCCGGCCACGACCTTGCCCTTGCGTTCGTTTTTTTCGAGCGCCTTCTGGATGCTTTCCCAGTCGAAACCTTCGTGGTCGACGAACTTGGCGTCCTCGGCGGCGATGACCGAGCGCTTGAGGTTGGCGGAGATCCTTTCGTAGGCGACCCACTGGTGCCTGAGGCTCGCCTTGGGGGCCTTTTGCTGGACTGCGGCCAGGCGGGCCTGCATGAAAGCCGTGGACGAAGGGTTATGCGCCGACCACCACCATACGTGGGCAAAGAACCATCCCTGCACCAGCAGCACCGCGAGCACGGATGCCCCGAGGAGGTAGCAGAGAGTTTTCCAGGCAGCGGCCAAAAACCGCATTTCGCTTCAGCCGGCGCGCAGTTCGGCCAGCACCGGGGCCGTCGATGGCCGAACGCCGCGCCACAGGAAAAACGACTCGGCCGCCTGCTCGACCAGCATCCCGAGACCGTCCGCCACGTGGTGCGCGCCCTCGGCGCGCGCCAAGCGCATGAACGCAGTTTCGCGCCCGTACACCATTTCATATGCCAGCGACTCGCGCGTGAACAGCCGCGCCGGCAGCGGCAGTGGCGCGTCGCTGAGCCCGCTCGAAGTGGCGTTGATGACGAGGTCAAAGCGTTCACCGGCGAGGTCGGCGAACCCGCAGGAACGCGGCAGGCCACGTTGCGTCTCCGGCAGGTCGGCGACCATCTGGCTCGCCTTCTCGGGCGTGCGATTGGCGACCGTGAGCGCGGCCGGGCCGGCTTCGAGCAGCGGCAGCAACACGCCTCGCGCGGCACCGCCCGCTCCCAGCAGCAGGACCCGCCGGCCGACGACCGGAAAGCGCAGGTTGATGTCGAGGTCGCGCGTGAGGCCGCACCCGTCGGTGTTGTCGCCGTGGATCCCATCCGCGAAGAGCAACGTATTGACCGCCCGAGCAGATCGGGCACGCGCGGACAGGGTTTCGGCAAACGCGTAGGCCGCTTCCTTGAAGGGCACCGTCACGTTGAGTCCCTTGCCGCCCTGCGCCCGGAACTCGTCCGCGGTTGCCGCGAAACCGTCGGGCGGAGCGAGCAGGGTGCCGTACTCGAGGGCCTGGCTCGTCTGGGCGGCGAATCGCGCGTGGATCCACGGCGAGCGCGAGTGCGCGACCGGGTTGCCGATCACCGCATAGCGGTCAGGCACCCTAGTCCCGCTTGGTCCAGATTGCGTCGCCCTGCCCGAAGAACCAGGTGCGCGTGATGACGAGCAGGTCGGTGTCCTTGCGGATGTCGGGGGGGAACGCGCCGTACGGCGCCGCCATGCGCACGATGCGGAAGGCCGCGTCATCAAGCACCTTGAGGCCGGAAGAGCGGTCGAGCCGCACCGATTCGACGCTTCCGTCCGGCCGCAGCGTGACTTCGAGGCGCAGGTTGCCGTAGACCTTGCCGCGCGCTTCGGCCGGGTAGTTGAGCGTGCCGACCCGCTCGACCTTGTTGCGCCATTCCTCTTCGTACTGGGCAAATCGGTATTCGGAAGCATTGGCGCCAATGAACTGCTTGCGCGGCCGCTTCTGGTACTCCTCGTGGCGCTTGTCGATTTTCGCCTGCAGCTTCATGGCCGCCAAGGCGAGGTCGCGCAGGTCGCGGCCAGACACCGCCGGCGCCGGTTCCGGAGTCGGCAGGGGGCTGGGTGCCTCGCGCGCCGACACCGGGGGTGAGGCCTTGGCCATCGCCAGCAATTGCTGCTGCTGCGCCTCGAGCTCCTTGACGCGGCTCTGCGCCTGGGCGAGGTCCTTGCCGGGCTCGACCGCCTCGGTGACCGGGGCGAACGTTTTGGCGCGGCGGTCCTGTTCGGTATTGCCGCCGCCATCGAGGTTCGCCTGCGCCAGCGCTCGCGCCTTGACCGGCTTTTCCTTGGTCTTGGCGTTGACCAGGATTACCTCCAGGGGCTGGGCGGACTGGAATTTGATCGCTTCGGGGAAGCGGAAATGGACGGACAGCAGGATGGCGTGCAGCACGAGGGAAACGCCTACGCACCCCGTCAGCAAACGGGACTGGCGGTCCATCCCCGCCCACGTCTGAGCAACCTGAGCGTGGAGGGGCGCGGAATTGCGCGCCGGTTGGCGCGTCAAGGGATTCGCCCTAGCGGCCGGCAAAGCTGCCTCGTGCATTGAAGAGCGGATATTGTAGTCGCATTAAAGGGTTTCCCGCGCGACCTCCAGCGTTTCCACGGGAGCCTCGATGGTACGGCGCCAGGTGCACAACAGGGATTTGTCGAGCAGGTCGATGTCGCCCACCTCGAGTTCGACCCGTGCACCGGGCTCAAGTTGCGGCAGCGAGGGGACGCGCACCACCAGAGGCAGCCCCTCGATCCTCGCGGTGGCCTCGCGCAGCACTACCGCCTCGACGAGGGATGTCTTCTCCTGCTGCAGCCAGCGCAGGCACCAATAGCGCTCCATGTCGCGCTGGTGCTCATCGTAGCGGGCATACACGACTTCGAACGCGCGCAAGGTCGAAAGCAGGCTGTCGGAATTGCGTGCGAAGGGCGCGCGCCTGCCGGCAATGCTGGCCGAGAGCTGCCATTGGTTGACGAGGTCCACATAGCGGCGCAGCGGCGAGCTCATCCACGCATAGCAGGACACGCCGAGCCCCTCGTGCGCCTCGCCGTGCACGCTCATGCGCACCTTGCCCGAGGACTGGACCCGGTACAGGGCCGCGACATCGCGCTCGGCGAGCAGCCCGCCCCAGGTCGAATTGGCCAGGATCATGAGTTCGGAAACCAGCTTGTCGAGCGGGGCGCCGCGCTTGCGCGGCGTGATCTCGACGCGGTCTCCTTCCACGCTGAAGTTGTAATCGACCATTCCGGCGTTGACGCTGGGCTTGCCGCGCCCGGCTTCAAGGGCGTTGGCGAATTGCCACAGCGTCGCAAGCTCGTCCTCATACCCCAGACCCGCCCGCGTGCCGGCCGGCAGCGTGCTGTTGAGCGCGGTGTAGTGGGCGTGCCGCAGGTTGGCCGAGACCTTGACGCGCTCAAGGCGCGAGTGGTGGCCGCGGATGGAAAAATCGCTGGCGGCGACGTTGAAGTAGATCGACACCGCCGGCCGCTCACTGCCGGCATCGAGCGAAAACTGCGCGATGACGTCCTCGGGCAGCATGGTGATCTTCTGGCCGGGCATGTACACAGTGGACAGCCGCTCGCGCGCAATGGTGTCCAGCGGCGAACCCGGCGCGAACCCCAGCGTCGGGGCGGCGATATGAACGCCGATGCGCCACTCCGCGTCGGAAACGCGGCGCACCGAAAACGCGTCGTCGATCTCGGACGTCCCAAGGTCGTCGAGCGAGAACACGGGCGCCTCGGCCAGCGGCAGGTCCTCGGGCAGGAGCGCCGGGACATGGGCGGGAAAACGCGTGCCGCCCGGGAAGTATTCGAACAGGAACCGGCTGAGGTGGTAGTCGTGGCTCGAGGGGAGGGCACCGGCGCGCTCGAACAGCCTCGCCACGGTCAGGCCGGACTCCTTGCAGGCCGCATCCACCGCCTTGGCCTCCACCTTGTTTCGGTCCGGCCGATAGAGCAGTTCGTCGCGCATCGCCAGCAATTCCTGCGGGAACTCGCCTTTGACGAGCATCGCGGTGTAAGCGGACGCCCTTTCGGCCTGCAGGCGCTTTTTCTCCATCCCCGCCAGCGCAGCTTTGAGGGTCGCCTCGGGCGCGGCCTGGAACCGGCCCTTGCCGCGACGATAGAAATACATCGGCACGGCATGCAATTTGAGCAAGATGCCGGCAGCTTCCACGGCATCGGGCTCATGGCCCACATACTCCCGGGCAAGGTCCCGAAATCCGAACTCTGCCGGACCGGCGCACTGCCACAGGAAATCGGCGTCGAGCTTTTCGGCGTAAGCGGTGGCGCCCGCCAGCAGTTCCGCAGCACCCGGCGCATCGAACGAGAGCAGCACGTTGGAAGCCTTGACCTTCGTGCGCCTCCCATGCGGGGCCTCGACCTGGTAGGAGGCCGTGCCGGGTGAAAGGACCGTTCCGACCTTGAGGTCGCCGTCTTCCTCGTAAAGGAGATGCATCGCTGCCACATTCGAAAAGGGCGCCAATTTTACGCGGGTGCCCGTCCCGCTGCGTTATCCTTTTCGGCCCTCGCGCCATTCCAGTAAGGAAGCACATGCCCAGGATCGCTTCGATTTCCGTCTGCACCGCCCGGATCCCGCTCGACCACGTAACCGCCTTTGCCACCCGCAGCGTCAGCGCGCGCGACTACGGGCTGGTCAAGGTGCACTCGGCAGAGGGCGTCGAGGGCCTGGGCTTCTGCTACGCCGGCTCTTCGGCCGGCGACTTGGTGGAAAAGGCGGTCGCCGACCTCTTTGCACCCCGGCTCCTCGGGCAGGAGTCCACACGCACCGAAGGGCTGTGGCAGGAAATGTTCCAGGAATCGTTGCTGCAGGGGCGCTCCGGTGCGGTCATGCGCGCCCTCAGCATCGTCGACAACGCACTGTGGGACCTCAACGCGCGCAGCGTGAAGCTGCCGCTGCATCGCTACCTCGGAGGCTTCGCCGCAGACGCGGTTCCCGCTTACGCCTCGGGCGGGTATTACCTGGAGGGGAAAACGCCCGCCAGGCTTGGCGCCGAAATGGCCGGGTATGTGAAGCTCGGGTTCAAGGCCGTGAAGATGAAGGTCGGCCGCCTGTCGCCGGTCGAGGAAGAGGCCCGCGTGCGCGCGGCGCGCGAGGCGATCGGCCCGGACGTGCTGCTTACGCTCGATGCCAACAACGCATGGCAGGACCTGCCCACGGCGCTCGAGCACCTGAAGCGCTACGAGAAATACGATCCGTACTGGATCGAAGAGCCTTTCGGCCCGGATGACATCGACAGCCACGCCCGCCTCGCAAAGGCGACCAAGGTCACCGTCGCCACCGGCGAGATCGGCGTCGGGCGCTGGTATTTCAAGGAACTCATGGAAAAAGGCGGCGCCGCCATCCTGCAGCACGACGCCGCCGTTTGCGGCGGCATCACGGAGTGGCGCCGCATTGCCGCCACCGCCTCGAGCTATGGGGTCACGGTCTGCCCGCACTGGTTCCACGACCTGCACGTCCACCTCGTGGCCTCCACCCCGAATGCGCGCATGGTGGAATTCTTCACCGACGACCAGGTGCTCAATTTCCGCCGCCTCGTCGACACCCAGCTCGAGTTCAAGGACGGAATGCTCACGCTGCCGACCCGCCCCGGGCTGGGATTCGACTTCGACGCAAAGGCGGTCGCGCGCTATGCGCTGGGCGGCTCCGCCACGCCGTGGAAGGAGATCAGGGTCTGAGTCCGGCGAAGGTGAGCATGCGCGGCAGGTGCTCGGGAAAGCTCGCGAGCGTGTGGTCCCCGCCTTCACGGAGCACCATCCGCGCGCCTTCGTACCGGCGCACCGCATCGCGGTAGTCGAGGACTTCG
This sequence comes from Burkholderiales bacterium, assembly GCA_038319115.1. Classification (GTDB taxonomy): domain Bacteria; phylum Pseudomonadota; class Gammaproteobacteria; order Burkholderiales; family SG8-39; genus SZAS-79. Next base: position 712 of record JBBQCV010000039.1, on the reverse strand, counting down.
TCGCCCGTCTCGAGCAGCAAAAGGTAGCGTTCCGGGTCTACCTCCTCGACCCACAGGTCGCGCCATCCCTGCAGGTGGGCGCGCGTCAGCTCGTATTCTTCGCCGGTATAGAGATTCTGCTGCCGACCCAGCGATTGCTCGAGGCCCACGTGCGGGAAAACCGCCGGCTGGATCAGGATCGCGCGGCAAGCGTATTTTTCCGCCGCCCAGGTCGCGTAATACCCGCCAAGCGAACTACCCACCAGCGTCACCGCGTGCGCGCTTTGGGCGCAGAGGTGCGATTCGATCAGCGCGACCGCCTGTTCGGGGCAGTGGGGAAGCGCCGGGCAGACGAAGCTGCCGGCAAGCCCGAGGTTTTCCACGTAGGCCGCCATCGTTCGCGCCTTGTGCGAAGTGGGCGAACTGTTGAATCCATGCAGGTACAGGATCACTGCGCGAGCCGCGCGAGAAGCTTGCCGTGCACCCCGCCAAACCCGCCGTTCGACATCACCACCACCTGGTCGCCGGGCTGCGCCTGCGCGGTCACCGCTTCGACCAGCGCATCGAGATCCTCGAAGCAGGCTGCCTTCGCGCCCGCGGGCGCGAAAACCTCGCGTGCGTCCCATCCCAGGTCCGCGGCAAACACGAACACGCGATCGGCCTGGGCGACGCTGCCCGGCAGGGCCGCCTTCATGACGCCCTGCTTCATGGTGTTGGAGCGCGGCTCGAGCAC
>JBBQCV010000038.1:0-24434 GCA_038319115.1 Burkholderiales bacterium | reverse complement strand
GCGGTGGGCCTTACCCCGGCGCTCAACGATGCGTTCTTCATCGGATTCCTCATGCTGGTGGTCGGGCTGGGCTCGGGCATCATGACCCTGTACTTCCAGATCACCATGAGCGACTACACGGCGCAGGCCGAACGCGGCTCGCCGCTCGCTCTCGGCGGTCAGGGCTGTCGTTTTTCCCACCTCAGCACCCCGCTGGCGATGGGCTACCTCGCCGACCACATCGGGCTGGCAGCCGGCTTTTACGTGCTCGGCGGATTCGCCATGCTGTGGACCCTCTCGCTCGCGGTCATGCGCCCGTGGGCATTCGAGCAACCCAAACCCGCGGCCTGACCATGCGCCTTTCCATCCTCGACCAGTCCCCCATCATCAGCGGGCATACCGCCTCCGAAGCGATCGCCGAAACGCTCAAGCTCGCGCGCGCGGCCGAAAAACTCGGCTACTCGCGCTACTGGCTTGCCGAGCACCACGCGATCGGCGCGCTGGCCGACCCGTGCCCCGAAATCCTGCTCGCGCGCCTGGGCGCCGAGACCTCGACCATGCGCATCGGCACCGGCGGCGTGCTGCTGCCGTATTACAGTCCGTTCAAGGTGGCAGAGACCTTTCGCATGCTCGAGGCCCTGTACCCAGGGCGCGTCGACCTCGGCATCGGCCGCGCCCCCGGCGGCGACATGCAGACCGCGCGAGCGGTCGGCGGCGGCCGCGCTCCCACTGCGGACAACTTTCCGGAGCAGGTGTGGGAGCTGGTGGGCCACCTCGACGGCACGCTGCCCGACGACCATCCGCACAAGAACGTGCGCGCGATGCCCGAGGTCGCCACCGCGCCCGAAGTCTGGCTGCTGGGCTCGTCCGATTACAGCGGCCTGCTGTCGGCCGAACTCGGCCTGCGCTTTGCGTTCGCGCACTTCATCAACGCCCACGGCGGCGATGCGGTGATGCACGCCTACCGCGACCGGTTCAAGCCCTCACCGCGCGAACAATCCCCGCATGGCATTACGTGCGTGTTTGTCATCTGCGCCAAAACCGACGCCGATGCCGAGCGCCTCGCGCGCGCGATCGACTTGCGCCGCCTGCACATGGCGCAGGGGATCGATTCGCCCGTGCCGACGCTGACCGAAGCCGAGAGGCATCGCTTCACGCGCGAAGAGCAGGCTTATGTCGACAGCCAGCGCCCGCGCGCAGTGATCGGCGGGCCGCAAAAGTGCCGCGACGACCTGACGGCCCTCGCCGAACGCTATGCGGCCGACGAGCTCATGGTGCTCACGATCACCGGCGATTACGCGTCGCGGCTGGAATCCTACGAGCGGCTGGCCGAAGCGTTCGGGCTGGGCGAGCGCGAGGGGCTACGACCGGCGGTAACGTAGAATGCGGGTGGGAGTCGGCTAGACAGCCGCTGGGAACCGGGGGCAACTCCGGGGTCTGGAGGAAAGTCCGGGCTCCGCAGAGCAGGATGCCGGCTAACGGCCGGGCACCGTGAGGTGACGAACAGGGCCACAGAGACGAGTCCCGTCCCTTGGACGATGGTCGGCGCAAGCCGACACGAGTCATTTTTTCAAGGGATGGGGGTGAAACGCGGCAACCTCCATCCGGAGCAACACCAAATAGGCAAGCGTCTGAGGCCGGCTCGGCCAAGCTTGCGGGTAGGTGGCTTGAGCCGTGGAGCAATTCACGGCCCAGAGGAATGGCTGTTACGGCACCGGGCCCTTACCGGTCCGGTTCCGACAGAACCCGGCTTACCGGCCGGCTCCTTTTTTACCGTTTATTGCCTTTCGGCCGGGACAGAAAGATAAATGCGCCCTTGCGTACGGCCTTGAGGGGGCACATACTTTTCCTATTCTTGTCCAGACGGCTAGGCAGGCCGCCCGCCCATCATGCAGCACCGGCTCAACCAGAACGACGTGAGCAATCGCATCAACGTCGAGAGCGCCCCCCAGGTGCGCGACGCGGTGCTGGAATTGTTCGCCCAACGCTACCCCGGCGAGGACTTCACGCACCTCGCGCGCGCGTTCGACGACGTGCATGCGTTGTTCGAGGGGCGCTACCCCGGCTACCTCGCGTGCGACACGCTGTACCACGACATACGCCACACGCTCGACATGACGCTGGCGATGGCGCGCCTCATCGACGGGCACGACCGCATCTGCGCGCCGCAGGACAGGCTCGGCCCGCGCCGGGCCGCATTCGGCGTGATCATCGCGCTGCTGCACGACGTGGGATACATCAAGCGCCTGTCGGAAGCCGGTGTGGAGAACGGCGCGATCTTCACCAAGATCCACGTCTCGCGCAGCTCGGATTTCCTGTTCAACTACCTGCCGCGTGTCGGGTACGCCGAAGAAGCCGTGACCGGCTCGCGCATCGTGCATTTCACCGGCTACGAGATGAACGTCGAAGACATCGATGTGCGCGATCCGAAAGACCGGCTGATCGGCTGCATGGTCGGCACCGCCGACCTGATCGGCCAGATGTCGGATCGGCTGTACCTGGAGAAATGCCGCGACTTCCTGTACCAGGAATTCGTGTACGGCCGCATCGCCCGCGAAACGCTGCCCGACGGCAAGGAAATCGTGCGCTACGCCTCGCCCGAGGACCTCATCATCAAGACGCCGGGGTTCTACGAGTACGTGGCGCGCACGCGCATCCGCGAGAAGCTCGACGGCGTGGACGATTATGCCGCGGCCCATTTCGACGGGCCAAACCTGTATACCTCGGCGATCGAAGGCAATTTCAGCCACCTGCGCGAACTGCTCGAGACCGCCGACTTCCAGCGCCTGCGGCGCCTGTGCTATTCGCTTTCCGCCCCGGTTCGCCGCGCGGCCTGAGCGCTCCCCGCTAGCTCTCCTTCGCCGCATGGGTTGCCGGTGGCACGCTGGCGAATTCAGTCGTCTTTCGCCTGCATCGACTGCCAGAGATCGACCAGCATCATCACCATGCCGATCAGCACGACGGTCGTAAGCGCCACATCCTTGAGCTTCCACACCACCGGTGTGACGAAGGCCACCAGCAGCGCCACCGAGATCAGTCCGGAAAAAATCTTGAAAAACATGAAAGTCTCCTGGTTTACCTGTCGTGCGATCAGCCTGCCAGACGGGCGGTCAGCCACCGCGCCGTCCTGAGCAGCCGGGCATCGTCCCCGCGCCGGCCGACCAGCTGGACGCCGAGCGGCATACCGTTTGCGCCCTGCATCAGCGGCACGCAAAGCGCGGGCATGCCGCAGTAGGTCCACAGCGTGCAGAACGCGGGATCGCCCGTGGAGTCCAGCCCCGCCGGCGCCGTTCCGCGCGTCGCCGGCGTGATGATCGCGTCGCAACGGTCGAATATTTCCTCGAAACCCGCGTTGACCAGCGGAATGCGCGCGACCGCGCGCTGATAGTCCAGTGCGCTGACTGCGCGTCCGCGCGCAAGCAGGGTTCGCAGGGACTCGCTCATGCGGTCGCGCCCGAGATCCCACTCGCGATCCAGGTTCGCAGCCATCTCCGCTCCCATGATCGTGCGGTGCCATTCGGCGACCTGGCCGGTTGATTCGGGCAGGTCGAGTTCCACCACCCGGTCCGCCAGCGCCGCGACGAGCTCTTCGAACGCCGCCTTGGTATCGTCCTCGGCCAGGCCCCAGGCTGCGGTTCGGGCAAAGGCAAGCATTGGCGGCAGCGGCGGGTCCTGCGCCGAAATTTCGCAGAACGGGATCCTCGGACGCGGCCGGGTATCCGGGTCGCCCTCGTCGTACCCGACCAGCTGCGCCGCGAGCAAGGCGACGTCGTCGAGCGATCGCGCGTACACGCCTACATGGTCGAGCGTGCGCGAAAGCTTGAGGATGCCCTGGCGCGGGATCAGCCCGTGGGTGGGTTTGAACCCGAAAACGCCGCAGAATGAAGCCGGGCGGATGACCGACCCTCCGGTCTGGGTTCCAAGCGCGAGCGGGATCATGCCTGCCGCCACTGCCGCCGCAGAACCCGAAGAGGAACCGCCCGGCGTGTGCGCAAGATTGTGGGGATTGCGGGTCTTGCCCGGTGAGCGATTGGCGAATTCGGTGGTCACGGTCTTGCCCATGATCACCGCGCCCGCGGCCCGCAGCATCGCGACCACGGTTGCGTCCTTGTCGGGCAGACGACCCGCGTGCAACACGCTGCCGTCTTCGGTCGGCTGGTCGCCGGTGTCGATGATGTCCTTTAGTCCCACCGGAACGCCGTGCAGCGGACCGACCGGCTTGCCTTCCTTGCGCCAGTCATCCGCTGCGCGCGCCTGAGCGCGTGCGGCCTCCGGGTCGAGGAACGCCCAGGCCTGCACGTCGGCATCGACCTCCTGCACGCGCTCGAGGCAGGCCTCGACCAGCTCGAGGGAACTCACGGCACCATCACGAATTGCGCGCGATGCGTCCGAGGCCGATAGCCAGTTGAGGCGTGAAGGGTCGCTCTGCATCAGCGCTTGTAGAACTGGTCGGGCAGCCAGTAGACGAGCTGCGGAAACACGTAGACCAGGAACATGGTGACGAACACCATGGCGAGGAACGGGAAGCAGCCCTTGAAGATGGTCCACAGCTGCACCTGAGGCGGCGCGATTCCCTTCAGGTAGTACGCCGACATCGCCATCGGCGGCGTCAGGAAGGAAGTCTGCAGGTTGAGCGCCACGAGAATGCCGAAGAACAGCGGATCCACCTTGAAATGCTCAAGCAGCGGCAGGAAGATCGGCACGAAGATGATGATGATCTCGCTCCACTCGAGGGGCCAGCCAAGCACGAAAATGATGACCTGCGACAAGAGCAGGAACGTCAGGGTGTTCAGGTCCATCGCCAGCACGAACTGCTTGATCAGCCCTTCGCCTCCCAGATAGGAGAAGATCGAGGAGAACGTCCACGAGCCCACGAACAGGAAGCACACCATGGCCGAGGTGCGCGCCGTCAGGTAGACCGCCTCCTTGAGGCGCAGCCAAGTCAGGGCGCGGTAGCCGGCCGCGATCATCATTGCGCCCAGCGCGCCGACCGCCGCCGCCTCGTTCGGCGTCGCGAGCCCGAACAGGATCGACCCCAGGACCGACGCGATCAGGATGGCGAGCGGTGCGAAAGCCTGGAGAAGCAGGATGGCGACCCGGCCGATCGAAATATTGGTCTCCTCCTTCGGCAGCTTGGGCGCGAGCTTCGGATTGATTACCGCCCGCGTGATCACATAGGCGACGTACAGCCCGGCAAGGAGAAATCCGGGCACCATGGCCGCCGCATACAACTTGACCACCGAGACCGCGGCGGTGGCGCCGTATACGATCAGCATGATCGAGGGCGGGATCAGGATACCCAGGGTCCCCCCGGCGCAGATCACGCCCGCCGCGAGTTTTTCGTCGTAGCCGGCCTTGAGCATGGCCGGGAATGCGAGCAGTCCCATCAGGGTCACCACCGCGCCGACGATGCCAGTCGCCGTAGCGAACAGGGCGCAGGTGATCAGCGCTGCGACGGCCATCGCACCGGGAATGTGACGCATGGCAACCTGGAGGCTGTAGAACAGGCGGTCGAGGGTGTTCGAGCGTTCGATCACGTAGCCCATGAACAGGAACAGCGGCACCGCAATCAGCACGTCGTTGTTCATTATGCTGAACGTGTTCTGGGTCAGCAGGTAGAACACTCGGTTGTCGAAAAAAGCCTGGTCGGGCTGGAAATAGGCGTAATAGCCAAATGCGACACCCATTGCCATCAGCGTGAAGGCAATCGGGAATCCGAGCAGGATGACAAAAATGAACAGTCCCAGCATGACCAGGGCGAGGACCGGATCGCTCACTTGGCCTCCCTCTTCGACTGCGCCGAGTGCTGCCGGATCAGCTGGTCCTCGAGTTCCTCCACGTCATGCAGGCGCTGTGGCCAGCGACCGTCACGGATGCACTGGATGCAGCGCAGCACCTCGGCGAAGCCCTGAAGCGCGAGCAATCCGGCGCCGAACGGGATCAGGAACTTGAGCTGCCAGACCGGGATGCCGACCGGGCTGTTGACGCTCATTTCGCCGATCTTGTAGGCGTCGTAACCGTAGTGCCAACCGGCAACGCAAAGTGCCAGCACGCCGGGAAAAAAGAACAGGATGTACATCACGAGTTCGAGCCAGCCCTGCACCCTGGGCCTCCACATCCGGTAGATGAAATCGCCGCGCACATGGCCGTTGCGCGAGAGCGTATACGCCCCTGCCATGAAGAACAGCGCGCCGTACATGAGGTAACTCATGTCGAATGCCCAGCTCGTGGGGTTGTTCAGTGCGTAGCGCACGAACACTTCGTACGAGGTGCCAAGCGTGAGGATGATGATGCACCAGGCAAAAGTGTGCCCAACAGTCCTGCTGAGGTAGTCGATACCGTAGATAAATCGGTTGATCATGGTCTGCGAACCCGGTCCTGAAAACAAAACGGGGCGGCGTCACACGGCGCCGCCCCCGAAGGCTGAAGACCCGTCACGGGCCGGAAGCTCAGACCGGCAGCTTGGTCTTGAAGATGTGCTCGTAACCCAGCGCGTAGTCCGCCTCGTTCAGGAACATGTAGTAGGCGACGCGCTTGGCCCAGTCGCGCTGCGATGCGACGACTTTGGCGAACATCGGATCCTCGTCGGAGAGCTTCTTGGTAATGATGTCCCAGGCCTTGAGCTGCTCGACGAAAATCGACTTCGGCGTGCGCAGCACGTTGACATTGTGCTTGGTCTTGAGCTCCTGCAGGTCGCGCGAATAGTTGTCCATCGCGGTCCACCAGTTCGAGGCGCTAGCCGCCTCGACGGAATACTGCCAGACCGCCTGCAGGTCCTTGGGCATCGACTCCCACTTCTTCTGGTTGATGATGATCTCGAAGAACTCCATCGCCTGGTGGTACGAGCCCATCATGTAGTTCTTGACCACGTCCTGTGCGCCGAAGCGCATGTCCGAAGTCGGGTTGTTGTACTCGAACGCCTCGATCACGCCGCGCTCCATCGCAGGGATGATTTCGCCGCCGGGAAGCTGGGTCACCTTGAGGCCCATCTCCTGCATCAGGTCGGCCGCGAGACCCACGGTGCGGTACTTCAGGCCCTTCATGTCGGCCGCGGTCTTGACCGGATTCTTGAACCAGCCCAGCGGCTGGGTCGGCATCGGCATGCAGAAAAAGCCGACGACGTTCAGTTCGAGCTTCTTCAGCAGTTCCTTGTACATGTCAAGGCCACCGCCGCGATAGATCCAGGCCAGCGTCTGCGGCGCGTCGCAGCCACTGATCGGGCCGGAGCCGAACAAGGAGGCGACTTTGCTCTTGCCGTACCAGTAGACCGGAACCGTGTGGCCCGCGTCGAGCACGCCCTTGCTGACCGCGTCCATGACTTCGAACGGCTTCACGACCGCTCCGCCGGTGAGATAGTCGATCCGGATCCGTCCGCCCGCCATCTCGTTGACGCGTTTGACGAACTCCTCGGCCATCTCGTTGAATATGTCCTTGGCGCCCCACGATCCCTGCATCTTGATGACCATGGTGGACGGCTTCACCGCCACGGCCGGTGCCGACACCTTCGGAGCCTCTGACTTCGGCTCTTCCTTCTTGCCGCACGCCGCCAGGGTTACAGCCGCCGCCGTCGCCGCCGCGCCGGTCAGAAATTTGCGTCGCGTAGGCTGCGGCTTGTCTTGGTTGCTCATTGTTTTGTCTCCTTCGTTGGATAGTATTCCACGCCGAACGGTTTGACCGAGTTCAGATTCTGACGCGCGCGGTTTTTAATTCTAGCACCCGGCTTCACGCGCGTTCAGGGGAGCGAATATGAGTCTCCAGTCTGAAATTATTTGCGCGGGGCTGTGGGCGCCCCTGGGTCGGGATAAAGCCGCGCGATTCTAACCCCCGCTTCTGGGGGCCACAATCCCGGACGGCGCAGGTGCACGCGCCGTCCGCGCCCGGGCTAACTCAAGCGACTTCGCGGGCCGCGGAGAGGAAAGCATCCAGGAGCGGGGTGCAATCGAGTACCGAGCTGTCGCCCGGGCGATGGAACTCGGGGTGCCATTGCACGCCGACGACAAACCCCGGTGCGGTGCGCCGGATACCCTCGATCACGCCATCGGGCTGCGAGATCGCCTCTGCGGCCAGGTCACGCCCCAAGCCCTTGATCGCCTGGTGATGGATCGAATTCACGCGCGCCTCGCCCGCGCCCGGGAACATGCGAGCCAGGCCCGACCCGGGCTCGAAGCGCACGGCGTGCAAATTCTTCTCATACGCATCGGTCACGTGCGCGGACGATTCCGGCAGCTGCTCGCGCAGGTCCTGGTACAGAGTGCCGCCGAACGCGACATTGATGAGCTGCGCGCCGCGGCACACACCGAGCACGGGCTTGCCCGCCTCGACGAATTCGTGCACCAGCTCGATCTCGTACTCGTCACGCAGGCGGTCGCCAGCCCATTCGGCCTGCAGCGGCTCCTCGCCGTAGGAACTCGGGCTGACGTCGGCGCCGCCCTGCAGCACGAGCCCGTCGAGGTGGCGCGCATAGTCGGCCAGCCGGATGTTGCTCCGGTGCAGCAGCCCGCGGCGGTCGACCGTCGGCACCATCAGCACGAGCACGTCGCGCGACATCACCCAGTGGGCGACCGACTGCTCGAGGTACTGCAGGACTTTGGATTGCAGGCCGAGCGACCCCGGCTGCGGATGCAGGATGCGCGCGGACACGCCGATCTTCAAAGTCGGCGCGCTCATGCGCCGCGCCACGCGATCGCCGAGAGTGCGCAGGCGCTGGACCCAGGTTCGCTGCATCAGGACCTCCTTGCCATTGTGGTTAGGGGCAGTGCGGGGTCAGCAGCGCCGGCCCACTACTGCCGCCGGGAACCTGCGCCCGCTTGCGCGCAGCGTACTCAGGCCCGCAGCGCGGCCAGCACCTCGTCCAGCATCTTCTTCGCATCCCCGAACAGCATGCGGTTGTTCTCTTTGTAGAAGAGCGGGTTGTCGACACCCGCATAGCCCGAAGCCATGCTGCGCTTCATGACGATGGAGATCTTGGACTTCCACACTTCGAGCACCGGCATGCCCGCGATCGGGCTGGTGGGGTCTTCCTGCGCGGCCGGGTTCACGATGTCGTTCGCGCCGATCACCATCGTCACCTCGGTGGCGGGGAAATCATCGTTGATCTCGTCCATCTCCATGACGATGTCGTACGGCACCTTGGCCTCGGCCAGGAGCACGTTCATGTGCCCCGGCATGCGTCCGGCCACCGGGTGGATGCCAAAGCGCACGTTGACCCCCTGATCGCGCAGGTGCTTGGTGATCTCGAATACGGTGTGCTGCGGCTGCGCCACGGCCATGCCATAGCCCGGCACGATGATCACGTCCTTGGCATCGCGCAGCAGTTCGGCGGTCTCCACTGCACTGATAGGCGTCACTTCGCCTGCCGGCTGCGCGCCTGCCGCCGCGGCCGGTGTGCCGCCGCCGGTGCCGAAACCGCCGGCGATCACGCTGATGAAGTTGCGGTTCATCGCCCGGCACATGATGTAGGAGAGGATCGCACCGGAGGAGCCCACCAGCGCTCCGGTGACGATGAGCAGGTCATTCGACAGCATGAACCCGGTCGCCGCCGCCGCCCAGCCCGAGTAGCTGTTGAGCATCGACACCACCACCGGCATGTCCGCGCCGCCGATGGCCATCACCATGTGCACGCCAAAGAGCAGCGCGACCACGGTCATGATGACCAGCGGGGTCATGCCCTCGGGGATGGAGTGGGCGTGCAGGAACTGCCGCCCGACCCACAGGACGACCAACAGGCCGGCGAGGTTGAGCCAATGGCGCGCGGGCAGCAGCAGCGGCTTGCCGCCGATCTTGCCCGAGAGCTTGCCAAACGCGATCACCGATCCCGAGAATGTGATGGCGCCGATGAGGATGCCGATGTAGATCTCGGCCTCATGGATGGTTTTCTCGGCGCCGCTGAAGCCGGCCGAGGCGGTCGGGTCGATATAGCTTGCGAAGCCCACCAGCATTGCGGCCAGGCCGACCAGGCTGTGCATCAGCGCGACCAACTCGGGCATCTGCGTCATCTGCACGGTGCGCGCAGCGTACAGCCCGATGCTTCCGCCCACCGCCATGGCGCCCATGATCCAGCCGATGCCAGCCGGGGCCACGCGCGGCCCGAAGATCGTCGCCACGACCGCGAGGGTCATGCCGATCATGCCGTAAAGGTTGCCGCGCCGGGAGGTTTCCGGATTCGACAGCCCACCCAGGCTCAGGATGAACAGGATCGTCGCGCCGATGTAGGAGACAGTGGCCATTCCTTCGGACATGGTCGCCTCCCTATTTCCGGAACATCGCCAGCATGCGCTGGGTCACGGCGAATCCGCCGAACATGTTGATCGAGGTGAGCACGATCGCCGCGACCGCCAGCCACACGATCCAGTCGCTCGTGCGTACTTCGCCCGGCGGGGCGATCTGCACCAGCGCGCCGATGGCGATGATGCTGCTGATCGCATTGGTCACGCTCATGAGCGGGGTGTGCAGGGCCGGCGTCACGTTCCACACCACCATGTAACCGACGAAGCACGCCAGCGCGAACACCGTGAGGTGCGCGAGGAACGCCGGCGGCGAATTGACGCCGATCAGGCTGAACACCACCACGCCGACGGCGAATACGAGCGCGGTGCTTTTCGCCGAAGCGGGCGCCCCGCCCTTGCCGTGGCCGTGTGCCTTGGGCTGCACGACCGCGGGCTTGGCTGCCGCGGGCGGCGCGGCCGAAAGCTTGGGCGCAGGCGGCGGCCAGGTGACCGTGCCTTCCTTGACCACGGTGGTGCCACGCAGGACTTCGTCTTCCATGTTGACGTTGACCACGCCGTCCTTGGTCTTGCACAGTTCCTCGGCCAGGCGGAAGAGGTTGGTCGCGTACAGCGTGCTTGCCTGCTTGGCCAGCCGGCTGGGGAGGTCGCTGTAGCCGATGATCGTCACGCCGTGCGTTACGACCACCTTGCCCGGCTCGGTCAGCTCGCAGTTGCCGCCCTGCTCCGCGGCCATGTCGACGATCACGCTGCCGGGCTTCATGGATTCGACCATCGCCGCGGTGATCAGCTTGGGCGCGGGCTTGCCCGGGATGAGCGCGGTGGTGATGATGATGTCGACATCCTTCGCCTGCTTCGCAAACACCTCGCGCTGGGCTTTCTGGAACCCCTCGCTCATGACCTTGGCGTAGCCACCCACACCCGAGCCTTCCTCGGTGTATTCGACCGGCACATACTCGCCGCCGAGGGACTTTATCTGGTCGGCGACTTCGGGCCGGGTGTCGTTGGCGCGCACGATCGCGCCCAGGCCCGCGGCCGTGCCTATCGCCGCCAGGCCCGCCACGCCCGCACCGATCACGAACACCTTGGCCGGCGGCACTTTGCCCGCGGCGGTGATCTGGCCGGTGAAGAACCGCCCGAAATGGTGCGCGGCCTCGATGACTGCGCGGTACCCGCCGATGTTCGCCATCGACGAAAGTGCGTCGAGCTTTTGCGCCCGCGAGATGCGCGGCACGCTGTCCATCGCCAGCACGGTGGCTTTCTTTGCGGCGAGGAGTTGCATGAGCTCGGTGTTCTGCGCCGGCCATATGAAGCTCGCCAGCACGCCGCCTTCGCGCATCAGAGCGACTTCGGCAGTACTCGGGCCGCGCACCTTGAATACGATGTCGGAGGCGGCCCACAGCGCGGCTGCGCCGCTCAGGACTTCGGCGCCCGCGGCGCGATAAGCCTCGTCGCTGAAGTTGGACGCGTCGCCGGCGCCCGACTCGACCGCCACGCGAAAGCCCAGCTTGATGAGTTTTTCCACGACCTCGGGCACGGTCGCCACCCGCTTTTCATCCGGCCAGGTCTCTTTCGGGACCCCAATGGTCTGAGGCATGGTTATTCCTTCCCTTCGCAATTTTTTTGGCCCGCCTGATTTTCGCGGCCCGTGCCCCAATTGTACGGGTTCCGGTAATACCCGAATCGCCCAATGCGGAGCGCGCGCGCCCGGTTCAAGGGAAAATTGTCGTATTTTCCCGTTTTGGAAATTCAATTGCCCTGAGAGGCGCTTTCCTGTTCATTCTGTATATTTTTAAGTTGATGATTGTTGGGCAGCCCGCGCCATCCAGCCGAACCGGCGCTCGCCCAGCTCGAACGCACCCTGCACCAGCAGCGCCAGCGCGGCCGCAGGGATTGCCCCCGCCAGCAGCGTCACGCTGTCGTTGAGGGCGAGGCCCGCGGCAATGCGTTCGCCGTAGCCGCCCGCGCCGATGAAAGCGGCGATGGTGGCCGTGCCGACGTTGATGACGGCCGAGGTCTTGATGCCCGACAGGATCGAGGGCAGCGCGAGCGGGACCTCGATCGCGCGCAGCCGCTCGCGCGGCGTGAGCCCCAGCGCAAGGGCGGCCTGGCGCAGGCCGCGTCCTACGCCGGTGATACCGGTGTGGGTGCCGCGCACGATCGGGAGCAGGGAGTACAAAAACAGCGCGATCAGGGCCGGCACGAGGCCGATGGTCCCGACCGCTGCGATCAGAAAAGCGAACAGCGCAAGCGACGGCACGGTCTGGATCACGCCCACCGCGCCGAGGATCGACTGCGAAAGGCGCGGCAATTTCGCCGCCGCTATGCCCAGCGGCACCCCGACGGCGATACCCGCTGCGAGGGAAACGAAAACCAGCAACAGGTGCTGGCCCGTCAGGCGCAGGAAGTCGGGGCCGAACAGCACGCCAAGGAAATCCCGCTGGCGCGAACCAGATTGCGGCTGCCCCGGCACGACGTCTTTCGCCGCTCCCTGCGACGCCCCCGTGACTTGCGGCGCGCCCGCATCGAGCAAGGCGGCGGCCTCGGCGAAACTGCGCCCGCCGATCTCGGCCGCGGCATTCATGCGGATCATTGCGCGTTCGTCGATGCGGCCCTTGAGCGCGCCAATCGCGCGCCACGCCTCTGGAAAGCGCTGCGGCACATCGAGCCGGTACAGGATGACCGCGTCGTAGCGCGGGAAGTACTTGCGGTCGTCCTCGAGCACGCGCAGCTTGTAGCGGTCGATTTTGACGTCGGTGGTGTAGATGTCCATGACATCGATCTTGCCGGCAGCAAGCGCCTCGTACGCCAGGCCGTGGTCGAGCCCGGAAGGCGTTCGGAAAGCAAAGTTGTACGCCAATTTGAGGCCCGGCCAGCCGTCTGCACGGCCGATGAACTCCTGCGACAGGCCCATGCGGATTTCCGGGTGGGCGGCAAGATCGGACAGCTTGTCGATCCCGAGCGCAGCAGCGCGATCTTCGCGCATCGCGAGGCCATACCCGTTGCTGAAGCCGAAAGGGACGGCGATCCCCATGCCGAGCGGCGCCAGCTCACGGTTCAGGCGCGCCTGGTCGAAAGCCCCGTCGAGCTTGAGGATCTCGCGCGCGATCGTGCCGGTGTACTCGGGATACAGGTCGATCGAGCCGGCTTTGAGCGCGGCGAAGACGATTCCGGTGTTGCCCAGACCCGGACGGTGTTCGGCATTGCCGGCATGCCGGACGATGATCTCGCCGAGGATGTAGGACTCGGTAAATCGCTTCGAGCCAACCTTGAGAGGCGCATCCGCAGCGGTGGCGTGCGCGGCGGCGCCGGCGAACATCCACGCCAGCGCTCCTCGCAGCAGCAATGCGCGCAGGATCATCCCGCCACGGCCGGCATTGCCTCGCCCGGCCCGATGAACTGGAGCGCGGCGAGGCTGGCGTACAGACCACCCTGGCGCATGAGGTCGTTGTGCGTGCCGTGCGCGACGATCACGCCATGGTCGAGCACGACGATGCGGTCGGCGTGCTGCACAGTGGAAAAGCGGTGCGCAATGACCAGCGTCGTGCGGCCGCGCTCGAGCGCCTCCAGCGCCTTTTGCACCATGCGCTCGCTGGCCGCGTCGAGCGAGCTGGTGGCCTCGTCGAGGAGGAGGATGGGGCGGTCGGCCAGCAGCGCACGCGCGATCGACAGGCGCTGGCGCTGCCCGCCCGAAAGGGTCACGCCGCGTTCGCCCAGCGGCGTGTCCATGCCCTGCGGCAGGCGGCGGATGAATTCGAGCGCGAACGCCTGCTCGCACGCGAGTTCGGCCTCGGCAAGGCTGGCCTGCGGACGCCCGTAGCGCAGGTTCTCCAGCACGCTAGCGGCGAAGATGACTGGCTCCTGCGGCACTACCGCGATGGCGCTGCGCAACGCGCGCGGGTCGAGCAAGCGGATGTCGATCCCGTCGACGCGCACCGAGCCCGTTTGCGGATCGTAAAAGCGCAGCAACAACGACAACACCGTGGACTTGCCCGCGCCGGAGGGCCCGACAAGGGCCACCCGCTCGCCGGGTGCGACGACGAGGCTGAATTTCTCAAGCGCCGCTGTCAAAGGCCGCGACGGATAGGTAAACGAGACCGATTCGAAAGCGATGCCTCCTGCCCCGCCCAGCGGCAGGATCGCGGGCGCCGCCGGCGCGCGGATCGAAGGCTCTGTGCGCAGCAGTTCGACCAGGCGCTCGGTGGCGCCGGCCGCGCGCTGCAGGTCCGACATGACCTCGGAGATCGCCGCCACCGCCGACGCGGCGATCGCGCTATAGAAGATGAACGCCGACAGGTCGCCGGCACTGAGGGTACCGGCAAGGACGTCGTGCCCGCCTTTCCACAGGATGACACCGACCCCACCAAACACGACCAGCATCACCAGGCCGACCAGCAGCGCCGACTGGGCGATGCGCCGCACGCCCATGGCATAAGCCGCCTCGACGTGCGCCGCGAAATCACGCCGGGTAACGTCCTCGTGCACGTACGCCTGCACGGTGCGCACTTCGTGCAATGCCTCGTCGACGAAAGCGCTCACGTCGGCCACGCGGTCCTGGCTGTCACGCGAGGCACGGCGGACGCGGCGCCCGATGAACAAGACCGGCAGCACGATCAGCGGGCCGAGCACGAGCACGATGAGCGTGAGCTTGAGGTTGGTGACCAGCAGCATGCCGAGCGCGCCGATGAGCAGCAGCGTGTTGCGCAACGCGAGCGAAAAGCCATAGCCGACGACCGCCTGCAGCAGCGTCGTGTCGTTGGTCAGGCGCGAGATCACTTCGCCGGTGCGCACCGTCTCGAAGTACGCCGGGGAGAAGTCGAGGATGCGATCGAACGCCGCGCAGCGGATGTCGGCGATCACGCGCTCCCCGGTGCTCAGCATGAGGAAGAAACGCGCGAATGTCGCCACCGCCAACAGCGCGGCGAGGCCCACCACCGCGGCCAGGGCACGGTCGAGCACCTGCGGGCTGGCGGCGGCGAACCCGGCGTCGATGACGTAACGCAAGCCCTGTCCGAGGGCCAGAACGCAGGCCGCGGCCACCAGCAGGGCGACGATTGCGCCGGCAATGCGCAGGCGATACGGCGCCAGGAACCGGGCGAGGCCGAGGAAGTGCGAGAAGTCGCGGCTGCCCGGACGCACCGGCAGGCGATCGTTGAAGACCGACATGGGCCGCCACTGTACCGCAGGCTCCGTGCGGGCACCGCCTGAAGTTGCTACGCCCCGGCGCTAGCGGCCGTAGAAGCGATAGTTGTTGCGGCCGAGCTCCTTGGCCCGGTACATGGCCACGTCGGCGTTGCGCAGTAGGGTCTCGCCATCGCCGGCATCGTTGGGAAACAGGCTGATGCCGATGCTCGCGCCGATGGTGAAAGAACGCCCGTCGACGCGGATTTCGGGCACCAGCGTGCGCAGGATCTTTTCGGCAACGATGGAGCAGTCCGATTCCAGCGGCAGCTCCGGGATGACGATGACAAACTCGTCGCCGCCCTGGCGGGCGAGCGTATCGGCCTTGCGCACGCAGCCCGTAAGGCGGTTGGCCACTTCGCGCAACACCGCGTCGCCGGCCTTGTGGCCGAGCGTGTCGTTGACGTCCTTGAAGTGGTCGAGGTCGATGATCATGACCGCCACGCGCGCCTCGCGCCGCTGCGCCGCGAACACCGCCTGCTGCAGGCGGTCGTCGAGCAGCCGGCGGTTGGGCAGTCCCGTCAGCGTGTCGTGGTAGGCGAGGTAACGCACCTCTTCTTCCTGGCGCTTGCGCTCGCTGACATCCTGCGACACACCGATCACGCGGTTCGCCGCGCCGTTTTCGCCGTAGACGACCCGGCCGCGCGCCGACAGCCAGCGCACCGGACTGCCCCGGCCGACGATACGGAACTCGCACGAATGCGACTCGCCCGTCTCCAGCGTGCGCGCGCAGGCCTGTTCGTACCGCTCGCGGTCGTCGGGGTGGATCATGGTGCGGAAATCCGGGTTGGGCTCCGAAGCCGCGGCCAGACCGAGCAGCGACCCTGGATCGCGCCCCCAGGTAAAACTGTCGTCCTGGAGGTCCCACTCCCAGTAATACAGGTCGGCGGCATCCACGGCCAGGCGCAGGCGGGCAACGCTTTCGTAGAGCGCGGCAGCGGCCTTCTTGGATTCGGTGATGTCGCGCGCAGTGCCGGTGGCGCCGATCACCTTCCCGGCGGCATCGCGCAACGCGATCGCGTTTAGCGACAGGTCCACCGGCACCCCGTCGCGGCGCAGGTGGCGGGTCTCGTAGTTGTAAGTGTCCTCTCCCTGCAGGACCTGGCGGAACAACGCCAAGTCGCGGTCGCGCACTTCGGGCACGAGCGTATCCGTCACCGGGCGCCCGAGCATGTCAGCGGCCTCGGCGCCCCAGATGCGCCTCACCGCGTCACCGTTGAGGTACGTCCAGCGCGCTTCGCGGTCGGTCGACCAGATCAGGTCGTTGGAAGTCTCGACGAGGTTGCGGTACAGCGCCTCACTTTCGCGCAGGGCCTGCTCGGCTTTGTGCCGGTCCTCGGCGTCCGAGAATGCGAATATCGCGGCGGCCTCCGGGTCGGCCGGGTCGAGCGAGCGTCCCAAACTGTGACACCACACCGGGGTTCCGTCGGCCCGCACCATGCGCGTGTCGCTTTCGATCACCCCGCCACGGGCGAGGCGCGTGTAGGTGTCGCCGCCGACCGTCTTCCACGAACTGTCCGAGCTGTAGAGGACGCGGGTGGGCTTGCCGTCAAGCGCGCCCGGGGAATACCCGAGCATGCTCTCCAGCCGGTGGTTGCAGCGCACGATGGTGCGCTTCTCGACGAACGCCACCCCCACGGGAAGGATTTCGAGCACGAGATTCTCTTCCGCGAGGACCGCCTGGTACGCCTCTTCGGCGCGCTTGGTTTCGGAAATGTCAGTAAATACCCCGACCCTCCCGCCCATCGGCGTGCTCACGGTCTTGCCCTGCATCCAGCGACCGTCCCGCGTGCGGTACTGGTGCAACTCGCCGCTCGCCCTCTCGTGTCGGCCCATGCGCCACTCGATCCACGCCGCGCGATCCTGCGGCGCGGAAGGGGCGATCTGCTCCGACACGTCGTACGCGGCTTCGGCAATCGCGCTGAACGACTTGCCCGCCATCGAAGCGCTGTCCGAGCCGGGAGCGTAAACCGAGGCATACGCGGCATTGCAAACGACCAGGCGGTCATCCTTGTCGTAAATGGCAATGCCATCGGGGGAACTGCCGATGGCGTCGCGCAAGCGGGCCTCGTTTTCCCCCAGCTGCGCGACCAGCGCCTCGTTCTCAAGCCGCGTGAGCAGGGTACGGCACACCGAGCGGTGGATCTGGCGATAGACCGCCGCCATCGCGAGCGCGAACAGGACCACCATCGCCGCCATCCAGCGATAGGTTTCCGCGTCCTGCACTAACAGGACGCCGGCCGAAGCGAGGGCCGGCAGCAGGATGAAACCAAAATAGGCGCGGCTGCTCGCGGCATACACGCCGGCCGCGCCGATGATCAGCCCGCCATTGACGAACATCACCGCGATTCGCTCCAGCCCGCCGGCAGGGCCGAAAAACAGCACCGGCGCCATCCCCCACAACGCCCCGGCCGCGACCGCCCCCACCACGAATCGCTTCTCCCACAGGAGGGGATCGCTGGCGGCGCTGGGAGCGCGCAGGTAGGCCGCATGCAGCAGCATGCGTCCCACCGCGATGGCCAGCATCCCGGTCATCCAGCCGGCCAGCACTTCGCTTGCTATCGTTCCCCACAGGATTGCGAACAGCACCGCGCCATTGAGCGGGGATACTACATACGCGGGTTGGCCGAGCCCGAAGAGCTCGGCCACGCGCTCCCGGTGGTAGCGCTGCTGGCGCTCCGCATCCTGGCCGGCGGTGGCGATGGCGATGGCGATGGCGTTACTCAAGTACGGCCGAGCTCCCTGATATGCCTGAGCGCGCCAAACTACCCTTTGCCAGCCCCGGCATGAATCGATTCCCTCACGCCGAGCACAATCTCTTGCAGATCGCTCTCACCGGGCAGGCATCCCGCCGAGCAGTCGATCGATGAGTTCGATCCAGTGACCGACCGGAGTCGGGGTCCCGGACTGGAGGTGAGATACGCACCCGATGTTGGCGCTTGCGATGCATGCCGGCGAGCCCGAGTGCAGGGCGGCGAGCTTGTTCGAGCGCAGTTGTTTCGACAGCTCTGGCTGCAGGATCGAGTAGGTCCCCGCCGAGCCGCAACACAGGTGGGCATCGGGAACCGGGGTGAGCTCAAAGCCCGCCGCCGCAAGCAGGGGCTCGACCACACCGCGGATCTGCTGCCCATGCTGCAGGCTGCAAGGCGCGTGGAAGGCGACCCTGTGCGCCTCGCGCGGAGCGGCCGCGAGCAGCTTGTCGAAAGCGGCACGCTCTGCCGCAAGGACCTGTGCGATGTCGAGGGTCATTGCCGAAATGCGCGCGGCCTTTTGCGCGTAGGCCGGGTCGGATTTCAGCAGATGGCCGTAATCCCTCACCGTCATGCCGCAGCCGCTTGCGGTCATCACGATCGCCTCGGCGCCGGATTCAACCAGTGGCCACCATGCGTCGATCAGGGCACGCATGTCCTGCAGGCCCGCCGCCTGCCGGCTGAGGTGGAAGCGGACCGCGCCACAGCAGCCGGCGCCGGGCGCTTCGACCAGCGATATCCCCAGGCGATCGAGCACCCGCGCCGCCGCCGCGTTGGTGCCGGGGGAAAGCGAGGGCTGCACGCAACCGGCGAGCGCGATCATCCTGCGGGCGTGCCGCGGCGCGGGCCAGGCCCCGGGCGGGGTGGCGGGCGCGGGAATTTTCTCGGCCAGGGACACGGGCAGCAGCGGACGCACGGCGCGACCGATCCCTAGCAGTGCCCCGAACAGCCCGCGCCGCGGGACGACCGCGGCCAGCGCCGTGCGCTGCAGGGAATCGATCGGGCCGCGCGGGACCTGCTTCTCGACGATCGCGCGCCCGATATCGGCCAGGTGCCCGTACTCGACCCCCGAGGGGCACGTCGTTTCGCAGGCGCGGCAGGTCAGGCAGCGATCGAGGTGCAGCTGGGTGCTCGCCGTCGCCTTGCCACCTTCGAGCACCTGCTTGATGAGGTAGATGCGCCCGCGCGGACCGTCAAGCTCGTCGCCAAGCAGCTGGTAAGTCGGGCAGGTGGCGGTGCAAAAGCCGCAGTGCACGCACTTGCGCAGGATGGCATCGGCCTCGCGCCCGGCAGGGGTATCGCGAATAAAATCGGCGAGGTTGGTTTGCATTCTTTTATGTGGGCCCGTTGGGCGAAGCAGCTGTGGCCAGCCCTATGCAATGATGCCTGCAGTCAGGATGGCTCCGGTCACCATTGCGGATACAGCCTGCCGCGATTGAACACGCCCGCCGGGTCGAACACCGCCTTCACATTGTGGTGCAGGCGCGCGAGTCCCGGTTCGAGCGGAGAAAACACCCCCGCTGCCCGGTCGCCGCCGCGAAACAGTGTCGCGTGGCCGCCGAGCACCGCGGCGTGCTGACGGATCGAGCCTGCATCGGCCTCCCCTTTCCACCAGCGCTGCGCCCCGCCCCACTCGACCAGGCTCTGGCCCGTGGCGCCGGGGACCGGCCCGGCGGGCGAAGTGGACGGGACAGAGAGTCGCCACAGGGCGCCGGAGCCGTCGAAGAACGGCGCCGTCTGTTCGCGCAACCCCCGCCAGAATTCCACCGCCCCCGCGGCGTCGATGCGCTCTCCGCCGAGCGCCGCACAAGCCGCCTCGACCGCAGCGGCCGCCCCTTCGAGGCGCACATGCAGTACGCCGTCACACCACGCGCTGGCGGTGAGCGGATATGGGCGCCCGCCCCAATCGTTGAGGTTGCTCACGGCCGCGGCTTCTCCCATCTCGAAGCGAAGCGTCGCGTTGGCGACCGGCTGTGGTAGCACCTTGAGCGACATCTCGAGCAGGATGCCAAGGGTGCCCATGGAACCGGTCACGAGGCGGGAAACGTCGTAGCCCGCGACGTTCTTCATGACTTGGCCGCCGAACCGCATCACGTCGCCGCGCCCGTCCATGAGCACGCACCCCAGGACGAAGTCACGCACGGCGCCGTAATAAGCCCCGTTGGCCGCCCGTCGCGGGCCCGACAGCCCCGCCGCGACGCAGCCTCCCAGCGTGGCGCCGGGGCCGAAATGCGGCGGCTCGAAGGCAAGCATCTGGTGATGCTGTGCGAGCTCGGCCTCGAGGTCGGCGAGCCGCGTGCCGCAACGCGCGGTCACGACAAGTTCGCTGGGCTCGTAGCTGACGATGCCGGCATGGGCGCCCACTTCCAGCCGCTCGCCTTGCAGCGGGCCGCCGTAAAAATCCTTGGTTCCGTTGCCGCGCAGGCAAAGCCCCGCTCCCGCACCGGCAGCCGAGCGGACGCGTTCGGCGAACTCCACGATCAGCGCGTCCAGCTAGAACCTCGGCAAATCGGGGAAAGGCTGGCTGCCGGGGCGAACATGCATCCGCCCGTACTCGGCGCAGCGGTGGAGCGTGGGAATGTTCTTGCCCGGATTGAGCAGCCCGAGCGGGTCGAAAGCGCCCTTGAGCGCGAGGAACAGGGAAATTTCCTTGGCCCCGAACTGCACGCACATCTGGTTGATCTTCTCGATGCCCACGCCGTGCTCGCCGGTAATCGTACCGCCAACGGCGACGCACTTCTCGAGCACCTCGCCGGCAAACGCCTCTGTGCGCTGCAACTGCTCCGGGTCGTTGGCATCGAACAGGATGAGCGGGTGCAGGTTGCCGTCGCCCGCGTGGAACACGTTGGGGCAGCGCAGCGCGTATTTGCGCTCCATTTCGGCGATGAACCGCAGCATCTCGCCCAGCCGCTTCTTGGGGATGGTGCCATCCATGCAGTAATAGTCGGGCGAGATCCTGCCTACTGCCGGGAAAGCGGCCTTACGCCCAGCCCAGAATTGCAGCCGCTCGGCTTCGCTTGTCGATACCTTGAGCTGGGTTGCGCCGGAGCGCGCCAGCACCGCCTTCATCCGCCCGATCTCTTCCGCCACTTCGGCCGGCGTTCCGTCGGATTCGCACAACAGGATGGCGGCAGCGTCGAGGTCGTAACCGGCATGCACGAACTCCTCCACGGCGTGGGTGGCGGGCCGATCCATCATTTCCAGCCCGGCGGGAATGATGCCCGCGGCGATCATGTCGGCCACTGCATTGCCGGCGGTTTCCACGTCGGCGAACGAAGCCATGATCACTTGCGCGACTTCAGGCTTGGGGACGAGCTTCACGGTCGCCTCCATCGTCACGGCCAGCATGCCCTCCGACCCGATCGCCAGCGCAAGCAGGTCGAACCCCGGCGCATCGAGCGCCTCGGAACCGAATTCGATCGGCTCGCCTTCCACGGTGAACCCGCGCACGCGCAGCACGTTGTGCACCGTGAGGCCGTACTTGAGGCAATGCAGTCCGCCCGAGTTTTCCGCGATGTTGCCGCCGATGGTGCAGGCGATCTGGCTCGACGGGTCGGGCGCGTAATACAGGCGATGCACGGCGGCGGCCTCCGAGATGGCCGCGTTGCGCACCCCCGGCTGGACCCGCGCGGTGCGCGCCTGCGGATCGATGGCGAGGATTCGGTTGAACTTGGCCATGCCGAGCAGGACCCCCTCGGCCGAGGGCAGCGCGCCGCCGGAAAGCCCGGTGCCCGCGCCGCGCGGTACCACCGGCACCTTGAGCGAATGGCAAGTCCTGAGCACGCGCGCAACCTGCTCTTCCGTCTCGGGCAGGGCCACCACCATGGGAAGCTGGCGGTAAGCCGACAGGCCATCGCACTCGTAGGGCCGCGTCTCCTCATCGCGGTACAGCACCGCGTGCACCGGCATGAAAGCGCGCAGCGCCGCAACCACTTCGCGCTGGCGCGCGGGATCGATCTGCGGCTGGATTTGCTCTGCCGTGAGTTCTTCCGCGCCCATTCAGGCCTTCAGGTAAGGGGCGGCCCAGGCCAGGCCGCTCAGGGTGTCGCCAGCGGGATTGTACTCACAGCCGACGGCGCCCTTGTAGCCAAGGCGGTCGATCTCGGCGAGCAGGTAACCGAAATTAAGCTCGCCCGTGCCGGGTTCGTGGCGGTCGGGCACATCGGCGATCTGGATATGGCCGATGCGGGGAAGCAAACGCGCGAGCGTCCTGGCGAGGTCACCTTCCATGATCTGCATGTGGAACAGGTCGTACTGGATGTACGCGTTGTCCATGCCCGCCTGGTCGAGGACCGCCACCGCCTGCGCCGATCCGGAAAGGAAAAAACCCGGGACCGTGCGGGTATTGATCGGTTCGATCACCAGGTCGAGGCCCGCCTTGCCGAGTTCGCGCGCAGCGAATCGCACGTTGCCTACGAAAGTCGCGTGCGCCATCGCGGCGGAAACATCGGGGGTCGGGATGCCGGCAAGGCAGTTCAGCCGCGGGCACGCGGCCGCGCGCGCGTATTCGATCGCCCGCGTCACGCCGTCGCGAAACTCCGCCTGCCGATCGGGGAGGCAGGCGATGCCCCGATCCCCCTTGCCCGCATCGCCTGCCGGAATGTTGTGGAGAACGACCTGCACACCGGCTTCGCGTGCTTTGAGCGCCACGGCCTCGCGATCGAATGCATAGGGAAACTGGTATTCGACATAGCGAAACCCGGCCTTGGCGGCCGCATCGAAGCGCGCGAGGAAATCGCATTCGGTGAACAGCGTCGAGAGGTTCGCAGCGAGCCTGGGCATGCGGAAATATGGATTGGCGGCAATGGCAGGGCCGGGGAGCATAGGGGTTCGCCATATGGAGTGTCAATCCAGCTTGAACGCACATGCGGCATGGGACAATCGCCACCGGGGCCTTGGTCCCCGCAGACTCCACGACTCCCGCCGCCAATAGATTGCATTCGCGTTCTCCCACTGCCTGGATCGCCCCGCTCGTGCTGGCGGTGCTCGTGCTGGCGGTGCTCGTGCTTGTGGCGCCCGAGAGCGTCGAAGCGGCCAACGGCACTGGAAGCGGCGCCTCGGCATGGTGGGTCTGGCCGCTCGCGCTGTTTGGCGTGACGCTGCTGCTCGGCATCGTCGCGATCCTCGGCGGCGTGGGCGGCGGGGTGCTGTTCGTGCCGATCGTCAGCGGATTCTTCCCGTTCCACCTCGATTTCGTGCGCGGCGCGGGGCTGTTGCTCGCGCTGTGCGGGGCGCTTGCCGCCGGCCCTTCGCTCCTGCGCAGCGGCATGGCGAGCATGCGCCTTGCCCTGCCCTTGGCGCTCGTTGGATCGATCACGTCGATATTCGGCGCCCTGCTCGGCTTGGCATTGCCAGCGCATGTGGTGCAGACGGCATTGGGCGCGGTCATCCTTGCCATCGTGGTCCTGATGCTGCGCACGCAGGGCCGAGTGGAGGGTGCGGCACCCGCGCCCGACGCGCTTTCGGATGCCCTGCGCCTGCACGGGATCTACTTCGACCCGGCGCTGGGCCGGGACGTGGAATGGAAGGCGCGGAACACCCTCGCGGGAATGGGGACCTTCGCCGTGATCGGACTGCTCGCGGGCATGTTCGGCCTCGGCGCCGGATGGGCGAACGTGCCGGCGCTCAACCTGCTCATGGGCGTCCCGCTCAAGCTCGCCGCCGGCACCAGCAGCTTCCTCCTGTCGGTGATCGACACTTCCGCCGCGTGGATCTACCTCAACCGGGGAGCGATGCTTCCCATGCTGGTGGTGCCCTGCTGCGTCGGGATCATGCTCGGCGCGCGCATCGGCGCTCGGCTGCTGCGCGTGGCGCCGACGCGGATCATCCGCAGGACCGTGATCACGTTCCTCCTCTTCGCCGGGGTGCGCGCCCTGCTCAAGGGCCTCGGAGTCTGGCCATGAGCCGGGCACAGGTTTCCGAGGAGCAATTGCGCTACGCGCGCTGGCTCGACTGGGGCACCCGCATCGGCCTGAGCCTCCTGGTGGCGACTTTCGCCGTCTATGCAAGCGGGATCGTCCCGCCACACATCCCGCTCGGGGACCTGCCCTCGCTCTGGGTGCTGCCCGTCGACCGCTACCTCGCCGAGGCCGGGCTGCCTTCGGGCTGGGGGTGGGTTGCGTTGACCGGGGCGAGCGACATGATGAATTTCATCGGCATCGCGTTCCTGGCGCTGGTGACCGTGGGGTGCTATGCGCGCCTGGCTGTGACTTACGTGCGGCGGGGCGAGACGGCCTGCGCCTTCATCGTGATTGCCGAAATCGGCGTGCTGCTGCTGGCGGCTTCGGGGCTGGTGAGCGGC
>JBBQCV010000037.1:0-24884 GCA_038319115.1 Burkholderiales bacterium | reverse complement strand
CTTGCGCGGCCGGCCAGGCTTGCGCCGAACACGGCGCGCGATCTGCCGGAAATCACCGACGCGGGGCGCACCTATACGCTGCACGTTCGGCCGGGCATCTACTTTGCCGATGACCCGGCTTTCAAGGGCGTGAAGCGGGAACTCACGGCCGACGACTACGCCTATTCGATCAAGCGCTTCATGGACCCGGCCAACCGCTCGCCGTATGCCTTCCTCTTCGAAGGCAAGATCGCCGGGCTCGACGAGTTCGTTGCGCGCGCCAAAAAGGCCGGCCGCTTTGACTACGCCGCGCCGGTGGCCGGCCTTGAAGTGCCAGACCGGCACACGCTGCGCATCCGGTTGAACCAGACCGACTTCAACTTTTCCCACGTGCTTGCCTTTCCGCTCGCGGGGGCCGTGGCGCGCGAAGTGATCGAGACCTACGGCGACGACACCAATTCGCATCCGGTCGGCACCGGGCCGTTTCGCCTCAGGAGCTACGTGCGCTCCTCGAAGATCATCCTCGAGGCCAATCCCGGATTTCGCGCCAGAACGTGGGATTTCGAGCCCGGCGACACTCCGGCGGACAAAGCCATCGCGGCGCGCATGAAAGGCGTTCGGCTGCCGGCCATCGACGCCGTGGAAATCAGCATCATGGAGGAGACACAGGGCCGCTGGCTGGCGTTCCTTGCCGGGCAGACTGACATGGAGTACCAGCTATCGGAGCTTGCGGGGATGTTCCTCGGCCCCGATGGCAGGCTCAGGCCCGAGTTCGCCACGCGCGGCTTCAAGCTCGACCACAGCGTCGATCCGGAAATCACATACACGTACTTCAACATGCAGGAGTCGATCGCGGGCAAGCCCAATCCAGTGGGCGGGCTGTCAAAGGAAAAGATCGCGCTGCGGCGGGCGATCGCCATGGCCTACAAGCTGGACGACCAGATCCGCATCATTCGCAACGGGCAGTCGGTGCGCGCGCAGTTCCCGATCCCGCCTGGCGTGGCGGGACACGACCCGCAGTACCGCAGCAGCATCCATTACGATCCGCGGCTCGCCAACGCGCTGCTCGAGCGTTTCGGCTACCGGCGCGGTGCCGATGGGTACCGCACGCTGCCCGACGGCAGCCCGCTGCTGATCCGCTATTCCTCGGTGCCTACCGAGGTCGCGCGCCAGTTCGACGAGCTCATGAAGCGCTCGATGGACGCGATCGGGGTGCGCATCCAGTTCCACAAGGATCGCTTCCCGGAGCTCATCAAGCTCGAGAACGAGTGCCGCCTCATGATGCGCGGCTCGGCGTGGATCGCCGACTACCCCGACGGCGATAATTTCATGCAGCTGCTGTACGGGCCGAACGCGAAGCAGAGCAACAACGCCTGCTACCGCTCGCCTGAGTTCGACCGCCGCTACGAGGCATCGCGCCTGCTGCCCGATGGCCCGGAGCGCAACCGGCTGTATCGCGAAATGACCCGGATCATGGAAGTCGACTCGGTGTGGATGCTGGGCGACAGCCGCTACCGCAACGTCCTGCTCCAGCCGCACGTGGTGGGTTTCCGCAAGCACCCGGTTTTCCATTCCGAATGGCTGTACATCGACCTCGACCCGCGGAAGGGGAACTAGGCATGGCCGCTTACATCCTGCGCCGGCTGCTGCGTTTCGTCCCCACCCTGGCGGGCGTGGTGCTGCTGGTGTTCTTCATCTTCAACGTCGTCGGCGGCGACCCGGCCTACCTGCTGGTGGGCAAGATTTCCAACCCGGAGCAGATCGAGAACATCCGCCGCCAGCTCGGCATCGACCAGCCGTACTACGTCCAGCTGTGGATCTTCGTGAAGCAGGTCGTAAGCGGCGATTTCGGCGTGAGCTGGGCGACCAACGAAAAGGTCTCCGCGATCTTTGCAACGAGGCTGGGGCCCTCCCTTACGGTGCTGGTGCCCATGCTGGTCATCAGCACCGTGCTTTCGATGATCGCGGCGATGCTGGTGGCCTACTTGCGCGGCTCGCTCACCGATCGAGCCATCATGATCGCCTGCACGGTGGGCCAGTCGGTCAGCATCCTCGTCTACATCATCGTGTTCCAGTACCTGATCGGCTACCGCCTCGGGTGGTTCCCGGTGCAGGGCTGGGGCCATGGACTGGCCGAGAACCTGTTCCGATACAGCGCATTGCCGATCCTCGTCGGGGTCGTGGTCACGCTCGCGCCCGACATCCGCCTGTATCGCAGTTTCTTCCTCGAAGAAATCAACCAGGATTACGTTCGCACCGCGCGCGCCAAGGGCCTGGGCGAGGCGCGCACGCTGGGCGTCCACGTGCTTCGCAACGCGGCTATCCCGGTCCTGACGAATATCATGATCCAGCTTCCGGGGCTGCTGGCAGGGGCGTTCCTCATCGAGCGATTTTTCTCCATTCCGGGGATCGGCCGCGAAGTCATCCTCGCGGTCGAGCGCAGCGATTTCCCCCTCATCAAGGCCGTCACGGTGTACGTCGCTATCGCCACCATGGTGGTCAACCTGGTGACCGACCTCCTGTACAAGGCGCTCGACCCACGGGTGCAGCTCAAATGAGCGCCGCCGCGGTGTCGCTGCCCCAGGCCGCTGCCGCAGGCCTGTGGGGCATGGCGTGGGAGCGGTTCCGCGTCGATCGCGTGGGCATGGCGTGCGCACTGGTGGTGATCGCGTACCTCGCGGTTGCGATGGGCGCCGGGGCAGGGCTGATCGCCGGTGACTGGGCACGCGAACAGGGGATCAGCTATGCGCCCCCGGGCTTTGTCTCCCAACGCGCCGCCGCCGGGGCCGATGCCGCCGGGCCCGTGCCGATCGGGACGGCGGATGCCGCAGCCCAACAGGAAGACCTCGGCATCGTGGATCCGATCGGTGCTGAGCTGGCGGAACTCTCGCGCAGCCTCGCGGCGGGCGAGGGCCCCGCACCGCGCGCCGCAACGCTCGCGTTCGGCGGCGACAAATGGGGGCGCGACATCGTGCAGAAGACGATCAAGGCGACCCAGACGTCGGTGCTCGTGGGTCTGTCGGCGGCGCTGCTCGCCACGCTGATCGGCACATTACTCGGCGCACAGGCCGGCTACCGCGGCGGCAAGGTCGATGCGGTGCTCGAGTGGGTCTACAACGTCTTCACGTCGATCCCGTACCTGCTGCTCATCCTTGCGATCGCCGCCGTACTCAACCAGAAAGGCACGCTGACGGTGGTGCTGATCCTCGGCTTCACCGGCTGGACCGGGATCTTCCGCCTCGTGCGCGCAGAGTACATCCGCCACAAGTCGCGCGAATACGTGCTGGCGGCCGACGCGATCGGCGCCAGCGACGCGAGCCGCATGTACCTCCACATCCTGCCCAATGTTGCCCATGTGGTGCTCGTGCAGCTTTCCCTGCACGTGGTGCTGTTCATCAAATCCGAGGTGATCCTGAGCTTCCTCGGATTCGGCGTGGGCATCGACACGGTCTCGTGGGGCAGCATGATCAACGAGGCGCAGACCGAGCTTCTCAACGGGCGGTGGTGGCAGCTCACCGCGGCGACGCTCGCGATGGCCGTGCTGGTGACCGCGTTCAGCCTGCTCACCGATGCGCTGCGCGATGCGCTCGACCCGAGGCTCAATTGAGCGCGCAAGCCGAAGCGCCGACCTTGCTCGCGGTGCGCGACCTCGCGGTCGATTTTCGCGTGGGGCGGGCTGAGGTGGTGGCCGCCGTGCGCGGGGTGAGCTTCGAGGTGCCTGCCAATCGCACGGTGGCGCTGGTGGGCGAATCGGGAAGCGGGAAATCCGTGACCGCGCTCGCCATCCTCGGGCTGCTGCCGCGCAATGCTGTGGTGCGGCCGGGTAGCGCAATCCTTTATTCGGGCCAGGACCTCGTGAAGGCGCAGAAAAAGGACCTGCGCGCCCTGCGCGGCGCCGGGATCTCGATGATCTTCCAGGAGCCCATGAGTTCGCTCAACCCGGTGTTCACGGTTGGGTTCCAGATCGGCGAGGTATTGACCCAGCACCTCGGGCTCGGGCGCCGGGCGGCGAGGGCGCGCGCGATCGAACTGCTGGCCGAGGTCGGCCTGCCGGACCCGGCCGTGCGGGTGGATGCCTATCCGCACCAGCTTTCGGGAGGCCAGCAGCAGCGGGTCATGATCGCGATGGCGATTGCGTGCGAGCCGCAGTTGCTGGTGGCCGACGAGCCGACCACCGCGCTCGACGTGACGGTGCAAAGGCAGATCCTCCAGCTCATGGCCGAAGTGAAGGACAGGCGCCGCATGGCGATGCTGTTCATCACGCACGACCTGGCGGTGGTGGGCGAGATCGCGGACACGGTGGTGGTGATGCAGGCGGGCGAGATCCGCGAGCAGGGCTGCGCTGCGGCGATCTTTGGCAGCCCCCGCGAGCCCTATACCAAGGCGCTGCTGGCGTGCCGGCCGCCGGCCGAGGGCCGGCCGATGCGGCTTTTGGTGATTGCGGACTTTGTCGCCACGCGCAGCGCCGGTCCTGGCCCGGTCGCGCAGCGGCCCCGCGGTATCACCGGTGACGAGGAAGTCATCCTCGAGGCGCGCCACCTGACCAAGCACTATGAGTTGCGCGCCGGATTGTTTGCGCGGCGCAGGGTCATAGCCGTGGACGATGTCTCTTTCATCCTGCGCCGGGGAAAGACGCTGGGCCTGGTCGGGGAATCCGGTTCGGGCAAGACCACGCTCGCCCTCATGCTCATGCGACTCGTCCCGGCCAGCGCGGGTGAGGTGCTGTTCGAGGGACGCGACTGGCTTTCATTGCCCGCGCCGGGGTTCCTGCGTGCCAAGCGCCGGATCCAGGTCGTGTTCCAGAACCCATACGCTTCGCTCAACCCGCGCTTCACCGCCGGCCAGATCCTGCTGGAACCGATGCGCATCCACGCCATCGGCAGCGACGAAGCCGATCGCCGGCGCCTTGCGCTCGAGCTTTTCGACCGGGTCGGCCTGCCCGGCTCGGCATTCTTCAAGTATCCTCACGAATTCTCGGGGGGCCAGCGACAAAGGATCGCGATCGCGCGCTGCCTCACGATGAAGCCCGACGTACTGATCTGCGACGAGTCGGTCTCCGCGCTCGATGTCTCCATCCAGGCCCAGCTGCTCAATCTGCTCCAGGAACTGCAGGACGAATTCGGCATGAGTTACCTGTTCATCTCGCACGACCTGGCCGTGGTGCGATACATGGCCGACGAGGTCATGGTCATGCGCGAGGGCCGCATCGTCGAGCGCGGCGGGTCGGACGCGCTCTATGCGAACCCGCGCGACCCGTACACGCGCCGCCTGCTCGAGGCGATGCCGCGCGGCTGGCAACCGGCGGCGGCGTGAGCGTCCTGGAGAAAGTTGGCGAAGCAAGTTGGCGCGGGGCGGGCGGCGTCGTCCTTTGCGCCCTGTGCGCGGTGGTCGCGCCGCAGGCCCAGGCAGCCCATGGGTACGGCCAGTTCGGCGACCTGAAGTACCCCGCTGGGTTTGCGAGCTTCGAGTGGGTCAACCCAGCCGCGCCCAAGGGCGGCAGCATCGACCTCGTGCCCCCGCTTCGCATCTCCAACTTCGACAAGTACAACCCGTTCACGCTCAAGGGCACGGCGCCGCCGGGGCTCAGTGCGCTGGTGTTCGAATCATTGCTCACCGGGACCATGGACGAGCCCACCACGGCCTACGGCCTGCTCGCCGAGGACGTCGAGGTCGCCGCCGACGGCCTGTCGGCCACTTTCCGCATCAATCCGGCGGCGCGATTCCACAACGGCAAGCCGGTCACGGCAGCGGACGTGAAGCACAGCTTCGACATGCTCATGAGCAAGCTCGCAGCGCCGCAGTACCGCGTCGTTTTCGGCGACGTGAAACAGGCGGTGGTGGTGGCGCCGCTATTGGTGCGCTTCGAGTTCAGCCGCGTCAATGCCGAGCTCCCGCTGATGGTGGGAGGGTTGCCGGTATTCAGCCGCGAGTGGGGCGGGGGCAAGCCGTTCGACCAGATCATCCTCGAAATGCCGATGGCCAGCGGCCCGTACCGCGTCGGGCGGCTCAACTTCGGCCGTGACATCACTTACGACCGCGACCCGAACTACTGGGCGCGCGATCTCAACACTCGCCGCGGCATGTTCAACTTCGACAAGATCACCTACAAGATCTACCAGGACAACACCGCGCAGACCGAGGCGTTCAAGGCCGGCGAGTTCGACTACATCCGCAGCTTCTCGGCGCGCGAATGGGCCCGCACCTACAGCGGCAAGAAATTCGAGTCAGGCGAATTGGTGAAGTCCGAGCTCACTTCGAAGAACGCGGGAGATTTCCAGGGCTTCCTCATCAACACGCGGCGCGAGAAATTCAAGGATCCACGCGTGCGCGAGGCGCTCGGCCTGGCGTTTGATTTCGAGTGGATGAACCGCAAGTTGTTCTACAAATCCTACATCCGGGTGCGCGGCTTCTTCAACGGCAGCGACTTCGAGGCCAAGGGGCTGCCGGGGGCCGACGAGCTCGCCGCACTCGAGCCGTTGCGCGCGAAGCTGCCGGCGCAAGTGTTCACCGAGCCGGTCCCTCAGCCGCCCTCGACCGAGCCGCCGGGCAGCCTGCGCGCCAACCTGCGCAAGGCGAAGGACCTGCTTGCCGCAGCGGGTTGGACCTACCGCGACGGCATGCTGCGCAATCCCAAGGGCGAGCCGCTGACGGTGGAGTTCCTGGATAATTCCGCGCGCAGCGGCCCGGTCAACACGCCTTTCATCCAGGCGCTGGCCAAGCTGGGCATCCAGGCCGAAGTGCGGGTGGTCGACTTCGCGCTGCTGCAAAAGCGCCTGGACGTGTTTGACTTCGACTTGTTCGTGGTGCGCGTGCCCGGCAGCGAGGCGCCCGGCAACGAGCTGGTGGATCGCTTCGGCTCGCAATCGGCCGAAACCGAAGGTTCGAGCAACCTCATCGGCATCAAGGATCCGGCCGTGGATGCGCTACTGACCCAGGTGATTTCTGCGCGCACCCGCCC
Source organism: Burkholderiales bacterium (assembly GCA_038319115.1). Taxonomy (GTDB): domain Bacteria; phylum Pseudomonadota; class Gammaproteobacteria; order Burkholderiales; family SG8-39; genus SZAS-79. The sequence continues at coordinate 17,947 of JBBQCV010000037.1, read as the reverse complement.
CGAGCTGGTGGCGCGCCTGCGCGCGCTCGACCGCGTCCTGCGCCATGGCTACTACGCGATCCCGCAGTACTACTCGAACACCTATCGCGTGGCCTATCGCGCCGCGAAGTTCGGCCAGCCGGCGGTAAAGCCGCTGTACTACCAGCCCGAAAGCTGGGTCCTGCAAACCTGGTGGCGAAAGTAGGAGCGACGCAATGTGGTCCTATGTCCTCAAGCGGTTGCTCCTCATGATCCCGACCCTGGTCGGCATCCTCACCATAACGTTCGCGGTTGTGCAGTTCGTGCCCGGCGGGCCGGTCGAGCAACTGGTGTCGCAGTTGCAGGGGCGCGAAGCGGGCGGCGAGGGCCCCTCCACCGCCGGCAGCGGCTATCGCGGCCGGCAGGGCGTCGACGCCAAGCGCATCGAGGAGATCAAGCAGCTCTACGGGTTCGACAAGCCGCCCCTCGAGCGCTATGTGCAGATGCTGTCGCGGTTCCTGCGATTCGACCTGGGCAAGAGCTTTTATCACAACAAGGACGTGTGGCAGCTCATCGTGGAAAAGCTGCCGGTGTCGATCAGCCTGGGCCTGTGGACGTTCCTGCTCGTGTACCTCATTTCGGTGCCGCTCGGCATCGCCAAGGCCGTGCGCGCCGGAAGCCGGTTCGATGCGGTGACCACTTTCATCGTGCTCCTCGGTTACGCCATTCCCAGTTTCGTGATGGGCGTGGTGCTGCTGGTGCTCTTCGGCGGCGGTTCGTTCGTGCAATGGTTCCCGTTGCGCGGGCTCACCTCGATGAACTGGCCCGAGCTGAGCCTGTGGGGCAGGATCGCCGACTACTTCTGGCACATCGCCATGCCGGTCACGGCCATGGTGCTCGGTGGCTTCGCGGTCATCACGGTGCTCACCAAGAATTCGGTGCTGGAGGAAATCCGCAAGCAGTACGTCCTGACCGCGCGCGCCAAGGGCGTGGACGAGCGCACCGTGTTGTGGCGCCATGTGTTCCGCAACGCGATGATCCCGATCATGACCGGCTTCCCGGCGGCGTTCGTCGGGGCATTCTTCACCGGGTCGCTGCTCATCGAAACCCTGTTTTCGCTCGACGGCCTGGGGTTGCTTTCGTACGAATCGGTGATCCGCCGCGACTACCCGGTGGTGCTCGGAAGCCTGTTCCTGTTCACCATCATCGGCCTGTTCACCACGCTGCTGCGCGACCTGAGCTATATCTGGGTCGATCCCAGGGTGACCTACTTTGACTGAGGCCGTGGTTAACGAATCGCCGCGGGCAGCCCCGGCAGCCGCGGCCCACAGCCCGGGCCGGCGCGCGTGGCGGCGCTTCCGCGCCAATAGGCTGGGGTACTACAGCCTGCTTATTTTCCTCGTGCTTTTCGTGCTCAGCCTGTTCGCCGAAGTCCTCTCCAACGACAAGCCGCTGGTGGTGCGCTATGAGGGCCACTGGTATTTCCCGCTCGTGCAGACGCTGCCCGAGACCACCTTCGGCGGCGATTTCCCGTCCCCGACCGACTACCTCGACCCGCTCATCCGCCAGAACCTCGCCAAGCCGGGGAATTTCTCCGTCTACCCGCCCAATCCCTACCACTACAGCACGCTCAATTATTTCTCCACCCAGCCCAATCCGGCGCGGCCGGATGCGCAGAACCTCCTCGGCACCGACGACACCGGCCGAGACCTGCTGGCGCGCCTGGTCTACGGCTTTCGCATCTCGGTGCTGTTCGCGCTGATCGTGTCGGCGATCGGCGCGGTGGTCGGGGTGCTGGTGGGGGCGATCCAGGGTTACTTCGCGGGCTGGACCGATATCGTCATGGAGCGCTTCAACGAGATGTGGAGCTCGATGCCGACCCTCTACATGCTGATCATCCTGTCGTCGATGTTCGCGCCGAGCTTCTGGCTGCTGGTGTTGCTGCTTTCCGTGTTCGGGTGGCTCGGGATCGCCGCCTACGTGCGCGCCGAATTCCTCAAGAACCGCACGCTCGACTACGTGCGCGCCGCGCGCGCTCTGGGGCAGAGCAATTTCCGCATCATGACGCGGCACATCCTCCCCAACAGCCTGACCCCGGTGGTCACGCTGGTGCCCTTCGAAATGGCTGCCGCCGTGGGTGCGCTCACCAGCCTGGACTTCCTCGGCCTGGGCATGCCGCCGGGCACGCCGAGCCTGGGCGAGTTGCTCAGCCAGGGCAAGAACAACCTCGACAGCTGGTGGATCTCGCTGTCGACTTTCGTCGTTCTGGTGGTCACGCTGCTGCTGCTGATCCTGGTGGGCGATGCGCTGCGCGATGCGCTCGACCCGCGCAAGGTGCTGGAGGGGGACGACGCATGAATCGCCTCGAGGTACGCGACCTCAGTGTCGAATTCGGCTCGCGCCGCGTGGTCGACCGGGTTTCGTTTTCGCTGGCCGAGGGCGAGCGGCTTGCGCTCGTAGGGGAATCCGGTTCGGGCAAGACCGTCACGGCGCTGTCCCTCATGCGCCTGCTCGAGTCGGCGCGTGTGAGCGGCGAGATCCTGTTCGAGGGGCGCGACGTGCTGAAGATGCCGCTGCCCGAATTGCATGCGCTGCGCGGGCGCGACATCGCAATGGTGTTCCAGGAACCCATGACGGCGCTCAATCCGGTGCACCGGGTAGGCGAGCAGATCGCCGAATCGCTGCGCATCCACGAAGCCATGGATGCGCAGGCCGCGCGCGAGGGGGCGGTGGCGGCGATGCGGCGCGTCGGCATCGAAGACCCCGGGCGCCGCGCGCGCAGCTATCCGCACCAGCTCTCGGGCGGACAGCGGCAGCGCGCAATGATCGCGATGGCCCTCGCGTGCAACCCGAAACTGCTTGTCGCCGACGAGCCCACCACCGCGCTCGACGCGTCCATCCGCCTGCAGATCCTCGAATTGCTCGACCGCCTGCGGGCCGAGACGGGCATGAGCCTGCTCCTGATTACGCATGACCTCAACCTCGTGCGCCGTTATGCCGACCGCGTCGCGGTGATGGAGCGCGGAGTGATCGTGGAGCAGGGCCCGACTGCCGAAGTCATGCGTGCGCCCGGCCACCCCTACACGCGCAAGCTCATCGACAGCCGGCCGCAGCGCAATGCCGGCTCGCCGGGGGAGGGCCGCGTGCTCTCCGCGCACGACGTGTCGGTCGAGTACCCGGTCCCGCTGGCGGGAATCCGCGGCTGGTTCTCCAAGGGGCGCTTTGTCGCGGTGAAGGGCGCCGATTTCGAACTCGCGCCGGGCGAAACCCTGGGCATCATCGGCGAATCGGGCTCGGGCAAGACTACGCTTGCGCTCGCGCTGCTCAACCTCGTTTCCGCCAGGGGCGAGATCCACGTGGGCGACGCGCAGTGGCTGGGCGCCGACGCCGACGCCAAGCGCCGCCTGCGGCGCGAGATCCAGGTCGTGTTCCAGGACCCGCTCTCGTCACTGTCACCGCGCCTGACGGTGGAGGCGATCGTCGGCGAGGGGCTCGAGATCCACGAGCCGGACCTCGATGCGGCCGGCCGGCGTGAGCGCATCGTGCAGGCCCTGCAGGAAGTCGGGCTGACGGAAAGCGGCACGGTCGAACCGCTCCTCGACCGCTACCCGCACCAGTTCTCCGGCGGCCAGCGCCAGCGCATCGCCATCGCCCGGGCGCTTATCGTGCGCCCGCGCATCGTGGTGCTCGACGAGCCGACCAGCGCGCTGGACGTCACGATCCAGAAACAGGTGCTCGACCTGCTGGGCGAGTTGCAGCGCCGCCACGGGCTGAGCTACGTCCTCGTCACGCATGACATCGACGTGGTGCGCGCCATGGCGCACCGGGTGCTGGTCATGAAGGACAGCGAAGTGGTCGAGAGCGGTCCGATCGACGAGGTGCTGGTCGATTCGCGCTCGGAGTACACGCGCAAGCTCGTCGCGGCCGGGTACACCTGAGGGGGCACCGCTGGGGAGGGGCCACTGGCCCGGCGACCGGGCGCAGACGGTCTAGCGGGCTTCCTGCAACTGCGCGAGCAGCATCTGGTTCAGGTCGGCGGGGACCGGCAGCAGGTGCTGTTCGAGCAGGCCCTGGAGCTGGCGCCGCTCAGCCTCCGGACGGTCGCCCACTTCCTGGCGGAACTGCCGCGCGAGCCCTTCCTTCTGCTCCTGCGTGAGTTTGCCGAGCTCCACCTGGGCGGCGCGCACTGCCAGCGCCTTGTGCAGGAAGTATTCGATCAGCGACGCCCGCGCCGGCCCGACCTTGGGGTCGAGCAGCAGCGTGTTGAGGCTGTCGAATATCTCGGCGCGCTGCGACGACGACAGGTAGGTGAAGCTCTCGTCGATGATTCGCCGCAGGGTTTCCGGCTCGACCGCGGTGCCCGGGTAATTGGTGGCGGGCGCCGGCACGGCAGGCGCCGCCGAGCGCGCGAGTGATTTCTCGATGGCCGAGGAGGCGATCTCCCGGGCCGCGCTCATGAGGAAGAACACCAGGGGGTCCGCGTTTACGGTCAGCGGAATGCCGCCCGCAATGCAGAGGAAGAGCGTCCGGCGCAGGAGGGCGCGCATGTCGCGGTGTGGGGGCGTGGAATCGAAAACGGGGAACCGATTCTAGACCGCTGAACGGCTCGTGCAACCGTTTCAGGGGGGGGGCGCCGTGTTGCGGCGCGCAAAGCCAGGGCCCTAGCGGTGCCCGCGAACGGCTTTGCCTTTTACTTGAGGATTCGCCTGAGGAGTGTGCTTCTTCTGACTGATTTTATTCGATATTTTAACTTTTCTCGGAGCCGAGGCCTGATGCTGGGAGGAAGCTTTGTTGTGAGCCGCGGAAGCGGTCGGCGCGGCGATCTGGATGCGCAGTTTCTGCCCCACCGTGAGCCGGCCCATCGGATTCCAGCGCCGCAGGTCGTCCGGGGTCACGCGGTAATGACGTGCAATCGACAGCAGGGTTTCCCCGGCCCGTACGGTGTGCACGCTGGTGCGTGTTTCAACCTGTGGAATCGGCGGGCTGTACATGAGCGGGAGGCGGGTCTCGGTGTCCGCGCCGGAACCGCCCACCCCGCCGGCGCCGTTCATCGGCACCACCAGCATGGCAGGCAGCACCCGCGTGCGCGCGCTCACGCCGTTGACTTCCCTGAGCTGCCCGACCGAAACGCCGAAACGCTTGGCCACCGACTCGAGTTTCTCGCCCGGCTTCGGCTCGTACGTCTGCCACGACACGAGGGCCTTGCTGTCGTGCTTTTGCAGGTTGGCGTGGAAAATTTCGAGCTTGTCGGCCGGCAGGACGATGCGCGCATTGAGCGAAGCCGGGATGATCGGCCGGTTGAAGGCGGGGTTGAGGGCGATGAATTCCTCCACCGGCATCTCGGCCAGCTTCGCGGCCAGCTTGATGTCGATGTCCTGCGTGCGCGCCGCGGTGACGAAGTAGGGCTGGTTGGGGATCGGGTCGAGCACGATGCCGAACGGGCCGGGATTGGCGATGATGTTCTTCAGCGCCTGCAGCTTGGGCACGTAGTAGCGCGTCTCCTCGGGCATGCGCAGGCTCGAAAAGTCGGTTGGCAGCCCGGCGGCCTTGTTGCGCTCGACCGCCTTCGCCACCGCGTTCTCGCCCCAGTTGTACGAGGCGAGGGCGAGGTGCCAGTCGCCGTTCATCTCATAGTTGGCCTTGAGGTAATCGAGCGCGGCAGAGGTCGAGGCGACGATGTCGCGGCGCCCGTCGTACCACCAGTTCTGGGCGAGGTCGTAGCGCTTTCCCGTGCCGGGGATGAACTGCCACAGCCCCGAGGCGTGGGCGCGCGAATACGCCATCGGGTTGAAGGAGCTTTCCACCATCGGCAGCAGCGCGAGCTCGGTGGGCAAGCCGCGCTTTTCCAGCTCCTCGACGATGTGATACAGGTAGCGCCGGCTGCGCTCGAACATGCGCTTGAGCGCGTCGGGGCGCGCCGCGTACCACGCCGTGTGGTCCTGCACGATGGGGCCCTCCAGGTTCGGCATCGAAAAGCCCGCGCGAATTCGCTCCCACAGGTCGTCGGGTTGTACCGTGCGGTCGACGGTGGGTACGCCGCGCAGCGGCTCCTTGACCACCTGCTTTTCGCCATCGAAGGGCGGCAGGCGCGTCGCATCGAGGGGCTTGGAACTGGGGGCAGCGGCGGCGGCCTTGGGGGTTGCGGGCGCCGCGGGCGGGACGCCGGTCTGGTAGGGGACACGGGCATGCTTGTCAGGTGCGGCGTCCTCCCCGGAGGGCTGCGTCGCACAGCCGGCGAGAAGGCCGCTGAGGATCCCGGCACAGAGGAGCGCCGGGAGGCGGCCTAGAATTCGTTTTTCCATCGTCGAATGGCTGAGAACACGTTGACTGGGTCGCCGATGCGCGAGCCCAGGTACTTATTGGCGGAGGCAATCACCGCGGGTTCGCGGCAGCGCAGGAAGGGGTTGGTGGCCTTTTCATCGGCCAGCGTCGAGGGCAGCGTCGGCAGGCCGCGGTCGCGCAGCGCTTTGTCGCGCTTCTCGCGCGAGGTGAGCGCGCTGTTTGCCGGTTCGACGGCCTTGGCGAACTCCATGTTGGCCAGCGTGTACTCGTGGCCACAATACACCTTGGTTGCGTCGGGCAGCGCGAGCAGTTTCGCGAGCGACGCATACATCTGTTCGGGCGTGCCTTCGAATACGCGACCACATCCGCAGGCAAAGAGCGTGTCGCCACAGAATAAGGACTCTAAGCCATAATAGGCAATGTGAGCCCGCGTATGGCCCGGGATGTCGAGCACTGCGAATTCGGCGTCAAGTTCGGGGATGCGCACCACGTCGCCTTCGGAGACCGGGTGGGTCAGGGTGGGAATCGGCTCGTTCTTTGGGCCATAGACCGGGCAGGAATGGGAAGCAAGGATTTCGGCGATGCCGCCCACGTGGTCGGGGTGGTGGTGGGTGGCGAGGATCGCAGCCAGCTGCAGGCCTTCGGCGGCGAGGTACTCGAGCACCTGCGGCGCTTCTCCCGGGTCGACGACCGCGGCATGCGTCGCGTTGCGCAGCGTCCAGATATAGTTGTCCTTGAACGCCTTCAGCGGAACGATATTCATTTTATTCATCCATGGCCATTGTAGCCTCCAGCAACTCCGTGTCGCTTGCCCGTTGGTTCGAAACGCCGCCCGGAGTTTACGTCCTCGGCTGGGAGCAGGACCAGTTCGATAGCGCCGTGGAGGACATTTTCGGCTTTACTGCGGTGCAGGTCGGCCTGCCCGGCATCGATTTCCTGCGGCGCAACCGCATTTCGTACCGCTTCCCGTTGTCGCTCGAGACGGGCGCGACCGTGGTGGCTGACCCACTCGAACTGCCCATCGCCTCGCAGAGCGTCGACCTCCTTGTGCTCCCGCACGTGCTCGAGTTCAGCCCCGATCCCCACCGCGTGCTGCGCGAGGCCGAGCGGGTTCTCATGCCCGAGGGACAGATCGTGATCTCCGGCTTCAATACGCTGTCGTTCTGGGGGCTCAAGCAGTCGGTCTCGCGCCGCGGGGCCGACACCCCATGGAACGCTCACATGATCGGCCTGCTGCGCCTCAAGGACTGGCTCAAGTTGCTCGGGTTCGAGCTCGACGGCGGCATGTTCGGCTGCTACGCCCCGCCATTTGCGAGCGACAAATGGCTGTCGCGCTTTGCCTTCATGGAGAAAGCCGGCGCGCGCTGGTGGCCCATTGCCGGCGGGGTCTATGTCGTGCGCGCGGTCAAGCGCACGGCCGGGATGCGCCTTGTGACGCCCGCGTGGAAGAGCGAGCGCGCCAAGGCACCTGCGCTGTCCACCGTCACCCAGGCCAACGGCCATACCCACCAGGCGGGACGCCCGCCCGGCCACACGAGCAAACGCAAAGATGACTGAGGACTTGATCGAAATCTACGCCGACGGCGCATGCAAGGGCAATCCCGGCCGGGGTGGATGGGGCGCGATCCTCACCACCAATGGCAAGCGCAAGGAAATCTTCGGCGGCGAGCCCGCCACCACCAACAATCGCATGGAACTCACGGCCGTCATCAGCGCGCTCGAGACGCTCAAGCGCCCGTGCACCGTGGTCATCTACACCGATTCACAGTACGTGCAGAAAGGCATTTCCGAGTGGATCCACGCCTGGAAGCGGCGCGGTTGGCTCACGGCGGATAAGAAACCGGTCAAGAATGCGGAACTGTGGCGGCGGCTGGATATCGCGACGCACACCCATCGCATAGACTGGCGCTGGGTCAAGGGGCATGCCGGCAATCCCGGCAACGAGCGTGCCGACGAACTGGCCAACATGGGCATCGAGGCGGGGGCGGGAAGGATGGGGAGCGCGCAATGACACGGCTGGTCGTGCTGGATACCGAAACCACGGGGCTCAACGCGCGCCTTGGCGACCGGGTGGTCGAGATCGGCTGTATCGAGATCCTCGACCGGCGCGTCACCGAAAACCGCTTTCACGCCTACCTCAACCCGGAACGCCCGAGCGAGGAGGCGGCCGAGCGCATCCACGGGCTGACCTCCGAGTTCCTTGCCGACAAGCCAAAATTCAGCGACGTCGGGCGCAACTTCATCGACTACGTGCGCGGGGCCGAGGTGGTCATCCACAACGCCGCGTTCGACGTCGAATTCCTCAACCAGGAGCTCGCGCTGGCGGGCCTGGGCAAGCTCGGCGAGCATTGCCTCGCGATCACCGACACGCTGGCGCGCGCACGGGAGCTGCATCCGGGGAAGCGCAACAGCCTCGACGCGCTGTGCGAGCGCTACGGGGTGGACAATTCCCGCCGCACGTTCCACGGCGCGCTGCTGGACGCTTCGCTGCTGGCGGAGGTGTACCTCGCGATGTCGCGCGGCCAGGAGAGCCTGATCGTGGAGACCGACCTGCCCCAGCCGGTAGCGGGCGGCCCGGCGGGTTTCGATGCTTCGCAGCTCATCGTCGTGGCCGCCACGGCGGCCGAACTCGCGGAGCACGAGAAAATCCTCGCCGCGATCGACAAGGAATCGAGAGGCCGCACGCTGTGGCGCTCGCTGGAGGCGCAGGAGTAGCGCAATTCGCGCTGCGTGGGGTGCAGGACGGATCCGACTTTTATCAACATTTTGTTTCAAAGACTGGCCCTGCGAGCCACTCTCTGGACGGTTTATTTTCCGGATCAGGAAAATTAATGCTCCCCTCGCGGAGCGAAATTCGGGACCTGCGTGGGCGGCGCTATACTGGACTCCCGGGCGATTTTCCGGTGTAAAACTGGTGGCTCCATGCGCACACCCAATCCTTACGAGCAGGACCTCGACAAGAACGCGGCCAACTACGCGCCGCTCACCCCGCTGACGTTCATCGAGCGCACGGCGAGGGTTTTTCCCGAGCGCATTGCCGTGATCCACGGCGAGCAGCGCTTCACCTGGCAGGAAACGTTCGCCCGCTGCCGCCGGCTGGCCTCCGCGCTCACGCGCCGCGGCATCGGCGTGGGTGACACGGTGGCGGTCATGCTGCCCAACACCCCGCCGATGGTCGAGGCGCACTTCGGCGTCCCAGTCACGGGCGCAGTGCTCAATGCGCTCAATACGCGCCTAGACCCCGAATCGGTGGCCTTCATGCTCGACCATGGCGGCGCTCGCCTGCTCATCACCGACCGCGAATATTCGCCCATCGTGGAGAAGGCGCTCACGCTGGCCAAAAACAAGCCCACCGTCATCGACGTCGACGACCCGGCGGCAAGCGGCGGGAGGCTGATGGGCGAAAAGGATTACGAAGCGCTGCTCGCCGAGGGCGACGCGGGCCATCCGTGGGGCGGGCCCGCCGACGAATGGCAGGCGATCGCGCTGGGCTACACCTCGGGAACGACGGGCAATCCCAAGGGCGTGGTCACGCATCATCGCGGCGCCTACCTGAATGCGGTGGGCAACATCATGGTCTGGGCGATGCCGCACCACGCGGTGTACCTGTGGACGCTGCCGATGTTCCACTGCAACGGCTGGTGCTTTCCGTGGACGATGGCGGCCAACGCGGGCACCAACGTGTGCCTGCGCAAGGTCGAGGCGGCGCCGATATTCAACGCCATCCGCGAGCACAAGGTGAGCCACTATTGCGGCGCGCCTATCGTGCACCAGACCCTAATCAATGCGCCCGCGGAGTTGCGCCTTGGCATCGACCACAAGGTGAGCTGCCTCGTGGCCGGCGCGGCGCCGCCTGCGGCGATCCTCGAGGGCATGGAGGCGATGGGCTTCTCGATCACTCACGTGTACGGGCTCACCGAGGTCTACGGACCGGCCACCGTGTGCGCCAAGCACGAGGATTGGGCCAGCCTGCCGCTCGCGGAGCAGGCGCGCCTGAACGGCCGGCAGGGCGTGCGCTACCCGGTGCAGGAGGCGGTCGCGGTGATGGACCCGCAGACCATGCGCGAAGTGCCCGCCGACGGCGAGACCATGGGAGAGATCATGTTCCGTGGCAACATCACCATGAAGGGCTACCTGAAGAACCCCGAAGCAACCCGCGAGGCTTTCGCGGGTGGCTGGTTCCACTCGGGCGACCTCGCGGTGATGTACCCGGACGGCTACGTCAAGATCAAGGACCGCTCGAAGGACGTGATCATCTCGGGCGGCGAGAACATTTCCTCGATCGAGGTGGAGGACATCCTCTACCGCCACGCGGCGGTCATGGCGGCGGCGGTGGTTGCCCAGCCCGATGCGAAGTGGGGCGAAACCCCGTGCGCATTCGTCGAGCTCAAGGCCGGCGCGAGCGCGACCGAATCGGAAATCATCGAGTTCTGCCGCCAGCACATGGCGCGTTTCAAGGCGCCCAAGCGGGTGGTGTTCGGCACGCTGCCGAAGACCTCGACCGGGAAGATCCAGAAATTCATGTTGCGCGAGCAGGCCAGGTCCGTTTCCGCGATCGAATAGGAGGAATTCATGAGTGCCGTACCCCGCCAACACCAGCCCGCGCCGCAGGATGCGCCGGGCGCACCGCTCTTGCGCGAAGACCGCGACGGCGTGGCCACGCTCACGCTCAATCGGCCGGCGCAGATGAACCTGCTGACCGGCGAAATGCTGGGCGCGCTGCAGGATGCGTTCGATGCGATCGCGGCCGACCGCAGCGTTCGCGTCGTCGTTCTGGCCGGCGCGGGCAAGGGATTTTGCGCCGGCCACGACCTGAAGGAGATCCGTGATTTCGGCTCGCAGGACAAGATCGCCGCCCTGTTCGAGACCTGTAACCGCATGATGATGTCGATCCCGCGCCTGCCGCAGCCGGTGATCGCGCGCGTGCACGGCGCGGCCGCGGCCGCCGGCTGCCAGCTGGTGGCGCAGTGCGACCTCGCGATCGCTTCGGAAGCGGCGAAATTCACCACTCCGGGCGTTAACTGGGGCTTCTTCTGCTCCACCCCGGGCGTGGCCATCGGGCGCAACCTGCTGCGCAAGCACGCCATGGAGATGCTGCTCACGGGCGAGCTCGTCGACGCGGCGCGCGCGCTCGAGTGGGGCCTGGTGAATCACGTCGTCCCGGCCGCAGAGCTCGATGCCGCGATCGCGGACCTCGCGGCGCGTATCGCCGCCAAGCCGCCGAGCACCATCGCCGCGGGCAAGCGCGCGTTCTACCAGCAGATGGACCTCGGCGTGGGAGCAGCCTATGAGTTGGCCGGCGGCGTGATCGCGGCGAGCTTCGCCCAGGACGAGGGCCGGCAGGGAATGGAAGCGTTCATCGGCAAACGACCTCCGCCCACCTACTAGGCCGGCGCTGCCGCATGCCGCACAGCGCCGACCTCATCACCACCATTGCGACCAGCTTCGGGCTGGCGCTCATCATGGGGTTCCTCGCGGCGCGCATGAAGATGCCGCCGATGGCCGGCTACCTGCTGGCGGGCGTGCTCATCGGCCCGGCCACGCCTGGATTTGTCGCCGATATCGGGCTGGCCCAGCAACTGGCCGAGATCGGCGTGATGCTCCTCATGTTCGGCGTGGGACTGCACTTCTCGCTCCACGACCTGCTTGCGGTCAAGAAGATCGCCATTCCCGGTGCGATCTTCCAGGTAATCGTTTCCGCCGCGCTCGGCACATTGCTCGCGAGCCTGTGGGGATGGCCGCCGGGCACTGCGCTGGTGTTCGGCCTGGCGCTGTCGGTGGCCAGCACGGTGGTGGTGCTGCGCGCGCTCGAAGCGAGCCAGACGCTGGAAACCATCAACGGGCGCATCGTCATCGGCTGGCTCATCGTCGAGGACCTCATCATGGTGCTGGTGCTGGTGCTGTTGCCTCCCCTCGCGGGAGTGTTGCGCGGCGACACCGCGGCGGCGGCCGACCAGGCCACCTCGAGCGCGCTGCTGACCGCGCTGTCGCTCACGCTCGGCAAGGTGCTGGCCTTCATCGCCCTCATGGTGGTGGTGGGCAAACGCCTGCTGCCGCGCCTGTTGTGGCTGGTGGCGCAAACCGGCTCGCGCGAGCTGTTCACGCTGTCGGTCGTCGCGGTGGCCGTCGTGGTCGCCTACGGCTCGGCTGCCCTCTTCGACGTGTCCTTCGCGCTGGGCGCATTCTTTGCCGGCATGATGATGCGCGAGTCCGAGCTCAGCCACCGCGCCGCCGAGCAGTCCCTGCCGCTGCGCGATGCGTTCGCGGTCCTGTTCTTCGTTTCGGTTGGAATGCTGTTCGACCCGCGCATCGTGGCCGACCGGCCCTGGCAGTTCCTTGGCACGGTGGCGATCGTGATGGTGGGCACGCCCCTCGTGGCGGCGGCGCTGGTGCTCGCGTACCGTTACCCGCTCAATACCGCGCTTACCGTGGGGGCGAGCCTCGCCCAGATCGGCGAGTTCTCGTTCATTGTCGCGGCGCTCGGCACAACGGTGGGCCTGCTGCCGCCAGAAGCGCAAAGCCTGCTGGTGGCCGCCGCTCTGGTCTCGATTGCGGCCAACCCGCTGGTGTTTGCCGCCACGCGGCCGGCGCTGGAATGGATCCGCTCCCGCTCCGCGCTGGCCCAGCGCCTGGAGAGGAGCGGCGACCCGCTGGGCGAGCTGCCCAACACGGTGGCCGAGCGCTTCCTGTCCGGGCAGGTGGTCCTGGTCGGCTATGGGCGCGTGGGCCGGCGCATCGGCGAGGCGCTCGCGGCGCGCGGCGTCCCGTTCGTGGTGGCCGAAGACAACCGCGAACGTGTCGAGCATCTGCGCGCTGCCGGCATCCCGTCGGTCTCGGGTGATGCGACCCAGCCATTCGTGCTGATCCAGGCGCACATCGCCAAGGCGAGCATGCTGGTGATCGCCACGCCGGACACGGTGGCGCATCGCCGGATGGCCGAGATCGCGCGCACGCTCAACCCCGGCATTGAAATCGTGGTGCGCACCCATAGCGAAGAGGAGGCTGCACTTCTCGCCGAGGAGAACGTCGGCAAGGTGTTTTTCGGCGAGCACGAGCTTGCCGCGGCAATGATCGAGCATGTGCTCGCGCGCCGCGGCATCGCGATCGGCGCCGCCGAGGGCCGCGCGGGGTAGGGCGCGGCAGCCCTTCGGTTCGGGCTGTGAGCCCCCGCTCCAGCCCGGCCGGCCGGCCGGGGGAAGAAGGGCCTCGCAGCGGCGAAGGGAATCTTGCCGGCGAATGGATGCTCGTACGGGCGGTCGGGCTCGTCCGGTTGTCTTCCCGCAGCGCAACAGGCAAACTACGCGCCCGGCATTGGGTTCCCCCTCGCCGCAGGAAAAAAAGAGAAGCAATGGCTGGAGACATCATCCTCGAGACCCGGGGGCTGACGAAGGAGTTCAAGGGCTTCGTCGCCGTCAGCGGGGTGGACCTCAAGGTCCGGCGCGGGACCATCCACGCGCTCATCGGCCCCAATGGCGCGGGCAAAACCACCTTTTTCAACCTGCTCACCAAGTTCCTGCCGCCGACCTCTGGCCACATCCTCTACAACGGCAAGGACATCACCGCCGAGAAGCCCGCCCAGACCGCGCGCCGCGGCATCATCCGCTCGTTCCAGATCTCGGCCGTGTTCCCGCACCTCACGGTGCTCGAGAACGTGCGCATCGGCCTGCAGCGCAAGATGAAGAATTCCTACCATTTCTGGCAATCCGAGAGCGTGCTGTCCCGGCTCGACGACAAGGCCATGGCGCTGCTCGCCGCAGTCGACCTCGAACAGTTCGCCAAGGACGTCACGGTCGAGCTTCCCTATGGCAGGAAGCGCGCCCTCGAAATCGCCACTACGCTTGCGATGGAGCCCGAGCTCATGCTGCTCGATGAGCCCACCGCCGGAATGGGCCACGAGGACGTGGACCGCGTGAAAGAACTGATCCGCAAAGTCTCGGCGGGACGCACCATCCTCATGGTCGAGCACAACATGAGCGTGGTGGCGGGCATCTCCGACACCATCACCGTCCTGCAGCGCGGCGAGGTGCTGGCCGAAGGACCGTACGCCGAAGTGTCGAAGAATCCCGACGTGGTCGAGGCCTACATGGGCACGGTGCATTGAGGATGGCAGCGGCGCCCGCGCTCGAGATTTCCGGCCTCAATGCCTGGTATGGCGAATCCCACATCCTGCACGGCGTCGACCTCACGGTGAACGAAGGTGAGGTAGTGACGCTGCTGGGCCGCAATGGCGCGGGGCGCACGACCACGCTCAAGTCCATCCTCGGCCTGGTGGGCGAGCGCAAGGGCTCGATCAGGATCCACGGCGTCGAGTCGATCGGCATGCCCACGCACCGCATCGCGCACATGGGCATTGGTTACTGCCCGGAAGAGCGCGGGATCTTCGCGTCGCTGTCGGCCGAGGAGAACCTCATGCTGCCGCCTGCAGTGCAAAAAGGCGGCATGACTGTGGCCGAAATCTACGCCATGTTCCCCAACCTCGAGGAGCGCCGCCGCAGCCAGGGCTCGCGCCTGTCGGGGGGCGAGCAGCAGATGCTCGCGATGGCGCGCATCCTGCGCACCGGTGCGCGCCTGCTGCTGCTCGACGAAATCACCGAAGGCCTCGCGCCGGTGATCGTGCAGACGCTCGGGCAGGTCATCGGGCAACTGAAGGAACGCGGCTTCACCATCGTGCTGGTCGAGCAGAATTTCCGGTTTGCAGCGCCCCTGGCCGACCGGCATTACGTCGTGGAACACGGCCGAATTGCGCAGAGTTTCACCGCCGCGGAGCTGGAATCGAAGGCTGATATGCTGCATGAATACCTCGGTGTCTAGCGCGAGAGCGCCCGGCCCGCCAATTTTCCAAGAGAGAGGAGAGTGAACATGAAACAAAAATTGATCGTAGCGCTCGTAGCGGCGGCACTGGCCGCCAATGGCGCGCCGGCGTTCGCGCAGGGCAAGGCCGCTACCGGCAAGCTGAGCGGCGACTCGGTGAAGATCGGCGTGCTCACCGACATGTCGGGCCTGTACTCCGACCTCGGCGGGCAGGGCTCGCAGATCGCCGCGCAGATGGCGGTGGATGATTTCGGCGGCAAGATGTTCGGCAAGCCGATCACGGTGGTGTCGGCTGACCACCAGAACAAGCCCGAGGTCGGCTCGACGCGCGCGCGCGAGTGGTTCGACCGCGACGGCGTGGACATGGTCACCGACATCCTCAACTCTGGCGTGGGCCTGGCGGTGGCCAAGGTCGCCAACGAGAAGAAGAAGCTCGCCATCAACGTGGGCGCGGCCTCGACCCGCCTCTCCAACGAGGACTGCAACCCGTACAGCATCCACTACGCGTACGACACCTTTGCGCTGGCCAACGGCACCGGCAAGGCGATCGTCAAGACCGGCGGCGACACGTGGTTTTTCCTGACTGCCGACTACGCCTTCGGCCATTCGCTCGAAGCCGACACCTCGAACGTGGTGAAGGCCAACGGCGGCAAGGTGGTGGGCGGCGTGCGCCACCCGCTCAACGCGTCGGACTTCTCCTCGTTCCTGCTGCAGGCGCAATCGTCCAAGGCCAAGATCATCGGCCTGGCCAATGCCGGCGGCGACACGATCAACTCGATCAAGGCAGCCAACGAGTTCGGCATCACCAAGAACCAGAGCCTGGCGGGCCTGCTGGTGTTCATCACCGACGTGCACAGCCTGGGACTGAACACCGCCGGCGGCATGCTGCTCACCACCGGCTTTTACTGGGACCGTGACGATGCGTCGCGCGCTTTCGGGCGCAAGTTCTTCGACAAGGCCAAGAAGATGCCGACCATGATCCATGCCGGCGTGTATTCGGCCACCATGAACTACCTCAAGGCCATCCAGGCTGCGGGGACCGACGACGCCGATGCGGTCACCGCGCAGTTCCGCAAGATGAAGCTCGACGACTTCATGATGAAGAACGCGTCGCTGCGCCCTGACGGCGTGGTCCAGCACGACATGTACCTCGCCCAGGTCAAGAAGCCGGCCGAGTCGAAGTACCCGTGGGACTACTACACCATCAAGGCGACCATCCCCGCGGCCGAGGCGTTCCAGCCCCTGGCCACGGTGAAGTGCCCGATGCTGAAGAAGTAAACACGGGAAGTAACAACGGCACCCGCAGTGCGGCCGGCAAGCCGGCTGCACTGCGGCGCGTCCCCGAAGGCAGGGGCGCGCCTTCTGCGAGATCGCCATGACTGAAATATTCGGCATCCCCATCCAGGCCTTACTGAGCCAGGTCCTGATCGGGCTGGTCAACGGGTCGTTCTACGCCATCCTGTCGCTCGGCCTGGCGATCATCTTCGGGCTGCTCAACATCGTCAATTTCGCCCACGGCACCTTCTACATGATGGGGGCTTTCGGTGCGTGGATGCTGCTCAACTACGCCGGTCTCAACTACTGGTGGTCGCTCTTGCTCGCGCCGCTGGGGGTGGGCATCGTCGGCATGGTGATCGAAAAAACCATGCTGCGCTGGCTCTACAAGCTCGACCACCTGTACGGGCTTCTCCTCACGTTTGGTCTTGCCCTCATCATCGAGGGCCTGTACCGCCAAGCCTACGGCGTCTCGGGCCAGCCGCTCGACCCGCCTGCGTTCCTCAAGGGTGCCACCAACCTCGGATTCATGTTCCTGCCCAACTACCGCGCCTGGGTGGTGGTCGCTTCGCTGGTGGCGTGCTTCGCCACCTGGTACGTGATCGAGCGCACCAAGCTTGGCGCCTATATCCGCGCCGGCACCGAGAACTCGCAGCTCACACAGGCCTTCGGCGTCAACGTGCCGCGCATGATCACGCTGACCTACGGGTTCGGCGTCGCGCTGGCGGCGCTTGCGGGCGTGCTTGCCTCGGGCGTGATCCAGGTCAACCCGCTCATGGGCTCCAACATCATCATCACCGTGTTCGCAGTGGTGGTGATCGGCGGGATGGGCTCGATCATGGGCTCCATCATCACCGGCCTGGGCCTCGGGGTGATCGAGGGGCTCACCCGGGTGTTTTACCCGGAAGCCTCGGCAGTAGTCGTGTTCGTCATCATGGCGATCGTGCTGCTCGTGCGCCCTGCGGGCCTCTTCGGCAAGGAAAAATAGGCCGCCATGGACCGCAAAACCGCCATCCTCTACGCCGTGCTGTTCGTCGCCGGCCTCGCCGCGCCGTTCGCGGTGTATCCCGTATTCCTCATGAAGTGCCTGTGCTTCGCGCTGTTCGCCTGCGCGTTCAACCTGCTGCTGGGGTTCACCGGCCTGTTGTCGTTCGGGCACAGCATGTTCCTCGGCTCGGCCGGTTACGCCGGCGGGTACCTGCTCAAGGCGCATGGCGTGTCCACCGAGGTGGCGATCCTGGCCGGCGTGGCCACGTCTGCGGCGATCGGCTACGTGGTGGGGGCGCTCGCCATCCGCCGCCAGGGGATCTACTTCGCCATGATCACGCTGGCGATGTCGCAGATGATCTACTTCCTGTGCGTGCAGGCGCCGTTCACCGGGGCCGAGGACGGCCTGCAGGGGATCCCGCGCGGCCACCTGCTGGGCCTGGTCGACCTCGATGGAAACCAGATGGTGATGTACTTTTTCGTGTACGCCGTGTTCGTGGCCGGGTTCGCGTTCATCTACCGCATCGTGCATTCGCCGTTCGGCCAGGTGCTCAAGGCGATCCGCGAGAACGAGGCGCGCACGCTGTCGCTGGGCTACGACGTCGACAAGCACAAGCTGATCGCCTTCGTGCTT
>JBBQCV010000036.1:0-24985 GCA_038319115.1 Burkholderiales bacterium | reverse complement strand
GTCGTCGGCCGTGAGTTCCCGCTTCACGCCCTTGAAAGCCGGGTCGTCGGCAAAGAAGATGCCCGGCCGCACGTGCAGCGTATAGGTGCGCCCTGCGTCGGTGATTTCCGGCAGGTCGCGCGCCGTGTTCGGCACGAGCCTGACCGGCCGCGCGAGGTAATCGTAGGTGAGCAACGGATCGAAGATCGCCTCGATCACGGTGCCCGAGTAGTAGTCGGAGATGCGAACCGGGTCGAAACCGGTTTCCGCGGCCTGGAAAGTGACGCGCAGCACTTTGGCATTGCCGGCGCCACGCGCGGCGCCACCGAAGGCGAGGATCGCCACCGCTGCGATGCACAGCCAACAGTGGAGTCCCCTCATCCTGCGCAATTCATCGCTCGAGCGTTTCCCGGCCAATCCCGCCGGCGCATGCCGCCGGGCCGGGGAAAGTATAATCCGCGGGCGCACTACTCTGAGGGAACAGCATGGGATTTCTCGCCGGTAAACGCATCCTGGTCACCGGGCTGCTCAGCAACCGATCGATCGCGTGGGGCATCGCCAAGGCCGCCCAGCGGGAGGGTGCCGAACTTGCCCTCACCTACCAGGGCGAGCGCTTCAAGGACCGGGTGACCGACATGGCCAAGGAACTCGGCTCGGACATCGCCCTCATGTGCGAAGTCACCGACGACGCATCGATTGCCGCGCTGTTCGCCGAACTCGGCAAGCGCTGGGACCGGCTCGACGGCCTGGTGCATTCCATCGCGTTCGCGTCCAAAGAGGCGATCGCAGGCGATTTCCTCGAAGGGCTGTCGCGCGAGTCCTTTCGCCAGGCGCTCGACATCTCGGCCTACAGCTTTCCGGCCCTGGCCAAGGCCGCGCTGCCGATGCTGAGCGACCGGGCGTCGCTGGTGACTCTCACCTATCTCGGCGCCGAGCGCGTGCTGCCCAACTACAACACGATGGGTCTCGCCAAGGCGAGCCTCGAGGCCAGCGTGCGCTACCTCGCCGAGAGCCTTGGCGGACGCGGTGTGCGGGAGAATGCGATCTCCGCCGGGCCGATCAAGACGCTTGCGGCGAGCGGGATCGGCGGGTTCGGCAAGATCCTCAAATTCGTCGAGCAGAACGCGCCTTTGCGGCGCAACGTGACCATCGACGATGTAGGCAATGCGGCCGCCTTCCTGCTGTCGGACCTCGCGGCGGGCATCACAGCGGAAGTGATGCATGTCGACAACGGATTCAGCACCGTGGTGGGCGGCATCGGCGCCCCGACCGAACCCCCCGCCTCCTAGCGAAAGCCGCCTCGCAGGCGGCACGCGCCCTGCGTTACTGCGCCACCTTCTTCTCGAGGTTTTCCTTGTAGATCTCGATCTTGGCGCGTGAGCGCAGGCTGCTGGCGAAAGCCGCGAATTGCTGGTTGCCGGCCTCGCTTTCGAGCCGTGCGACAGCCGACTTGGAATCGGCTTCGGTCTTGGCCGGTGCCTCGATGATCCGCCCCACGCGATAGAGCACGTACCCGCGGTCTGCGCCAAAGCCGGCAAAAGCCGGCAGCTTGGACGCGTCGGCCGACAGGATGTCCCGCAACGCCTGCGGCGGCAGCCCCTCGGACTTCGCGCGGCTCACCGGGTGCGGCGCCGACCACTTGATACCGGGATCCTTGCCCGCCCTGAGCTCGGCGAGCCGGGCTTCGCCTTCGCGACGCGCGAGCTTGCCGGCCTCCTGCAGCCTGAGCTGCTTCTCGATGTCGGCCCTGACTTCCTCGAACTTGAGCTGCGCGGCCGGCTTGTGCTCGACCGCGCGCGCCGACGCAAGCACGCCCGGGGCGACCTCGATCGCATCGGTGTTGCGCTTGGACTGGATCGAGTCGGGCGAGAACAGCGCGCCCAGCATCTTGGGATTGGCCAGGACCCCGGCGGCGGGCGAACCCGCCTTGGGAATCCAGTCCGACTTCTGCACCTGCAGCTTGAAGCGCTCGGCGGCAGGCTTGAGGCTGTCGGACTGCTCGTACACGAGGTTGCTGAACACCTCGGCCGATTCGGCGAACTTGCGCGTGCCCTTCTGGCGCGCCAGCTCCTTCATGAGTTCGGGGCGCACCTCGGCCAGTTCCTTGACCTTGGCCGGCTGGATCGCGGTCACGCGCACGATGTGGAACCCGAACTCAGTCTCGACGAGATCGCTGATCTCGCCGTCTTTCAGGCGGAAGGCAGCCTCCTCGAACGGTTTGACCATCGATCCCGGCGCGACCGTGCCGAGATCGCCGCCCTTCTCCGCCGAGCCCGGATCCTGCGAATTCTGGCGCGCTATCTCGGCGAACTTCGCCGGGGTCTTGCGCACTTCGGCCAGCAGGGCGGCGGCCTTCTTGCGCGCCGCCTCCTTCTCTGCCGGCTTGGCATCGGCACCGGCTGCGATGAGGATATGGCTGACGGTGCGCTGCTCGGGCACCTTGTACTGGCTCTCCCGCGCGGCGTACGCCGCCTTCAGCTCGTCGTCGGACACCGGGTCCAGCGCACCGAGCTGTTCGGCCGACAGCACGAGGTATTCGGCGCGGACCATTTCGGGCGTGCGAAAGGACGCGAGGTTGGCCTCGTAGAACGCCTTGGCGGCCGCTTCGTCGACCTTGACCTGCGCGACGAAATTCTCGGCCGCGATCACGTGCTCCTGCACTTCGCGCTGCTGGCCTTCGAGCGTGGCGACCCGGTCGGCAACGGTGCGCGAGCGGATCGCGCTGCCGACGATGGCGCGGCTGAGTTGCGACATGGTGAGGTCGTAGCGCAGGCGGCCCTCGAACGCCGCCGGCGTCATGTTCTGCGCCTGCAGGAGGCGCTCGTAGGTGGGCTTGGAGAACTTGCCGTCGACCTGGAACGGCTCCATGGTCATGATGAGTTCGCGCAGCTGCTCGTCGCTGATCGCGAGGCGTGACTTGACCGCCGCGGTGGCGAGCAGCCGCCGGTCGATCAGCGTGTCGAGCAAGCCGGAGCGCGCTTCCGGCGTATCGAAGGGGGTCAGGTCCGCGGTGCGCCCGAGGATGCCGCGCAACCGATCCATCTGCTGGCGGTACTCCTCGCCGAATTCGCGCACGGTCACACTCTGGCCGTCGACGTTGGCGACATCGTTGGCGCCCCCCATTGAGCGGGTATACGACTCCAACCCGAAGAAGGCGAAGGGCACGATCATTATGCCCAGGAGGACCTGGATGAAGCGCTTGTTCTTGTGGACGAAATCGAACATGGTTCCGGCTGCTCTCAGATGTGAAAAAGGCGAACCGCGGTTCGCCTTTTGAGGAACACCAACGGCCTCGAAGCCCGTTGGAAAACCTGTTAAGTGACTGTTTTAAAAATACCCTCGACGGCCTTCACGCAGGACCGCAAGCCACGCGACCGGGATATTTTTTAGGCGCTGCATTTTATCACCTGACGCCTGGGCGAGCGGCCGAGTCCCGTGGGCCCGGCCCGGCCTCCGCGCAGGATGCTCGCTCGCCCCCCGTTCACGCCTGGGCGGCCGCCGGCAGCGCCGGCTCGATCATCCCGAGCTCGCAGGCCTTGATCTGCAACCCCAGGTAGCGCGAGTTGATGCGGCATTGGGCGAAGCTGCCGGCGATGAACCACAGGCCGGGCTGCGCCGTGCGCGTAAACACGTTGCGCAGTTCCTGCTGTTCGCCGAAGCCCCAGATCGGGCCGACACGCCCGGCGACCTCAGTGCCGAACAGCTTGCGCACCAGGTGTTCCTGACCCTTGTAGCCGGTAGCAAGCACGACCAAGTCAGCGGCGAGCGTGCTGCCGTCGCGCAGGCGGGCGCCATCCGCGACGAAACCCTCGATCGCGTCAAATTGGGCGAGCCCGATCCTGCCGTCGGCGACCAGGTCGGAGCACCCGACGTTGAAGTAGTAGCCGCCCCCGCGGGTCAGGTACTTGAACTGCCAGCCCGTCCCGCCTTCGCCGTAGTCGAGCTTGAAGCCCAGGCGCTCCAGTGCATCGAGCAGGGGCTTGTCGTGCCGGCGGCCCTGTTCGGTCAGCATGGCATGGCCCTTTTTCGCCACCTGCAACGGAATCGAGGCCGCGATGAGGTCGCAGTCCTCCGTGGGCGGGCCTTCGTCGTACAGCGCGTAGGCGAGCTGTGCACTCGGCTCGATGTTGGTGATCAGCGTCGGGCTGCGCTGCACCAGCGTAACCCTGGCCCCGGCCGAGTAGAGGTCCTGCGCGATGTCATGCCCGCTGTTGCCGGTGCCGATGACGACGGCGCTTTTTCCCGCCCACTCGCCACCGTCCTCGTACTGGCTCGAGTGCAGGACCCTGCCGCGAAACGCGCCGAGGGAGGGGATATCCGGCAAGTTGGGGATGCCGCTCACTCCCGTGGCCATCACGATGTGCCTGGGATGCAGTTCGCGCCGCACACCATCGGGTCCGCGCAGGGTCACAGCCCAACGCCCCGCAACCGTGTCATAGGTGCCGCGCTCGACTTCGGTCCCGGCCCAGTAATTGAGCTCCATGGCTTCGACATAGGCCTCGAACCAGCCGGCCAGCTTGTCCTTGGGAATGTAGGCCGGCCAGCTCGGCGGGAAAGGCATGTACGGCAGGTGATTGACCTGCACCTGGTTGTGCAATGTCAGCGCGTGATAGCGCTTGCGCCAATTGTCGCCGATGCGCTCTCCACGATCGGCGATGAGCGTGTCCACCCCGAGCTGCACGAGGCGGGCGGCGATCGACAGGCCTGCGTGCCCACCGCCGACGACGAGCACTGCGGGATCGCGGTCCGCATACGCCGCAGCGCGTTTCCTCAGGTCCAGCCAGTTGGGTCCGCGGAAATCGCGTGAGTAGGACTCGCCTTTGGGACGCGCCCTGCCCAGGCGCTCCTCATGGCCCTTGAGCGCATCGAGCTCGGTGAAGAGTGTCCATGCCTTGAACCGGCCGCCATCGCCTTCGACCAGGCGCACCACACCGCAGCCGTGCCCCTGGGCGGTTTCGAACCTGAAGATCGCTTCGATCGCCGCGGTGCCGGCGCGCGTCACGATGCGCGGCGCCGTACGCCGCACATCGATTTCGAACCCGACCGGCAGGGCACGGGCGGCATGACCGCACAAGGGAGCCAGCAGGGTTTCAGCCCCGCTGAATGTGCGGATCGTCCAGGTGAACGCCAGCACGTCGCGCCAGTGGCTGTCCGCAAGGAACAGGGTGGCGAGCGCGTCGGCATCGCGCATTTGCAGCGCGGCATCGAACTGGGCAAGCCAGTCCGCCGCGATCGTCGCCAGCCGTTGCGCTTCCATGGCGCGAGTATATCGGGCGGGCTGTAAACTCTGTCAAACCCGCACAGGGAACCGGCAGCATTGGACCGGTAACATTGCACCCTCCCACCTACAGCATGGAGATCACGCACCAATGGAAGCCACCGTCAACGGTCTGAAAATCAGCTACGAAGTCGCCGGCAACGGCCCCTGGCTGACGCTGTCGCACTCGCTCGCGTGCGACAAACACATGTGGGACGAGCAGATGGACGCGCTCACAAAAAAGTACAAGGTCCTGCGCTACGACACACGTGGGCATGGCAAGAGCGAGGCGCCCAAGGGCGCCTACACGCTCGACCAGCTTGCCGACGATGCGCATGGACTGATGAATTCGCTTGGCATCACGCGCACTCACTGGGCCGGGCTCTCGATGGGCGGGATGATCGGGCAGACGTTCGCGTTGAAATACCCGGGCGTATTCCAGAGCATGATCCTCGCCGACACCACCAGCCGGTATCCCGCCGAAGCAGCCGGCGTGTGGGCCGACCGGATCCGGACGGCCGAAACGCAGGGAATGGAGGGCGTGGTTAACGGCACCCTCGAGCGCTGGTTCACCGAGCCGTTCCGCAAGACCAACCCGCCTGGCGTCGCGCGCGTTGCCGCGGCAATCCGCGCCACGCCGGTAGCGGGCTTCGTCGGCTGCTGCCACGCGTTGCCTAAAATCAACCTGACCCAGCGCCTGAAAGAGATCCCATGTCCCACGCTCGTCATCGTGGGCGAGGACGACCCGGGCACGCCGGTGTCGATGGCGCGCGAGATCCACGATAACAAGCCCGGATCGGAGCTGGTCATCATCCCGTCGGCGGCGCACATCTCCAACATCGAGCAGCCGCAGGCATTTACGGCGGCAATGCTGGGGTTTCTGGAGCGCGCGCCTGCCTGAACGCAGGCGGCACCGGCGCGCCCTCACCGAGGGTGGAGCGAGGAAAAACGAAAAAGCCCCGCAGCTTTCGAGCTACGGGGCTTTTCAGGGAATTGTGTGGCGGAGTGGACGGGACTCGAACCCGCGACCTCTGCCGTGACAGGGCAGCATTCTAACCAACTGAACTACCACTCCTTACCGATACCGCAACCGCTACTGCATCCTTGCGCCGTGCTTGGTGGGTACTGTTGGGGTCGAACCAACGACATCTGCCTTGTAAGGGCAGCGCTCTACCGCTGAGCTAAGCACCCTTTTCCGGCGATGCGTGCCACCCGAATTTCCTGGCCGGCGCGCATCCTAACTGCCCCATCCCACTTCGCGCGTTCATCTGCACATGAACAGCCCGCGAAAAGCCGGTCAGTTTACCGCATCCTTGAGCGCTTTTCCAGCGCGGAACTTCGGCACGCGCGCCGCCTTGATCTTGATCTCGGCCCCGGTGCGCGGGTTGCGGCCGGAGCGCGCCGCGCGCTTGCCGACATAAAAGGTGCCGAAGCCGACCAAGGTAACCATGTTGCCCTTTTTCAGGTTCGACTTGACCGCAACGACCATCGCGTCGATCGCGCGTTCAGCCGCGGACTTGGATATCTCGGCCGCCTGGGCGATCTGCTCGATCATTTCAGCTTTGTTCATTGCTCTCCCCTCTTTCTTGGCTCAATGCGTGATCACACCCGGTTTGGCGTCCCCGGTCTTGACTTCCTTTACCTCCGGCAATGCTGCCACGTCCACGTCCGTGAGGGGCGTGGGCTGGCGCTCGAGCGCGACTTCGAGGACCTTGTCGATCCACTTGACCGGCACGATTTCCAGCTTGTTCTTGATGTTGTCCGCGATTTCCTGGAGATCCTTCACGTTCTCCGACGGGATCATCACTGTCTTGATGCCGCCGCGCACCGCCGCGAGCAGCTTTTCCTTCAGGCCGCCGATCGCGAGGACTTCACCGCGCAGCGTGATCTCGCCGGTCATCGCCACATCGGCGCGCACCGGTATTCCGGTCAGCGAAGACACCAGGGAAACGGTAATCGCACTGCCCGCGCTCGGACCGTCCTTGGGCGTCGCGCCTTCCGGGAAGTGAACGTGGATGTCGCTCTTCTCGAATGCCTCGTCCTTGATGCCGAGCTTGCGCGAGCGGCTGCGCACCACCGAACGCGCGGCCTCAACCGACTCCTTCATCACGTCGCCCAGTGACCCGGTGCGGATGATGTTGCCCTTGCCCGGCATCAGCGCGGTCTCGATGGTCAGCAGTTCGCCGCCGACCTCGGTCCATGCGAGACCCGTGACCTGCCCGACCTGGTTGTCCTTCTCAGCCAGGCCGATCGTGAACTTGCGCACCCCGAGGTACTTATCGAGGTTGCGCGGGGTCACCGAGATCTTCTTCTGCTTGCCCTCGGTCAGGATCTGCTTGACCGCCTTGCGGCAGATCTTGGAAATCTCGCGCTCGACGCTCCTCACGCCGGCTTCGCGGGTGTAGTAGCGCACGATGTCACGCAATGCCGGTTCGGTGACGCCGAGCTCGCCGTCCTTCAAGCCGTTGTTCGTCATCTGCTTGGGCAGGAGGTACTTGAGGGCGATGTTGACTTTCTCGTCCTCGGTGTAGCCCGACAGGCGGATCACTTCCATCCGGTCGAGCAGCGCCGGCGGGATGTTGAGCGTGTTCGAGGTGGCGATGAACATCACCTCGGACAGGTCGTATTCCACCTCGATGTAGTGATCGACGAAGGTGTGGTTCTGCTCGGGATCCAGCACCTCGAGCAGGGCCGAGGACGGGTCGCCGCGGAAATCCATGCCCATCTTGTCGACTTCATCCAGGAGGAATAACGGGTTCTTCACCGCCACCTTGGACATGCTCTGGAGGATCTTGCCGGGCATCGAGCCGATGTAGGTGCGCCGATGGCCGCGGATCTCGGCCTCGTCTCGCACGCCGCCAAGCGCCATGCGGATGAACTTGCGGTTGGTCGCCTTGGCGATCGACTGGCCGAGCGAGGTCTTGCCCACCCCGGGCGGGCCCACCAGGCACAGGATCGGCGCCTTCATGCGGTCGACCCGGCTTTGCACGGCCAGGTACTCGAGGATGCGCTCCTTGACCTTCTCGAGGCCGTAATGATCCTCGTCGAGCACTTTTTGCGCGGCCTTGATGTCCTTGGAGATCTTGGTCTTCTTCTTCCACGGCAGGTTGACCAGGGTCTCGATGTAGTTGCGCACCACCGTGGCCTCGGCCGACATCGGCGACATGAGCTTGAGCTTCTTCAGCTCGCCGTCGACCTTCTTGCGCGCTTCCTTGGGCATGTGCGCCTTGCGGATGCGCTTGTCCATCTCCTCGAGGTCGGCGCCTTCTTCGCCCTCGCCAAGCTCTTTCTGGATCGCCTTGACCTGCTCGTTGAGGTAATACTCGCGCTGGCTCTTCTCCATCTGGCGCTTGACGCGCCCACGGATGCGCTTTTCCACCTGCAGGATGTCGATCTCGGTCTCGAGCTGCGAAAGCAGGTGCTCCAGGCGCGCCTTGACGTCGAACATCTCCAGCACCTGCTGCTTCTGCTCGAGCTTGAGCGGCAGGTGGGCAGCGACGGTGTCGGCCAGGCGCCCCGCTTCGTCGATGCCGGAAAGCGAAGTGAGGATCTCGGGCGGGATCTTCTTGTTGAGCTTGACGTACTGGTCGAATGCCGAGAGGAGCGCGCGGCGCATCGCTTCGACTTCGTGCTGGACCGCGCTTTCGGGCGGGATCACGCTCGCATCGGCCACCCAGTGGCTCTTGAGATCGGTGATCTCGCCAATTCGCGCCCGACTGCCGCCTTCGACCAGCACTTTCACCGTGCCGTCGGGCAGCTTGAGCATCTGCAGGATGTTGGAGATGCAGCCGATCTCGTACATGTCCTCGGGGCCCGGGTCGTCCTTGGCGGCGGACTTCTGCGCCACCAGCAGGATGGATTTGCCGGCTTCCATCGCCGTTTCCATCGCCTTGATCGACTTGGGTCGCCCCACGAACAGCGGGATCACCATGTGCGGAAATACCACCACGTCTCGCAGCGGGAGCAGCGGGTATGGGGTGTTCGGGGGAGTGTTGCTTTCCTGCGTGTCGGACATTGTGGTCCTCGGGCCTTGAATCGTTGGGCGAGCGGTCAGAGGGATTAGGTGCGGCCGCTTCGCCTTAATGCAACCTCACGCCGAGCTGCCGGCGACCTTCTGCTGGTCCGAATAGATGAGGATCGGCTTGCCGTCGGCGGTCACCATCGCTTCGTCCACCACCACCTTGCTCACGTTCTCCATGGTGGGTAATTCGTACATGGTGTCGAGGAGGATCTGCTCGAGGATCGAGCGCAACCCCCGCGCTCCGGTCCTGCGGGCCAGCGCCTTTTTTGACACTGCCGCCAGCGCGGGTATTCTCACCTCGAGTTCGACGCCTTCCATGAGGAAAAGTTTCTGGTATTGCTTGAGCAGCGCGTTCTTGGGCTCGGTCAGGATCTGGATCAGGGCGGCCTCGTCGAGCTCCTCGAGCATCGCCGTCACCGGCAGGCGGCCGACGAACTCGGGGATCAGGCCGTACTTGATCAGGTCTTCGGGCTCGGTGCCGCGCAGCACCTCGCTGATGTCCTTGCCGCTGCGCGTGCTCCTCACTTCGGCGCCGAAGCCGATGCCCGACTTTTCCGAACGCGCGCGGATGATCTTGTCCAGGCCGTCGAACGCCCCGCCGCAGATGAACAGGATGTTGGTGGTGTCGACCTGCACGAAATCCTGGTTCGGGTGCTTCCTGCCGCCCTGCGGCGGAACGGAAGCAATCGTGCCCTCGATGAGCTTGAGCAGCGCCTGCTGCACGCCTTCGCCGGACACGTCGCGAGTGATCGAGGGGTTGTCCGACTTGCGCGAGATCTTGTCGATCTCGTCGATATAGACGATGCCGCGCTTGGCCTTGTCGACGTCGTAGTCGCAGTTCTGCAGCAGCTTCTGGATGATGTTCTCGACATCCTCGCCCACATACCCGGCCTCGGTGAGGGTGGTCGCGTCGGCGATCACGAACGGCACGTTGAGCAGGCGCGCAAGTGTCTGCGCGAGCAGCGTCTTGCCCGAGCCGGTCGGGCCGATGAGCAGGATGTTCGACTTGGCCAGCTCGACCTCGTCGTTCTTGGTCAGGTGCTTCAACCGCTTGTAGTGGTTGTACACCGCCACAGAAAGGATTTTCTTCGCCTGGTTCTGGCCGATCACGTACTGGTCGAGGATCTCGCGGATCTCGCGCGGCGTGGGCAGGTCGGACTTCGCGCCCTTGCCCCCCTTGTCGGTGGCCGTCTCCTCGCGAATGATGTCGTTGCACAGCTCGATGCACTCGTCGCAGATGAACACCGACGGGCCGGCGATGAGTTTCCTCACCTCGTGCTGGCTCTTGCCGCAGAACGAGCAGTACAGCAGTTTCTCGCCCGAGGAGGTCTTTTCCGACATGCGTTTTGGCTCCGCCTATGCTGACCGGTTATCCGAGTGTGCCTATGCCGCGCCCAGGGCCCGCGAAGTCAGGACCTTGTCGACCAGGCCGTACTTTACCGCGCCCTCGGCCGACAGGAAGTTGTCGCGATCCGTGTCCTTCGCAATCGTATCAACGTTCTGGCCCGAATGCTTCGCGAGGATCTCGTTCAGGCGCTGGCGCAGGAACAGGATCTCCTTGGCGTGGATCTCGATGTCCGACGCCTGGCCCTGGAACCCGCCCATCGGCTGGTGGATCATGACGCGCGAGTTGGGCAGGCAGAAGCGCTTGCCCTTCTCGCCCGCGGCGAGCAGCAGCGACCCCATGCTGGCGGCCTGGCCGACGCACAGGGTCGAGACGTTGGGCTTGATGAACTGCATCGTGTCGTAGATCGCGAGCCCCGCCGACACCGACCCGCCGGGCGAGTTGATGTAGAACGAGATGTCCTTGTCCGGGTTTTCCGATTCGAGGAAGAGTAACTGCGCAACGATGAGGTTGGCAGTGACTTCGTTCACGACGCCGACCAGAAATACCACGCGTTCCTTCAAAAGGCGCGAGTAGATGTCGTAGGCGCGCTCGCCGCGACCCGACTGCTCGATGACCATGGGCACGAGGCCCAGGCCCGTGGGCTCGGAGGCGATGCCGGACTGCAGGTAGGGGGACTGCCAGAGGGTGTTGCTCATGTGGCGCTTCCCATCAGATCGTCGAAGGGGACAGCCTTGTCGACGACCTTGGCTTTCGACAGCACCCAACTGACGACGTTGTCCTCGAGGGCGAGGCCTTCCATCTCAGTCAGGCGTTGCGGCTGCATGTAGAACCATTTTACCACTTCGGCAGGGCTCTCATAGGACTGCGCCTGCTCTTCGATGAGCTTCTTGATCTGGTCGGGCTTGGGTTGCAGGCCTTCCTTTTTCGCCAGCTCACCGATGATGAGGCCCAGCGCCACACGGCGCTTCGCGCCCGACTCGAACGCGCTCGGCTCGAAAGGCAGCTGCTCCATCTTGAGGCCGCGCGCTTCGAGGTCGGTGCGCGCCTGCTGCACCATGTTCCGGGTTTCCATCTCGACCAGCGCCTTGGGCACTTCGAGCGGCGTGCTGTCGTGCAGAGCCTGCAGCGCCTGCGCCTTGGTGCGCGTCTTGATGCGCTTGGCCACTTCGCGCTCGACATTCGACTTCACATCGGCGCGCATCCTGGCGACGTCGCCGTCTTCCACGCCGAGGGACTTGGCGAACTCGGCATCCACCTCGGGAAGAATCGCCGCCTCGACCTGGTGAGCGGTCAGCGAAAAGGTCGCCGTTTTTCCGGCCACGTCCTTGCCGTGGTAATCCTCGGGAAACTTGAGCTCGAAGCTCCTGGCCTGGCCGGCGGTCATGCCTTCGGCGGCCGCCTCGAACTCGGGCAGCATGCGGCCCTCGCCGAGCACGAACGCGAATCCCTGCGCGCTGCCACCGGCGAAGGTCGCACCCTCGATCTTGCCTTCGAAGTCGATCGTCAGCTTGTCGCCCTTCTGCGCCGCGCGGTCGGCCGCCGCGGCGAAAGTGGTGCGCTGCTTGCGCAGGATCGCGAGGGTCTTGTCGACTTCGGCGTCGCCCACTTCCACCGTGGGACGCTCGATGGTCACGGCGGCGAGGTCGCCGGTGGTCACTTCGGGATACACCTCGAAGGTGGCATTGAATTCGAACGCCTTGTCGTTGCCCGCGTCACCTTCCTTGGTGACCGGCTCGATGCGTGGGTTGCCGGCCACCTTGAGGTTGGCCTCCTTCACCGCGTCGCTGAACCTTTTCTGCAAGGCGTCGCCGATGACTTCCGAGCGCACCTGCGGCCCGTATTGCTGCGCCACCAGCTTGAGCGGCACCTTGCCCGGCCGGAAGCCGGCCATCTTCATGCCGCGCGCAAGTTTCCTCAGGCGCTCGTCGAACTGGCGCTCGACCTCGTCGACCGGCACCGACATGGACAGGCGCCTTTCGAGGGAGCCGAGTGTTTCAACATTTGCCGCCATTGCGTAATCCTTACATGCAGAAGTGTTCGCTGGTGCGAAGGAAGGGACTCGAACCCCCACGCCGTGAGGCGCTGGAACCTAAATCCAGTGCGTCTACCAATTCCGCCACCCTCGCAGGGATCGACTACAGAGCCGCCGCACCGGGACTGCATCCGGCGCGACAATACCTTTGGTAGCACACATAATTATAACTCAGCCAACCCCCTTCCCCTCCGCAGCGCGGCCGGAAAACCCTTAATAATCACGCCCGTGTCCGCAGGCCACTACGAAAACTTTCCGGTCGCGTCGCTGCTCGTGCCGGCCGGCCTGCGCGGCGCCGTGGGCGTCATCTACCGCTTCGCGCGGACCGCGGACGATTTCGCCGACGAGGGCGACGCCGCGCCCTCGGAACGCCTCGCGAGCCTTGCCGCGTACCGCGCCGAGCTCGACCGGATCGCCGGCGGGCAGTTGCCGCAGACTGGGCTCTTCGCCGAAGTTGCAAGAATCGTGCGCGACCACCGCCTGCCGCTTGCGCCCTTCTACGACCTCCTGTCTGCGTTCTCGCAGGACGTCGTAAAGACGCGCTATTCGAATTTCGAGGAGCTGGCCGACTACTGCCGCCGCTCGGCCAACCCGGTGGGCCGGCTGATGCTGCACCTCGTAGGCGCGGCCGACGCGCGCAGCGTTGCGCAGTCGGATGCGATCTGCACCTCCCTTCAGCTCATCAACTTCTGGCAGGACATCGCCATCGACTGGGCCAAGGACCGCATCTACCTGCCGCTCGACGAGATGGCGCATTTCCGCGTGAGCGAGGCGCACCTCGCTGATGCGCTGTGCGACACCGCGTGGCGCGATCTCGTCGGCTTCCAGGTCGACCGCTCGCGTTCGCTCATGGAAAGCGGCGCGCCGCTCGGCCGCACCCTCAGGGGACGCTTCGGCCTGGAGATCCGCATCACGGTGCGCGGGGGCCTGGCGATCCTCGACAAGCTCGAAGCGGCGAAGTGCGATATGTTCCGCCACCGGCCGGTGCTCCGATGGCACGATTGGCCCTTCCTTTTCCTGCGCGCGCTATGACGCCCGACGAGTACTGCAAGGACAAGGCCGCCTCGAGCGGCTCGTCGTTCTACTACTCGTTCCTGTTCCTGCCGCCCCAGAGGCGTCGCGCGATCACCGCCCTGTACGCCTTCTGCCGCGAAGTCGACGACGTCGTCGACGAGACCGAGGACACGCAGCTCGCCCGCACCAAGCTCGCGTGGTGGAGGAACGAGGTCGCCAACCTTTTCGCGGGCAGGCCGCAGCACCCGGTGACACGCGCGCTCGAGCCGGCGCTCGCACCCTTCGGCATCACCGCCAAGCGCCTCAACGAGATCATCGACGGCATGCAGATGGACCTCGACCAGTCGCGCTACCTCGACTTCAAGGGCCTCGAGCGCTACTGCTACCACGTGGCCGGCGTGGTCGGCCTGCTCGCCGCGGGCATATTCGGTTACCGCAACCCCGCCACGCCCGAGTACGCGACCAACCTCGGCCTTGCCTTCCAGCTCACCAACATCATTCGCGACGTCGGCGACGACGCCCGCCGCAACCGCATCTACCTGCCGATGGACGAGCTGAAGCGCTTCGAGGTGCCGGCCGCCGACATCCTCAACGCAAACTACAGCGACAACTTCACCCGCCTCATGGCGTTCCAGGCCGAACGCGCGCGCTCTTACTACGCCGCGGCCATGGCGGCCCTGCCCGCAGAGGACCGCCGTGACCAGCGCGCCGGCCTCATCATGGCGGCGATCTACGGCGCCGTCCTCGCCGAGGTTGAGGCCGACGGGTTCAAGGTGCTCACGCAACGCACCTCGCTTACGCCGATGCGCAAATTGTGGATCGCCGTGCGCACGTGGCTGCGCACTTAGGAGCCACGGCTCCCGTGGCGCCGTCTTCGACCGCGTCGCGCGTGGCCATCGTCGGCGCAGGCTACGCCGGCATGGCGGCCGCGGTCACCCTCGCCGCGCGCGGCACCCGTGTCACAGTGTTCGAAAGCGGCCCCGTGCCGGGAGGGCGCGCGCGCCGCGTCACCACTGGCGGGCGCACGCTCGACAATGGCCAGCACATCCTCATAGGCGCCTATACGAAGCTGCTCGGCCTCATGCGCGAGGTCGGCGCGGACCCCGAGGCCTTGCTGCTGCGCATGCCGCTCGAGCTGCGCTACGCCGAGGGCTTTCGCATGCGCGCCCCGGACCTTCCGGCGCCCCTGCACCTGGCCGCTGCGCTC
The DNA here is from genome assembly GCA_038319115.1 of Burkholderiales bacterium. Lineage (GTDB taxonomy): Bacteria > Pseudomonadota > Gammaproteobacteria > Burkholderiales > SG8-39 > SZAS-79. Next base: position 10,127 of record JBBQCV010000036.1, on the reverse strand, counting down.
CTGGGCGCGACCGGGCTCGGCTGGCGTGAGCGATTCGGTGCGATGCTTTTTATGCAGGCGATGAAGAGCAAGGGTTTTCGCCTCGAACCCGATACCAGCGTCGCCGCCCTGCTCGCCGCACACGCGCAGGCCGGTGCGATTGCGCGCTTCGTGTGGCATCCCCTGTGCATATCGGCGCTCAACACGCTGCCGCAGCAGGCCTCCGCCAACGCTTTCCTCGCCGTGCTGCGCGACAGCCTCGCCGGGCCACGCGCGGCGAGCGACCTGCTCGTGCCGCGGGTTGACCTCACGCGCCTGTTTCCCGCGCCCGCAGCGCAATGGCTGGCGGATCGCGGCAGCGAGGTGCGCTGCGGCGCGCCAGTGCGCGACTTGGGGGCGCTCAGGCGCGAATTCGGCCGCGTGATAGTCGCGGTCGGGCCGCACCAGCTGGAGCCGCTGCTGCCCGGCATAAGCGAGGGTTTCACCTACCAGCCGATCTATACCGCGTACCTCAAATACCCGCCAACGGTGCGCTTGCCCCTGGCGATGCTCGGGCTGTCGAGCGGTCTGGTGCAATGGGTGTTCGACCGCGGACGGCTCGAAGGCGAAGCCGGATTGCTCGCCTGCGTGATCAGCGCGCAGGGCGACCACCAGCAGATGACGCAGGAAGAACTCGCCGCCACCTGCCACGCCGAACTGGGCGTCGCGCTCGGCCCGATGCTCGGAGGGCTGCCGCGCCCCGAATGGACCCAGGTGATCGCCGAAAAGCGTGCGACCGTGACCTGCGTGCCCGGGCTCACGCGCCCCGGCCCCACCTCGCCCCTGCCCGGCGTGCTGCTTGCCGGCGACTACACCGACCCGGTTTATCCGCCCACGCTCGAGGCCGCCGTGCTGAGCGGCATCAGGGCGGCGCAGGCGCTCTGAGCGCGGCGAGTTTTTCTGCGTAGAGCGCGAGGTCGGCGGCCGAATAACAGCAGAACACCACCTCGCGCACCGTGGTCGGCAACGCCAGCGCCTGACCCACAGCGTCGATGGCCACCCGCGCGGCCGGTTCGGGCGGATAGCCATAGGCGCCCGTGCTGATGCAGGGAAATGCAATCGAGGCCAAACCGTAGTCGACCGCCAGCGCCATCGCGTTTCGATAGCACGCCGCGAGGGTCGCGGCCTCGCCCTTCGCACCGCCGCGCCACACCGGCCCCACCGCATGGATGACGTGACGCGCCTTGAGCCGGTAACCGCGCGTGATCCTCGCCTCGCCGGGCTCGCAGCCGTTGAGCTTGCGGCATTCACGCAACAGGTCGGGGCCCGCCGCGCGGTGGATGGCGCCGTCGACGCCGCCGCCGCCCAACAGGCTGGCATTGGCCGCGTTGACGATTGCATCGACCGACAGGTCGGTGATATCGCCCTGGATGGCGCGCATGGCGTCCACAAGATTCACGTGTGGAGGTGCCTGAATCGAAGCGCGAAATGTACCGGTACCGGTAAAAAATGTTCTCGCGAGCCGCGCCAGGAGCGGGTCCTGGAAATAATTGTTGCCAATTCGGGTTATTGCAGGTCGCGCAGGCGGGCCACGGCCTGGTCGACGCGCTCGACCGCGATAACCTCAAGCCCGTCGATCTTCGCCTTGGGCGCGTTGGCTTTTGGGACGATGGCGCGCGTGAAGCCGAGCTTGGCGGCCTCCTTGAGGCGGTCCTGCCCGCGCGGCGCCGGTCGCACCTCGCCGGCGAGGCCGACTTCGCCGAATGCGATCACCTTGCCCGGAATCGCGCGATCGGTAAGCGACGAGACGATGGCAAGCATCACCGCGAGATCAGCGGCGGGCTCGCCGATGCGCACGCCGCCCACGGCGTTGACGAACACGTCCTGGTCGTAGCACGCGATGCCCGCGTGCCGGTGCAGCACCGCGAGCAGCATCGCCAGGCGATTCTGCTCCAGCCCCACCGACAGCCGGCGCGGGTTGGGCGCGTGCGAGGCATCCACCAGCGCCTGGATCTCGACCAGCAACGGGCGCGTGCCCTCGAGCGTGGCGAGCACGCACGAGCCGGCGACATCCTTCTCGTGGTGCGAAAGGAACAGCGCCGACGGGTTGGACACGCCGCGCAGCCCTTTCTCCGTCATCGCAAACACGCCCAGCTCGTTGACCGCGCCGAAGCGGTTCTTGATCGCGCGCACGAGGCGAAAGCTCGAATGCGGGTCACCCTCGAAATACAGCACCGTGTCGACGATGTGCTCGAGCACGCGCGGGCCCGCGATGGCGCCCTCCTTGGTCACGTGGCCGATGATGATCAGCGCGGTGCCGCTCGACTTGGCGTGGCGCGTGAGCTGCGCGGCGCATTCGCGCACCTGCGCCACCGACCCCGGCGCCGAGGTGAGCGCCTCGGAATACAGCGTCTGGATCGAGTCGATCACCGCGACCTCGGGTTTCGATGCGTCGAGCACCGCTGCGATGCGCTCGAGCTGGATCTCGGCGATCAGCTCGACCTCACCCGCATCCAGCGCCAGGCGCGCCGCGCGCAGCGCGACCTGCTCGGCGGATTCCTCGCCGGAAACGTACAGCGTGCGGTGACGCGGCGCGATCGAAGCAAGCGCCTGCAGGAACAGCGTCGACTTGCCGATGCCCGGGTCGCCGCCGATCAGCACCACCTGGCCCGACACCAGCCCGCCGCCGAGGACGCGGTCAAGTTCACCAAGGCCGGTGGGCAGGCGCTCGATCTCGCGCGTCTCGATGCGCGACAGGCGCACTGGCTTGGCCGCGGCGGAAGCGCCGCCAGCGAGGGTCGAATATCGGTGCCCCGAAGGCTTGGATTCGGCGGCGGTTTCCTGCAGCGTGTTACCCGCGCCGCACGAAGGGCAGATCCCGAACCACTGGAGGGCGCTGGCGCCGCACTCGGTGCACACGAAAACCGAACGCGCGCGCGCCATTACGGCAGTTCCACCACCGGCACGCGCGCGGCGAGGCCGCACAGCAACTCGTATGAAAGGGTGCCGGCGGATGCGCCGACCTCGTCGGCCGAAAGTCCCTCGCCCCACATCACCACCGGCGTGCCGATATACGCCTCTGGCTGCGAGCTGATGTCGATGCAGGTCATGTCCATCGACACGCGCCCGACGGTGGTGGTGCGCTCGCCGCGCACGAGAACCGGCGTGCCCGAGGGCGCCGAACGCGGGTAGCCGTCGGCATACCCACAGGCGACGATGCCTATGGTCATCTCTTCCTTGGCCTCGAAGCCGAAGCCGTAGCCCACGCGTTCACCCGCGGCCAGGTTCTGCACCGCGATGATCTCGGACTTCAACGTCATCACCGGCTGCAGGCCGAGGGCCTCCGCGCTCTGGTCGGCGAAGGGCGAGCATCCATACAGCATGATGCCCGGGCGGATCCAGTCGGCATGGGTTTCCGGAAAGCGCAACACCGCCGCCGAATTGGCCATGCTGCGCGGCGCCTGCATGGGCTGGGTGAGGCTGTTGAACCAGTCGAGCTGGTCGGCCACCCCGGACACGCCGTCGGCGTCGGCGAAGTGGGTCATGATCGTGACCGAACGCACCTGCGCGTGGTTGTGCAGCGCGTTCCAGCCGATGCGCACGTTGTCGACCGTGAACCCGAGCCGGTTCATGCCGCTGTTGACTTTGAGGTAGGCGTCGATCGGCCGCGACAGCGCGGTGCGCTCGAGGATTTCGATCTGCTCGATGTTGTGCACCACCGGCGTAAGGTCGTATTCGGCCAGCAGCGCAACGTCCTGCGGCTTGAAGAACCCCTCCAGCAGCAAGATCGGTTTTTTCACCCCCTGCAGCCGCAGCCGGATCGCCTCCTCGAAGTCGAGCATCGCGTAACCGTCGGCGCCTTCCAGCGCGCGCGCCGCAGCGACCAGGCCGTGGCCGTAGGCGTTGGCCTTGACCACTGCCCAGATCTTCGCCTCGGGGGCGCACTGGCGCGCCACGCCCAGGTTGTGGGCAAGCGCCGAGGTCCGGATGGTCGCGCTGATCGGGCGTGGCATCGCCTAACGCTCCACGCCCGAGCGCAGCTTTTGCTTGGCGAACTCGATGAAGGTATCGGCCAGGCGCGAGCGGAATTTCTCCTTCGGGTAAACGACCGAGAGCGTGCGCATGAGCGGCGGCGACAGCGGCATGGCCACCAGCTGGCCCAGCCGGACCTCCTTGGTGATCGTGGCGCGCGACAGGATCGCGAAGCCCAGGCCCGTGCTCACCAGGCCCTTGATCGCTTCGGGACTGCCCAGCTCCATGACCGTGTCGAGGCTGTCGGGGCGGATACCCGCGGCCTGGAAATAGTGGTCGGTGACTTCTCGCGTGCCCGACCCGGGCTCGCGGCTGATGAAGGAATGCTCGAGCAGCTGGCGCGGCGCCACCGCGCCCAGGCGCGCAAGCGGGTGGCCCGGCGCGCACAGCACCTGCAGCTCGTCATCGGCGCAAATGTCCGACACCAGCGCGGGCAGGTGCGAAGGCGCCTCGATGAATCCCAGGTCGAGGGTGTACTCGGCCACGCGGCTCTCCACCGTCTCGGAATTGGCGACGATGAGGCGCGGCAGCACTTTCGGGTACTTGGCGCGGAACTCCCCCAGCACCTGGGGCAGGAGGAATTCGGCGATGGTGGTGCTCGCGCCGATCAGAAGCGCGCCGGCGACCTCGCCGGTCATTTCTTTCAGGCGCGTATCGAGCTCGGCGGTGAGGCCGAGAATGCGCTCGGCGTAATCGAGCACGATGTCCCCGGCCGGCGTGAGCGAGATGCGGCCATGGCCGCGGTCGAACAGGCGCGTGCTGAAATGCTCCTCGAGCTGCTTGATCTGGAAGGTCACCGCGGGCTGGGTCATGAAGAGGGCCTCGGCCGCCTTGGTGAAGGACAGTTGCCTGGCCACCGCATGGAATACCTGGAGACGCCGGTCCGCCATTGGCTTGCTTGCACCTGTCGTGAAGGAACCCGCTCATTCAAGCATAAATCGCCCTGCAAGAATATCTTATGGGCGCACCCCATTGGATCCAAACAACTTTCGCCCCGTGCTATAAAGCCGCCTGCCTCGAAGGAGAACCACCGGGCGCCGAGGACGCCCCGGCGCCCAAGCAACCCAATGAGCCTTGGCTTTTACATCATCATGGCGGCGCAGTTTTTTTCGTCGCTTGCCGACAACGCCCTGCTCGTGGCCGCAATCGCGCTGCTGATCCAGGCGGACTCGCCCGGCTGGCTCACGCCCTACCTCAAGTTCTTTTTCGTGATTTCGTACGTGGTGCTGGCCCCCTACGTTGGTGCCTTCGCCGACCGCCTGCCCAAGGGACAGGTGATGCTGGTGAGCAACAGCATCAAGATCGTGGGCTGCGCGATGATGCTCTTCAACGTCAACCCGCTCATCGCCTACGCCACGGTGGGCCTTGGCGCGGCGGCCTATTCACCGGCCAAGTACGGCATCCTCACCGAGTACCTCCCGCCGACGCGACTGGTGATCGCCAACGGCTGGATCGAGGGGCTGACGGTGGCCTCGATCATCCTCGGCACGGTGCTTGGCGGGGTCCTCATCAATGCGGGCGTGTCGGGCCACTTGCTCAACATGGACATGCCCTACATCGAAACCGGCATCGACACGCCCGCCGAGGCCGCGATTGCGCTGATCATCTTCATCTACGCCATCGCCGCCTTCTTCAACCTGTACGTACCCAACACCGGCGTGCCCCTCAAGAAGCTGCCGCCCAACCCCGTCGATACGCTTAAGGACTTCTTCGTTTGCTTCAAGCGCCTGTGGGCCGACAAGCTGGGCCAGATCTCGCTCGCGGTGACCACCTTGTTCTGGGGTGCCGGCGCGACGCTGCAGTTCATCGTGATCGAGTGGGCGCGCCACAACCTGGGCTTCGACCTGTCGCGCGCCTCGATCCTGCAGGGCGTGGTGGCTTTCGGCATCGCGCTGGGCGCGGTGATCGCCTCGGCGCGCGTCAAACTGCATCATTCGGTGCGCGTGATCCCGCTGGGCATCGCGATGGGGCTGATCGTGCCGGTGATGGTCATGGTGCACAGCATCTGGCTGGCGATTCCGCTAATGATCCTGATTGGCGGCCTGGCCGGGTTCTTCGTGGTGCCGATGAACGCCCTGCTGCAGCATCGCGGCCACAACCTCATGGGGGCCGGACGCTCGATCGCGGTGCAGAACTTCAACGAAAACGCCTCGATCCTGGTGATGATCGCCACCTATTCGCTGCTGCTCGGGATCGGCGTGTCGATCACCTGGGTGATCGTCCTGTTCGGCTTCTTCGTGGCCGGCACCATGGCGATGGTGCAATACTGGTTCAAGCTGAACCGCGTGCGGCATGCCACCGAGATCAACCGGCTGCTTGAGATCGCCAAGTCGGAGAAGCACTAGCCGCCCGGCCGCACCCTACATGACCACCGGCGCGTCGGGCAGCTCGTTGGGGTTGTCCCCTCCCGGCGGAAAGTGCGCGGCCAGCAGGTCGCTGATGGCTTCGATGCCCAGCAGCGCGCCGGCCTCGAAGCGGCCCTCGCCAAACGCGGCCTGCATCTCCCCGCAGATGGCGTCCCAGGATGCGGCACCGACGCGCGAATCGATGCCGCGATCGGCGACGATCTCCACCCGCCGGTCGGCGAGCAGAAGGTAGACCAGCACGCCCGCGTTGTCTTCCGTGTCCCATATGCGCAACCGGCTGAATATTTCGATCGCCCGCTCGCGCGCCGAACGCCCCGCCAGCAGCGGAACCAACGGCAGGCCGCCCTCGACCACGAAACGCATCTCGCCGCGGTGGCGGGTTTCCTGTGCCGCGATGGTGCGCTCGATCGACTCGAGCGTGGCGCGCGGGAAAGCGCGCCGCACGGCGAGGTCATCGAGAAAAAGGTGGCGGATCCAGCGCATGGTCACCAGCTCCCCGACGAGCCGCCACCGCCGAAACTGCCGCCACCGCCGCCCCAGCTGGAGGACCCGCCGCTGCTGAAGCCGCCACTGCCGCCTGAGATTCCGCCGATTCCGCCCACCCAATTGACGAGCGCCATGAAAAACGCCGCCACCGCGGCAATGATGGCGGTTTCGATGCCGAACAGGATCCAGCCGCCGGCGCCTGCAAGCGCGCTTGTGGCAAGCGCCCCGACGAAGCGGCCGAAGATGGCGCGCAACGCGAACCCGCCAATCATGAGTATCACGATCAGCGCGAGCACGAAGTTCTCGCCGACGTCGCGCCTACCCGAGCGCGCCGAGCCGGGTGCAGGCGGGGGCAGCGGCTCCCCGTCGATCAGCTTGGTGATGCGATCGACGCCGTCGGAAACGCCGCCGTAGAAGTCGCCCGCCTTGAATTTCGGCGTGATGGTGTCGCTGATGATGCGCTTGGCCGCCGCGTCGGGGATCACCCCCTCGAGGCCATAGCCGACCTCGATGCGCAGGCGCCGGTCGTCCTTGGCCACCACGAGGATCGCGCCGTCGTCGGTGCCCTTGCGCCCGACCTTCCACGCCTCGGCCAGGCGGATCGAGAATTGCTCGATCTCCTCGGGCTTGGTGGTGGGCAGCATGAGCACAGCCACCTGGCTGCCCTTGCGCGCCTCGAATGCCGCCAGCCGCTGCTCCAGCGTCGCCTTCTGGTCGGCGGTCAGCGTCCCGGTCAGGTCGGTCACCCGCGCCGACAGCGCTGGGATCGCCACTTGGGCCGCCGCCTGAGGCAGGACCGCAAGTGTGACGCCTAAAGCGGCGAAGCCCGCGAGGCCGATTGCCGCGAGCCTGCGCGCCGTCCGGAGCCAGCGTGCCGGCATCGATTACTTCGCGGGCGCCGGGGCCGGAGCGGGGGCGACCGAAGGCGCAGGCGCACCCGGCTTGCCGAAATCCACCTTGGGCGCGACCGAGATTTCCTTCTCGTTGGCGACGGTGAAGTTGGGCTTGGATTTGTAGCCGAAGATCATCGCGGTGATGTTGTTCGGGAACGAACGCACCGAGACGTTGTAAACCTCGACCGTCTTGATGTAGCGGCCGCGCGCCACCGTGATGCGGTTCTCGGCGCCTTCGAGTTGCGAGGCGAGGTCGCGAAACGCTTCGGTCGCCTTGAGTTGCGGATAGGCTTCGGCCACAGCCAAGAGGCGGGAGAGCGCGCCCGACAGTGCACCCTGCGCCTTTTCGAAGTTGGCGAACGCTGCCGGGTCGTTGAGCAGTTCAGGGGTGACCTTGAGCTGGCCGACCGAAGCGCGCGCATTGACCACCGCTTCGAGCGTCGACTTCTCGAAATCGGCGGCGCCTTTGACCGTGGCGACAAGGTTGGGAATCAGGTCGGCGCGGCGCTGGTAGTTGTTGACGACCTCCGACCAGGCCGCCTTGACGCCTTCGTCCAGGCGCTGGAATTCGTTGTAGCCGCAACCCGACAAGGTCAGGGTGGCCAGCAGGGCCAGGAAAAGTTTACGCATCGGGTGCTCCAGGAAGTGGGATGACGGCAAGGGCCTAAATTGGGGCCGCGGCGGCGGGTTGCAAGCCCTGCATGGTACGGACCGCAAACAGCAGGTCCTGCCACGCCTTGGCCTTGTCTTCCGGCGTCCGCAGCAGGTAGGCCGGATGATACGTCGCGATGAGCGGCACGCCATGGCTGGAATGCACCTTGCCGCGCAGGCTGGCGATCGATGCGCTCGTCTCGAGCAACGCCTGCACCGCAAAGCGGCCCATGGCGAGGACCAACCGCGGCCGGACAAGGTCGATCTGGCGCGCAAGGTGCGGCGCGCAGCGCGCCACTTCGGCGGGCTCGGGGTTGCGATTACCGGGGGGGCGGCACTTGAGCACATTGGCGATATAGACATTGCGATCGCGTGACAGCCCGATCGACGCGAGCATGGCATCGAGCAGGCGCCCAGCCTGCCCCACGAACGGCTCGCCGGCCTGGTCTTCCTCGGCCCCGGGGGCCTCGCCCACCAGCAGCCAGTCGGCGTCCTCGTCGCCCACCCCGAACACCGACTGCGTGCGCGAGGCATGCAGCGCGCAGGCCGTGCATTCGGGCACCGCCGCCTTGAGCTCCACCCAATCCATCTTTGCGATGCGCGCCTCGCGCGCCACCGACGGCGTTTGCGCACCTGCCTCCTGGTCCTCGACGAACGCTTGCGTCGGCGCCGCGATCGGGGGCGCCTCGGCGGGCTCGTCCAGGCCACCGGCCCCATGCCTCGCCTTCCACACCGGCGTGAGGCCCATTTCGCGCAGGATCAGCTCGCGGCGCGACATCGCCATCAGAGGTCGCGCGTAAGCACGAGCCCGTCCTCGCGCCCGCCGTGCGCAGGATAGTAGCTACGGCGCCGCGCGATGTGCTTGAAACCGGCTTGCGCGTACAGGGCGAGCCCGGCTGCGTTGCTGGGACGCACCTCGAGGAACAGGTGCCTGGCATCGGCATCTCGCGCGATGCGCATCGCCTCGGCGAGCATCACCGAGCCGATGCCGCGACGCTGCGACGCGGCCGCCACGCTCAGGTTGAGCAGGTGAGCCTCGCCCACCGCGACGATGAGGATGAAATAGCCCGCGAGCGGCGCGCCGACGCGGTAGGTGCGGCAGTGGTAACCGGCATTGAGGGAATCGACGAAATTGCCGCGGGTCCACGGATGGCTGTAGACGTCGCGCTCGATCGTGAGCACCTCGTCGAGGTCGCCGGTGGCCATCTTGCCGAACTGCGGCTGGTCTTTGAGCACTGCGCTCATTTCTGCCTCGCCTGTTCCGCCGTCGTCAACGCAACCTTGTCGCGAATGTAGTGCGGCGCGGCCAGCGCCGCATCGACACCCTGCCCTGCGGCGAATCGCGGCGCGGCGAGCCGCGCGACGGCCAGCGCGCTGGGCCTCACCTCGGGCGCGATGCGCGCGAGCGCCTGCGCCAGCCGCGGCTCGATGCGCGCGCGATACGCCGCGAATCCGCTGCCGCATCCGAGCCAGCCCGTGCCCTCGGGGATATCGACTTCGTCGGGCGCGGCACAGCTTTCGGGAAGCACCGCATGCCACTTGCCAGCCTGCTTTTCGAACGCCGCATAATACACTTCGTGCATGCGCGCATCGAGGGCGACGATCACGCGCGCGCCACCGCTCTCTTCCGCTGTCGCCTCGAGCGTGGAGACGCCCACCACCGGAACGCCGCGCGCCAGCGCCAGGCCCTGCGCGACGCCGCATGCGATACGCAGTCCCGTGAACGCACCGGGTCCCGCGC
>JBBQCV010000035.1:0-25050 GCA_038319115.1 Burkholderiales bacterium | reverse complement strand
CTGCTCGCCGTGAACGACAATGCTCGCCATAGCTTCTCCTCTGGTTGTGGTGGCCGATATTGCTGTTTACTTCACGAGGGACGCCTCATAAGTCTGATCGAAGCGCGATCCCCTGATAGCCTGTGCACCTACTGTACGCGCCGACTATTTGCGGGGCCATGACGGACTCCATTTCTCCGATAATGGCGTCGAAACTATCGGACCGGGTACGGATCCCGATCCACCTTAAGCACTACAGCCCCCCCTGCAACATGCAAACCTGCGTCCGCCTGAATCAAACCCCAGCCCCGCTGTGTGCATCAAGCGGATCACGGTCCGCTTTCACTTCGGGCTGGCACCGAACTCATACCATCCGCGGCACGAGTGCGGCGTTGATCGCCGCGACCATCCTGGCCTGATCGCCCCGTGCGTACATGTTGGTGTACATCGACGTGGCCGGCACGCGCTCGCCGCTTTTCATGACGAATTCGAGTCGGTAGAGCGTCGAGCCTTGGTCGCCGAGTTCCGGGCCGGGTTCGGTCTTCTCCATGCCGAACTCGGCTTTCTCCACGTCGGCGATGCGCACTTCTGATTTTCCTTCCGATGTCCCGACGAGCAGTTTTCCGGCTTTGCGGTCCATGGTCACCCGCACCCTCGACCGGCCGCACATCCAGGTCACCGTGGCATACGCGATCGCCGCGAAGATGACCGGTGCTGCGACCAGGAACCAGGGCATACCCATCGGCTGGCCACCGAGCGCGTAATAAGCCACGCCCAGGAAGACGATGGGGCCGGCGATTGCCGCAATCCTGAAAAGGGTTGCGTTCATGCCGATCTGAACAGTCTCGCGACCTTCCGAATAGCTGTCCAGGCTGCTGCTCCAAATTGGGCTGCCTTCCGGCCACCCTTCCGGATTTACAAAAAGTCCCTGAAAGAAGCGTTTGGTCACCCACCTGTAGTGAGTCATCAGGGGCAGATCAATGTAGATCAAGGTGTCAGCCGCGGCGAATCGTTCCCAGGCGGAAGGAACGCAACCAAAACCATCGATGATCCACTGATCCCGCGCCAGCAGCTCGGCATGTGCCCTTAGATACCCGGTTTCTGCAACCTTACCGCCTCCGCGCTTGTACTGGATCGTGTCGAGAGGGTAGAGCGGCAGTCGCGTCAGTTCCGAGAGCCTCTTGGCCAATGTCGATTTTCCCCCTGCGGCATTGCCAAATACCGCCACCTTTTTCATGTGGCGGAGTTTGTGATCCCGATCATCGCCCACGACATTCAACGTTTGACATGAGAGGTGTGACCTGGCTTGCCGGGGCACGTCTTCTCGATGGAAGTGCTGGAGGTGTCGGGTTCATCAATGTGGAAGTGTGCCACCCGAATACCGAACTCTTCGCGGATTCGTTCCAAGGGGACCTGCATGTACGGCTCGAAGTTGCTCCAGGGCCAGCGCTTGGTTTGGCGCAAGCAGCGAATGACGCTTCGCGGAACAAGATAGACGGACTGGAGAACGGACAGAAGGATGGCGGTGATGCGGAGCTGCTTGTAGATCTCGAGCGACTCGTGAAGACGATAGCCTCGCAAGACACCGAACCCGCCAGTGGTTCCAAGAATGCTCGAGATCTTGACGATTGCCTCGTCGTTGAGCGTCGTGCTGCAGCCAAATACGACGTGAACGGCGTCGTGGCAGCGGAAGAACTCTTGTGCTGCGCTCGACAGGCCGCGACCGTTCGCCAGGCTGGGATTGGCCTCGAAGTACTCGGCAATTCCACTGGCCAGGGATTGCGGGGACCGTTGACGCTCGAACGCGTGCATTCCGACGCCTGACGAATGAAAGGGTCTTCTCAGGTGCAGACGAAGGTCGCCCATCCGCGGGTCGGGTTTTTCACCCCGACGCTGACCAGCTGGGCGCTCTTGCCTTCGGGCCTGCACTCGCGACCGGCCGCTTCGATCGCATAGGGGAAATCGCTGCCGGCGAGGCGCGCGTATTCGTACACGAGCAGGTTGTTCTCGCCGGGCACGCGCACCACGGTCGAGGCGGGGAAGAAGTAGCCGCGGCCCGCGAGCGGCTCGGGGAGCGGGGCGCCCGGCGCGGCGCAACCGGCCAGGCCGGCGCACATCAGACATACGGCGCGCAATGCGCGCAGGATCGTCAGCCCCATCATGGTCATCCCCCCACGTTGAATTCCCCCCACAATATACGACAATGGCCGCCTTGCAGAAGCTACCCGGGGGGGAAGGGCCAGTGAACACCGTGTATGAATCGCCGCGGCTGTCCGACATCGACTCGGTCAACCCCGATGTCGCCGCCAGGGCCACGCGCATCGTCTTCAACACCGCCGACGGCAAGGGGCACGTGAGCTGCGCGTTCGGCAACGAAGTGCTGCCGCAACTGTTCCAGGCGCTGTTAGAGACGCGCCACCCCGGCATCCTGCGCCTGCTCGAATCGGCCCAAGCGCGCGGCGCATGACACCTGCCCCCGGCGGTCCTGCCGCGGCCGGCGCGGGCGACGCCATGCTGCCCGGGCTCGAACCGCTCGCAGCACCCGCGCGCAACGGCACCGCACTGACCGCGCTGAGCATCACCCAGATCGCCTCGTGGGGTCCGCTGTATTACGCGTTCTCGGTGCTCATGAAGCCCATGCAGGCCGAGCTCGGCTGGACACGCGACACGCTGGTCGGCGGCCACGCCGTGGCGCTGCTGGTGTGGGGGCTGGCCGCCTATCCGGCGGGCAAGCTCATCGACCACTACGGCGGCCGGCTGGTGATGTCGGTGGGCTCGGTGCTCGCGACGCTGGCGTTCGTGCTGCTCGGCTATGCGCATTCGGTGGCGGTGTACTACGCCGCATGGGCCTGCGCCGGGGTCGCCATGGCGCTGTGCCTGTACGAGGCCGCGTTCACCGTGCTCACCATCGCGTATCGCGAGCGGAGCCGCTGGGCGATCACCGTCCTCACGCTGGCCGGCGGCTTCGCCAGCACGGTGTTCTGGCCGGTGACCCAATGGCTGGTCGACGATTTCGGCTGGCGCAACGCGGTGCTGGTGCTTGCGGCCGTCCAGCTCGTGCTGTGCCTGCCCCTGCATGCGTTCGCCCTGCCGGGAGCGGCGCGGCATGCCGTGCCCAAAGGCAGCGCGCCGCCAGCCAAAAAGCCGCAGGGACAACCGTGGCTGCGCTCGCCGGCCTTCTGGCTGCTGGCGGTCTCGTTCACCGCCAACTCGTTCGTCACCGCGGCCGTGTCGGTGCACGTGATCGCCATGCTGGGTGAGCGCGGCCTCGCCGCCTCCGACGCGGTATGGATCGCCGCCCTCATCGGCCCGATGCAGGTGACCGGGCGGCTCATGGATTTCCTGTTCGGCAAGCGCCTGCCGGCCACCGGCGTGGGCACGGTGACCGTGCTGCTGCTGCCGGGGTCGCTCGTGCTGCTGATGGTCGCAGGGACTTCGGTGCCGGTGCTGCTGGGGTTCGTGCTGATGTACGGGGCGGGCCTGGGCCTGTACACCATCGTGCGGGCCACCACACCGGCGGAACTTTTCGGGCGCGACAATTTCGGCGCGCTCAACGGCGCGCTGGCGGCACCGTCCCTGGTGGCGCGCGCCGCCGGGCCGATCGGCGCCTCGCTGGTGATGAGCACGTCGGGAAGCTACACCGCCGCCGTGTGGATGCTGCTGGCGGTCACGCTCGCCGGGGCGGCGAGCTACTGGGTGGCGGTGGCGCGGCGCGCCTGAGAGGCGTTACTGCGGGGACGGTGCTGCGGGGACGGTACTGCGTAGCGCGGAGCGTGGCAACATATTGGCTGGAAAGCCAATAGCCATGCGGGGTCAGGCCAAAAACTGGCAGTATTCGGCGGTCAGGATTCCGGCGTGCGCGAGTTCGCGATCGACGGGGTCACCGAGTCGTTCTCGGGCGCGAGCGACGCGGTCAGCATCTCAAGCGCCGTGGCCGGATCGTCAACGAACCGGAACAGCTCGAGGTCCTCCGGGCTGATGGTGCCGTGGCGCGCAAGCGCCTCGAAATTGATCACCTCTTTCCAGTAGCTGGTCCCGTACAGCAGGATCGGGATCGAGCGGTCGATCTTGCCTGTCTGCACCAGGGTAAGCGTCTCCATGAGCTCATCCAGCGTGCCGAAGCCGCCCGGGAACACCACCAGCGCGCGCGCGAGGTGCGCGAACCAGAACTTGCGCATGAAGAAGTAGTGGAACTCGAAGCACAGCCCGGGGGAGATCCACGGGTTGGGCTTCTGCTCGAAAGGCAGGCCGATGTTGAGCCCGACGGTGCGCCCGCCGGCCTCGGTCGCGCCGCGATTGGCCGCTTCCATGAGACCGGGGCCGCCGCCGGAGCAGACGATGTAGCGCTTCACGTCCGAGGCCACCGAGCGCGACCACTCGGTCACCAGCCGCGCCAGTTCGCGCGCCTCCTCGTAATAGCGGCCCAAGGGCCCATCGGGCGTGATACGCGCCGAGCCGAAGAACACGATCGTGTCGCGGATGCGCTCGCGGTGGAAAGCCTCCAGCGGCGCGATGTATTCGGCGAGGATGCGCAGCGGGCGGGCCTCGTCGCTTTCGACGAAGTGCTGGTTCTTGTAGGCGAGGGGATGGTCCCTGCCGGGTTCGGGGATGGTCATGCGCATACCCTACGTTGCACGCGGCGCGCTGTCTAGCCAAACTGCGCAGCCAAACGGCGCAAGCTTGTCGGACAACGCCCGACTCGAGTTTGGTCATCGCGCCTGCAGGATCCTACCTGCGCCTGCACGAGCTGCTTGCCTGCCTCAACCAGCAGGGCGTGGTGAACATCATGATCCTCGCCCAGCACGGCATGCTCGGCTCGATGGGGGCGCCGGTCGACGTGAGCTACCTCCCCGACACGGTCGTGCTCACGCGCTTTTTTGAGGCGCACGGGGCGGTCAATAAGGCGATTTCGGTGATCAAGAAGTGCAACGGCGAGCACGATGCAATCCCTCGAGGTGCACGTCGACAGTGTCGGGCTCGAAGCGCATGAGCTAGTGGATGAGCAGCGCGTGGCCGGCCAGGAACTGCACCGTCACGAACTCGAACTGGCGCGCGCCGAAGCGTGACTACGCTCTTTTTGCCCGCGGCGCGGGCTTTTTGTATTGCACCAGCAGGGCCACCTTGCGCTCGAACGGGTCGCGGCGCAGCAGCCCGCGCGCCTGCACGCGCGACACCAATCGGTAGTGGCGGATCTCGTCGAGCTTTTCGGCGATGGCCCAGGCGCCATCGAGCCCGGTCAGCCAGTCCTCCAGCCGCGCACGCCGCAGGTCGTAGGGCACCGAGTACTCGCGCAGCGATTTGTGGTCGCGCCGGTTGGAGTATTCGTGCAGGTACGACAGGGCCAGCTCGCGCAGGCTGCGGTACACGGGGTCGCGCCAACGCAGGTCCGGCCCGTTGGTCTTCGAGATGCAGCCCCAGTGCCCGTTGCGGCGGAAGAGCGCCACCACGTGGTCCGAATCGTTGACCGCGCGCAAGTCGAGCAGCAGCGGCGGCTGACCGTGCACCCACAGCGCTGCGGCGGCGAGCATGGCGCCCTCGATGCAGTGCGCCCGCTGGTCGCGCAGCACCATGCGCACTGTGGCGCACGAATCCCCGTCGAGCTCGAAATTCTGCTGCAACGCGAGCAGCCAGGCCTGGATCTTCTCCGGGCTGGAGAGCCGGCGCAGCACCGCAAACTCGGCCTTTGTGAGGCCGAGATCCTCGCGGGTCGCGCGCCGCTTCTCGCGCAGGTCCCGCACCATCAATCCACCAGCGCAGGCACCGCGAGGGCCTTGCGGATCTCCGCGGCCAGGCGCGCCATGACTTCGCGCGGCAGGCCCGCGGGGCCGATCACGCCGCCCCAGGCGACTGTCTCGTAACCGGGCACGCCGGCTTCGGCCACCGTGGGCAGGTCGGGGAACACCGGTGAGCGGCGCGGTCCCGACACCGCGATGCCACGCACGCGGCCCGACTTGGCGTGCGGGCCGATCGAGGAGATGTTGTCGACCATCATCTGCGCGTTGTAGGCGATGAGCTCGGGCACCGTGCGCACGGGCAGCGCGTTGTTGACCGCCAGCAGGTTGAACACGCGCACCGTGTTCGACACCAGCGTGAGGTCCCGGTCCACGTCGTAGGGAACGCTGGGCAGCAGCGTCTGCACCACCGCGAGCGAAACGATGTTGCCGTAACCGAGCGTGTAGCCGTCGGGCGCGGCGCGCGCGATCTCGGCCGTGCCGATGGTGAACGACGCGCCGGGCTTGTTATCGACCACCACCGGCACGCCCATCTGGCGCGACAGCTCGATCGCCATCACGCGCATGAGCACGTCGGGCGAGCCGCCCGCGGCCGAAGGCACGATGAAGCGGATCGGCTTCTCCGGCCAGGCGGCGTGGGCGGGCAGGGGCGCAACCAGGGCGGCGACCGAGGCGGCGATCAGCGCGAGGGCGGCGCGCCCGCGAAATACGCCGAAGGCCGCTGCAAGGCGGGCGGCAAAAGTCGGGTCAGAGTCGACTTCAGGGGGAACACTGTTCAGCATGGGATCCTCATCCGGGCCGCTGCGGGAAGGTGCGCTCGAACACACCTTCCGCGATGCGGTTTTTCAGCACTTCGATCGAGCCGCCGGCAATCATCCAGCCTCGGCAGCGCCGCACGCAGTATTCCACAAGCGCCTCCTGGCTATAGCCGCTGCCGCCCATCACCTGCAGCGCCTCGTTGGCGACCTCGAAGCCGGCCTGGTTGCAGAACGCCTTGGCGATGGCGGTCTCCTCGGCCGAGGGCAAGCCGCGGTCGGCGTTGGCCGCGGCGCGATACAAAAGCAACTGGCCGGCGTCGAGCTTCATCTTCATTTCGGCGAATTTCCACTGCAGGCCCTGGAATTCGCACAGCAGGCGGCCGAACTGCTTCCTTTGCATGGCCCACTGGCGCGCCTCTTCGAAAGCGTAGCGCCCAAGCGCAAGCGAGCGCGCGGTGTTGCCGATACGTTCCACGTTGAAGCCGGCGATCTGCTTCTTGAACCCGCCCGCGCCGAGCACCACCATTTCGGGCGGCACGTAGGCATCGTCGAAGTACAACTGGGACCACTGCTCGCCCGACATGAACGACGAGGGCTCTCCGCGCCGCAGCCCGGGCGAGCTGGAGTCGATGAGCACCGAGCCGATGCCGCCCACGCCGGGGCCGAAGCGCACATAGGCGAGGATCACCTCCGCGTACGCCGAATGCGTGACGAACACCTTGCTGCCGTTGATGCGCCAGCCTTCGCCGTCGGGCGTGGCCGTGGTGCGCAGGTCGGTCACCGCGCTGCCGGCTTCAGGCTCGGTCATCCCCACCGAGATCACCGATTCGCCCGAGAGGATGCGCGTGAGGTATTTCTGCTTCTGCAACGGCGTGCCGTATTCGGCCAGCACGCGCACCGGGCCGAAGTTGCCCGCCTGCACCACGTCGGCGCTGCGCGGGCACACCGAGGCCACCGCCTCGATGGCGAGCACCGCATCCATGAGCGTGCCGGCCTGCCCGCCGTCGGCTTCGGGCATGGTGATGCCGAGCAGGGCGTGGCGCGCCATGAGTTTGGCGACGTCCCAGGGGTGGGCGGGGTCGTGGGCGCGCGCAAGCCGCCCTGCGGCGAGGTGCTTCTGCGCGAAGCGGCGCACCGACTCGCTGAATTCGGCCTGCTCGGGGGTGACTTCGAAATTCATAGCTGATGTCCCATGGGATCGTCAGTGCGCCTTCAGCACCACCAGCGCGTCGACGGCGACGGCGCCGTCGGCCGCGACGATGAGCGGATTGATCTCGGCTTCCTCGACCGGCTCGCCCGGCATCAGCGCAAGCCGCGACACGGCGACGATCGTGCGTGCAAGGGCGTCGACGTCGCCGCGCGGCAGGTTGCGGTAGCCGCGCAGCAGCGCAAAGCCTTTTACCTTGTCGATCATTGCGTGGGCGCCGGCCTCATCCACCGGCGCGCAGGCAAGCGCAGTGTCGCGATAGACCTCCGCAAGCTGCCCGCCCATGCCGACCAGCACCACCGGGCCCACCAGCGCATCGTGCCGGTAGCCGACAATGGCTTCGGCCATGCCACGCGCCATCGACTGCACCAGCACGCCTTCGATCTTCGCCTGCGGCGCGTGGGCGCGGACCGCCGCCAGCATCGCCGCCACGCCCGCGTCGAATTGATCGCGGTCGGCGAGGCCCAGCCGCACGCCACCGGCTTCGGTCTTGTGGGCGAGGTCGCGCGACAGCACCTTGGCGGCCACGGGGTACGGAATCGAATGCGCATAGGCGGGCGCGTGGGTGGCTTCGCGCTTCACCGTATCCACGCCGAGCGAGGCGAACAGGTCCAGCGCCTCGCCTTCGTCGAGCGCACCGCTCAGCGGAAGGTCTGCGGGCCACGCGGGCGCATCCGCCACGGGCGCATCGGCGGGCGAGCGCCAGTTGAAATATGCCGCCAGCGCATCGGCGCAGCCTTCAGGGGTGCGGAAAGCGGGCACGCCGGCTTCGGCCAGGAGGCGCAGCGATGCGTCGGCCTGCGGGGCGAGAAAAGCCGCCAGGGGCTTGGCGCCACGCGGGACGCCGACGATGGGCTTCACTGCCAGCCCGGGATGGAACTGCGCCGAAGACCCCACCACCGCCAGCGCCGCGTCGCACTCGGGATGCGCGAGCAACGCGTCGAGCACCGCGCGGTACTTGTCGCTGGTGGCCGCCAGCGTGAGGTCGACGATGGGCGCGCTGCGGATCGCCACGCCTTTGTCCTTGAGCGCCGCAATCAATCCTTCATCGGGGGTGAGCGTGTCGATGCCAAGCGTGCCGAGGCGATCGGCCACGCTGGCCGCGCCGCCGCCGGTGGTGGTGACCACCGCGACACGGGGTTGCACAGGGGGTGACCGCCAGCGACCGCCGTCCGCCTTGGGCTCCTTGCAGGCGGGCGGCGCGCGCCCGGCCACCAGCGGCACGATCTCCACCAGCGTCTCGAGCATGTCGACACGCACGATGCCGTGGTGGCGGAAATACGCATCGACCGCGGCGTCGCTGCCGGCGAGCGCCCCGGTGTGCGACTTGGCGAGCACTTCGCCGAGCGCCGAGCGGCCGAGCTTGTAGGCCACCACGGCCTTGCCTGCGGCGTGCGCTCGCCGCGCCGCGCGCGCAAGCGTATCGGCGTCGCGGATCGTTTCGAGGAACAGCAGGATCACGCTGGTGTCCGCGTCGTCGGCGAGCAACCCCACGATCTCGCCCACGCCGAGGTCGGATTCGTTGCCCACCGACACCAGCTTGGAAAATCCCAATCCGCGCGCCGCGCCGCGCGACAGCAGCGTGCCTATCATGGTGCCGCTCTGCGACACCACGCTCGCGCCGCCGCGCGGCAGCGCATCCATCTCGAACACCGCGTTCACGGTGAGGATCGCGCCGTTGTGCACGTTGGCCAGGCCTATCGAGTTCGGCCCGATCACGCGCACGCCCAGCGACCGCGCGAGCTGCACCAGCGCTTGCTCGCGCGCGGCGCCTTCCGGTCCGGTCTCGGCAAACCCGTCGGTGTAGATCGTCGCCACCGGCACGCCGCGGGCGGCGCAGTCGCGCAGCGCCGCCTCGACATCGGCCGCCGGTACCATGATGAACGCGTGGTCGATGTCACCGGGTGCTTCGGCGAGCGTCGGGTAAGCCGTCTCGCCGAGAATCTCTTTGCGCCCCGGGTTGATCGGCACGATGCGCCCGGTGTAACCGTGCTTGCGCAGGAAGCGCTGCGGGCGCGCGGTGTTCTTGGTCGCGTCACCCGAGGCGCCGACCAGCGCAACCGCGCGCGGGGCGAACAGTACTTTGGCGAGCGTTACTTGGGCGAGCGTTGCCTGGGCGGGCGCGGCCCGGGCGGGCGCGGCCGGCGTGCGTGTGTCCGCCACGGCTCAGCCGAGCTCGGCCACGTGGGCGATCTTCTCCAGCCGCCAGAGCTTGGCTACCAGCGCCTTCGCCGCGGACTCACCAAGCACCGGCGCGGCCAGCTCGAGGAATTTGTCCTCGAGGTCGCGGTCGGTGAGCGGCAGCTCCGGGTCGCCCTTGCGCGCCGGCTGCAGGAATTCTTCGCGGCGGCCGTCGGTGGTTTCGACCGCCACGCGCGCGGCGCGCTGGCCGGGAAAAGCCGCGTCGAGCGCCGGGTCGATGCGCACTTCGATCTTCTCCATGAGGGCGCGCGTGGCCGAGTCCTCCATGCGCGCAGGCTCGAACGCGGCCAGTCGCACGCTGCCGTGGACCAGCGCCGTCGCCACCACATACTTGAGGCTGAAGCGCGCTTCGGCCGCAGTACGCGGGTTTTCGTAGCCCGAGACTTCCTTGGCGGCGCGGTAGGAGCCGACCTCCACCCGCGCGATGTCGGCGGCTTTCACCCCGAGCCTGCGCTGCGCTTCCTGCGCGCCGTCGATGGCGGCGAAGGTGTGCCCGCAGCAGGCGTGGTTCTTGAACGTCATCTGGGTGATGTGGAATTCGCGTCCCAATGTCGCGAGCGCCACATCCCAGTCGGGGCCGTCGCTCATCGCGCGGCCGAAACCCGCCTCGCCCTCGATCACGTCGAGCGACCCGGTGATGCCTTCGCGCGCACCCGCCGCAGCGAGCACGCCGGCCTCGGCCGCGTGGCCCGCGTGCAGGGGCTTGGACATCGAATCCATGCGGAATGCCTGTTGCAGCGCCGCCGCGAAGGTGGCGGTGGTAGCCAGCGCGTGGGCGAAGCGTTTCGCATCCAGCCCGTACAACTCGGCCGCCGCCGCCGCCGCGCCGAAGCAGCCGATGGTGCCGGTGTTGTGCCAGTACTTGTAATGCGCGCGCCCCATCGCCTTGCCGATGCGGGTGGAGATCTCGTAGCCCACGATGACCGCGCGCAGCAGCGCTTCGCCGCTGGCGCCCGCTGCCTGCGCCACCGGCAGCGCGGCCGAAATGGTCGGCGCGCCCGGATGGTAGATGCCGAACTTGAAGATGTCGTCGACTTCCACCGTGTGCGCGGCGGTGCCGTTGATGAGCGCGGCGACGCGGGTGGAGGCCTTGCGCCCGAGCGCGAGGCGCGCGTTGCCGCGGTCGAGGTCCTCGGCGAGCGCCTTTTCCAGCAGCGTGGCGGGCGCCACCACCGCACCGGGCAGCAACGCCGCGTACCAGTCGATCACGGCGCGCTTGGCGTGCTGCAGCGCCTCAGCCGGAATCGGCGCGGCGCGCGATCCGATGGCGTAATCGGCGAACCTTTCCACCACGTACTTGGTCATCTCAGTGCGTCCTCGCGCCAGGGTGCAGGGGATGGGGGGCTTGGCAACATTTCGGCTGCTCCGTCAAGCAGGGCGCAGGGGTTGGCCAAAAATTGGCAGTATTTCGAGCACCACGCCTTCGTAGGCGTGGTAGGCGACCTTGTCGAAACGCATCGCTGTCTGCGTCATCGGCAGCAGGCCGCCCTTGAGCGAGGCCAACCTGAGCGGGGGGGTAGTCCTTGTCCGGCGTGAGCGCCGGGTAGGCTTTGCGCAGGGCGGCGGCGCCGGACTTCTTTTTCATGGCCGGATTTTACTCGACCGGCTGCGGCTGGCGCCGGGCGCAGCGTGGCAGGGTGCGGCGCGTCAGAGAGCCGCAAGCACCGCTTCGCCCATCGCGGCGGTGCCCACTGTGCGCGTGCCCGGCTGGCGGATGTCGGCGGTGCGATAGCCCTGCGCGAGCACCTTGCGCACCGCCGCCTCGATGCGCGCGGCCTCGCTCTTGCGCTCGAACGAATGGCGCAGCAGCATCGCCACCGACAGGATCGCCGCGATCGGGTTGGCGATGTCCTTGCCCGCAATGTCGGGCGCCGAGCCGTGCACCGGTTCGTACAGGCCCTTGTCGCCCTCGCCGATGGAGGCCGAGGGCAGCATGCCGATCGAGCCGGTCAGCATGGCGGCCGCGTCCGAGAGTATGTCGCCGAACAGGTTGCCCATGACCATGACGTCGAACTGCTTCGGTGCGCGCAACAGCTCCATCGCCGCGGCGTCCACGTACAGGTGGCGCAGCTCGACGTCGGGGTAGCCCTTGCCGACCGCCGCCACTGTCTCGCGCCACAGCACCATGGTGTCGAGCACGTTGGCCTCGTCCACCGAGCACACCTTTTTCTTGCGCTCGCGCGCGACGCGGAACGCAACGTGCGCGATGCGCTCGATTTCCGGCTCGCTGTAGCGCATCGTGTTGACGCCGTGCCGCCGCCCGTCGGCGCCCACGGAGATGCCGCGCGGCTCGCCGTAGTAGAGGTCGCCGTTGAGTTCGCGCAGGATCAGCAGGTCGAGGCCCTCGACCAGCTCGGGTCGCAGCGACGAGGCGCGATCTTCATTTGGGTTTCGCTTCAGGAGGGGGGGCGATTGCGCTACTTCACCAGCCCTTCGGCCTTGAGCGTCTCCTGCACTTTGGGGCGCGCTGCGACCCGGCCCATGTAGGCCTTGATGTTGGGCCACTTGCCGAGGTCCAACTTGAGCGGGTGGGACCAGTTGAGCACAGTGAAGAGGTACGCGTCGGCGACGGTGAACTTGTCGCCCATCACGTACTGCTTGCCCTCGAGCGATTTTTCCAGCGGGTTCAGGCGGCGCTCGATGGTGCCGAGCTGCACTTCCTTCATCTCGGGCGTCATCTTCGGATTGAACAGCGCGCCGATCTGCTTGTGCACTTCGGTGGCGGCGAAGTTGATCGCTTCCATCTGGTGGTAGCGCTCCATCGTGCCGGCCTTGGCCAGCAGGCCCGCCTCGGGCTTCTGGTCGGCGAGGTACTGGATGATGACCCCGACTTCGGTCAGCACGTTGCCGTCGTCGAGCTGCAGCGCGGGCACATAGCCCTTGGGATTCACCTTCCAGAAATCGCCGCCGTCGGCGGTTTTCTTGTTGGGGATGTCGACCTTGACGAGGTCCACCTTGGTGCCGGTTTCGACGGCGACGATATGCGGCGCCATCGAGCATGCGCCGGGGGAGTAATAGAGTTTCATGAAGTTTCCTGACTGGAGTGGGAGGTGAGGGGCGTTGAGGGGGGCGATGCGGGCGGCAAAGATAGCATGGTGCGTCGTACGGTGTGCTGGGTCACGCTCGCAGCGCGACTCGGTATAGTGCCGGCGTGACCGCCCCCCGCCGCCCGAGCGTGCGATTGCCGCCCATGCCCCCACCCACGCCATCGCGCGATTTCTCTGCGCGCCCCGCGTGACGCCCACGCGCGGGCACGTGGTCGCCGCGCTCGGCACGACGCAGACCATCGCGTGGGCCTCGAGCTATTACCTGCCCGCGGTGCTGGTCGATCCCATCGCGCGCGACCTCGGCCTGCCCGCCGACGGCATCCTGCTTGCCTTCTCCTTCGCGCTCATCCTCTCGGCGGTGGTTGCGCCGGCCGTGGGCCGGGCGATCGATCGCACCGGGGGCCGGGGCATCCTGTCGGCCTCCAACCTGGTGCTGGCCACGGGGCTTGCGATGCTCGCCGCCGCGCAGGGCGCGTGGTCGATGACCGCCGCGTGGGCGGTGCTCGGGGTGGGGATGGGGATGGGCCTGTACGACGCAGCTTTCGCCGCGCTGGCGCGGATCTATGGGCACACGGCGCGCGGGCCGATCACCGGCATCACGCTCATCGCCGGGTTTGCGAGCACCATCGGCTGGCCGATCACGGCCGCGCTCGATGTTGCCTTCGATTGGCGCACGGCGTGCCTGTTCTGGGCCGTGGTCCACCTCGTGGTGTGCCTGCCGCTCAATCTCGGTGTGCTGCCTCGCGGGGCAACCGGCAGCACCGAAGGCGGCCATGCAGTGGAGGCGCCGCCGGCGACGCGCCACGAAATCGTCGTGATGGGATTGCTGGCCTTCGCATTCGCGGCCGCATGGTTCGTCACCGGCGCCATGGCGACCCACCTGCCGCGCATCCTGCAGGCGGCCGGGGCGACACCGGCGCAGGCGATCGGATTTGCGGCGCTCGTGGGGCCGGCGCAGGTGGCCGCGCGGCTGGCCGAGTTCGCGCTCATCCGCCATGTGCACCCGGTGTTCTCGGCGCGCTTCGCCACCAGCCTGCATCCCATCGGCGTGGTGGCGCTGGCGCTGCTCGGCCCGCCGGGCATGGTGGTGTTTGCGGTGCTGCACGGCGCGGGCAACGGCCTGCTCACCATCGCCAAGGGGACAGTCCCGCTCGCGTTGCTCGGGCCCGCTGGCTATGGCTACCGGCAGGCATTGATTTCGGCGCCGGCGCGCCTGACGCAGGCGACCTCGCCGGTGCTGTTCGGCCTGCTCGTCACGCGCTACGGCGCCGACGCGTTGTGGTTTTCCGCCGCACTGATCGTCATCGCGTCGGTGACGTTCATGTTCTTGCGCGTGCCCGCACGGGAGCCCTGAGCGCCGCCGCGCGAGATCCCTGAGCCCGCGCCGATCCCGCTACACTGGCCTCCTGCGCCAGCCGTGCGCTGCGCGAGGAGGATCACCGCATGCAGGAACTCGAACACGGATTCGAACTCGCCAAGAGGGTGCTGACCGCGCCCCTGTTCAGCCTCGGTGGCTCGGATCTGACCCTCGCGCTGCTGTCGTATCTCATCGCGACTGTCATCCTGCTGTTCTACCTGTCCGGGCGCCTGCAGTCCTGGATGAGCGGCCGCGCGCTGGCGCGCACCAGCCTCGACATCGGCGCGCGCCTGGCGATCGCGTCGGTGACGCGCTACGCGATCCTGGTGCTGGGGATGCTGATCATCCTGCAGACGGCCGGCATCAACCTGACCACGCTCAACGTGCTGGCCGGCGCGGTCGGGGTCGGCATCGGCTTTGGACTGCAGACCATCGTGGGCAACTTCGTCTGCGGCCTGATCATCATGTTCGAGCGCCCGATCAAGATCGGCGACCGCGTGGTGGTCGACACGGTGGATGGCGTGGTGAGCGAGATCGGCGTGCGCAGCACCAAGGTGCTCTCCAACGACAACATCACCATCATCGTGCCGAACACCAAGTTCATCACCGAAAACGTCACCAACTGGCAGTACAACGACCCGACGGTGCGCTTTCGCATCCCGGTGGGCGTGGCTTACGGCACCGACGTGAGGCTGGTGGAGAAGGTGCTGCTGGAAGTAGCGGGTTCCGCGAGCGACGTGCTGGCGGATCCCAAGCCGGCGGTGCGCTTCATGGGGTTCGGCGACAATTCGCTCGACTTCGAACTACGCGCCTGGAGCTCGAGCCTCGTGCACCGCAAGGGCAAGCTCATGAGCGACCTGAACTTCGAGATCTACGCCAAGTTCAACGAGCACAAGATCGACTTCCCTTTCCCGCAGCGCGACCTGCACGTGCGTTCGGGCTCGCTCGATGTGCGCTTGCAGCGCGGTGTGCGGGTGGAGCGGGGCGAGGACGGGGCGGCGGCTTAGGGCTCGCGCCGCAGGAGGGCGCGCTACTTTCCCAAAAAATATACCTCGGCGCGTGCTAGCATATTCACACTATTTGGATGCTAGCCCCATGCCCGGATTCGTGATCAAGGACATGCCCGAGGAGTTGCACCGCAAGCTCAAGCACCAGGCGGCGCGGCACCACCGCAGCATGACCAAGGAAGTGCTGGCCGCTCTCGAACAGGCGCTCGCCGCGCAAGCACCTCCGGCGGAAGCGCCCCCGCCGTCCCGCGGGCGATTTGCGCTGACCGGAAAGTTCCTCGACAAGGCGAGGCGCGAGGGTCGCGAGTGATCGTTGTCGATGTCAACGTGGTCGCCTACTATTTCATCGAGGGCGACCGGACGGCCGAATCGCCTCCTGGGGTATTTCCTCTGGTGTAAAGCTCGCTCGAGCTTGCGGGCAAATGCGCAGTCGCGATTCGTGATGGAACCACCGGTCTGTGGCTTGCATTCCTTCACGCCAGAAACCAGCGTCATCAGCCACACCGCATTCGCCGGTTCGTTCGCTGGCCTTTATCCCTTCTACACCGCGAACGGCGGGCTGATCGACTGGCTCCTTATCTAAATGCTCTTCGAGCCGCTTGGCGCAATGATGCGCTCACGCCGGCGCGAACGGATTCACTATCCTCACCCTTTCGATCTCCTTTCCCCCATGCATGTCTTCGGAATAGAGCACGCCGCACCCGGCGGCGTGGGCGGAGGCGACGATCAGTGCGTCGTAGAAACTGGGGGGCTTGGCGCTGGGACCACCAATCGAGTTGCTGGGCCGCTAGCGGAGTTTTGAGCGGGCAGCTTTTCAAACCGGGCTCGCGGCTGCTTTTCTAAACGCTGCGGGACGGATTAGTTGCGCGGCGGGCCATGAACATCGGATAACCGGTGGCAGCATTTCGCCCTGGGAGCGGCGCCCTGCCTGGGGGTCTTTCGAAAAATGGCAGTATTTCAGCTCTACCGAGAGCCTCGGGATGGCTTGGCAACGTGAAGCGCTTCGAGATAGTCCTTGAGTCCGAAATAGCCCCTGAACGTGGAGATGCCCGTGAACCGGACCAGAATGCTTCGGCCCTGCGCGCGCATCGAATCAGGAAGCGAGCAACGGCTCCAGCGCTTGCGCGATACGTGATTCGCCGCTAAATGGACAAAGCCGCTTCGACGCCCGGCGCTTTGACAACGGGCGCAGAAAATATGCGCGCGACCGCCCGTCGGGTGTCTTCGTCCGTCATCGTTTGCAATTGTTCGATGCGCTCGCGGACGAGCAATTCCGATGCGGCTGTCCAGGCGGCATGATGGCGAATCAGGTTTGCATCTTTCATCTCAGGATTTTACGGCGTTGACCTCCGGCATTTTTTTGGATTTAGGTCGAGAATGCCGCCAGGGGCCAATCCACGCGGCGTGAGCAGAAGTAGTCCCGTGCCGTCCCGTATTACTATTCGTCTGCCCCTTCAAGGCTCAAAAGGAGTGAAAAGATGACCCTGGCCGAAATCATCTATCAACGCAGCCTGAAGCTGCCCGACGCTGCCGCGCAGGAGGCACTGGATTTCATTGAATTCCTCAACCAACGCTATGGCATCGCCGAGACTGCGAACGTCTCTGCCGATGGCGACGCGGCGGCCTACGATGCCTGGTTCAAGGCGCAGGTGCATAAGGCGACTGTCGACCCGCGCCCCGGAATTTCCGCCGAGATCGCTCGTGAGCACTTTGCCGCCCGCCGCGACGCGCTGCGCCGCCAGTCCCGCACGGAGGAATGAAACTTACCTGGCATCCGCTTGCGATGTCGGATCGCGAGCGCATCGTGGACTTCATCGCCCGCGACAAACCCCTGGCAGCCTTGGCGCTTGACGAGCATTTCGAGGCTCACGCCGACCGTATCGAAGCCAACCCCTACCTGTATCGCCCCGGTCGGGTGGCGAATACCCGTGAGGCAGTAGCGCATCCCAACTACGTCCTGGTGTATCGCGTCGAAGGCGAAACGATCACCATTCTCCGTGTGCTGCATTCCGCACAACAATGGCCGTCGGCCGAATAGATTCTTACGTTTACTCAACTCCATCTTGCCGCGCGGCCAGCTCAGTCGGCGGAAGTTCCCGGAAGCCAGGCAGCCACTTCGCGGTTCTGGGAGGCGCGGCATCAATTCGAACTGTATGTCTCGCCAGCGGTAGTTGAAGAAGCACGAGGCGGCGACGAACAAGCGATGGTCTTGCGCATGACGTTGCTCGATGAATTGCCGCTACTCGAACCGCGGCCGGAAGTCGCAACACCCGAGGAAATACCCCAGGTTCGCCGGTTCGTTCGCCTGCCCTTATCCCGATCACCGCCATGAACCGCAAGCCCATCCTGGATGCGCTGAACGCGCGCAAGACGCAGATCGCCGAGCGCTTCGGGGTCGAGCAGCTCGCGCTGTTCGGCTCGGCCGCCCCGGCTGGCAGGTGGCCGCATTTCGGCCCGAATGCCAGGCAGGACATTTGCGTGATCTAACCTTATAGGTTAATATTGTCATCATCGAAAAACGCAGGCCACACTACGATCTGGCTGCGGTGAAGACTTCGGTGCGGCTGCGCGGTGAGGATGCCTTTACTGCCACTGCGTTGGTTGGCGCTCAATCGATGGGTTTGGATTCAGCACAGGCCATCGGCGTCGTATGTGCGATGACGAGAGCCGATTTCTACAAAAGCATGACGACTTGCGCAGCAAGCCAAATCTGGCAGGACGTCCCGTTGCGCCGAATGGCAAAGTAGCCTGCGTCAAGGTGACGCTGCGCGTAGATGGTTCGATTGTGATTCAGTTCAAGGAGAGGTGAGATGTCCCGTGAATGCCTGAATTGTGGTCGGGGAAATCTTCGGCATGCAGTCAAGGGCGTGCCGTACGAGTACAAGGGCCATGAGAACATAGTGTCGAAGGTCTCGGGGTGGCATTGCCCGCATTGCCATGAGGTTGAATTCGATACTGGTGAAGGCAAGCGGTTCGCCGAAGCTATCAAACGTATTGCCGCGGAGGTCGACGCTCGGGAAGCGGGCGAACTGGCGCGCATCCGCAAAAAGCTGAAGCTTACCCAGAAAGAAGCCGCCCGAATCACGGGCGGTGGTCCAAATGCATTTTCGCGTTACGAGCGGGGCAAAGCTCGTCCACTATCTGCCGTGACAAATCTATTTCGACTTCTCGATCGGCACCCGGAACTGCTGAACGAATTGTAGATCCGATTTCTACCGTCTGCGTGAACGGCTCTCCCCTGGAACGATGGAAAATCAATCTCGCTCTTCCGGTGCATCCGGCCCACCGTGGCGGTTGCGCATCGATTCCGGGCTCGAAATTGTCGTGCCTGGGGGCATTTTGCGCCCGCGTTCTCCCGATCCACAATGCTCCCTGTGTCGAAGGGCCCGATTCGCGCTCGGCGCTACGCGATGTCGGGCAGAGGGTGATACGTCAGCGTCAACAGGCTCAGGTAGAACACGATCACCGTGATGAGCAGCTGCGTCGACTTGAGGTTGAGGTCGGTGATGAACCGGCTCACCTCTGCATCCTGACTATCGACGGCGTGCGCGCGGAGCACAAGGAAGGCTTCGGCCTCGCGCGCGCCTCGACCTCGATTAGGCGCTGCGCGCCGGGTTCGTTTCCGCGGCCCATGAATAGGGAAAGAAGGGCGCATCAACGCGACACTTTTCTAATGCCAGCGATGCAAGCCTATCCCCCAGCAGGCAACGGCTTCGCCAGGTCCAGTCTCAAGGCTCGACCAGGGCGATATCGCGCCGTCGTGCAGCCGCAACCAGACCCCGATCAATGGTGGCCAAAGGCAGCCGCAGCTTGTCGGCGAGTTCGAGATATAGCGCATCGTAGCCAGCCAGGTGGTAGTGCACGGCGAGCCTGACAATCTGTCGCGGGGCATATGCCTGGTGGTGGGTCTCGATCGGCAACTGCTCCAACCTCGACAACGCCGAGACCAAGGCGTCGGCTCCGATCCGGCCAGCGCGGCGATCCCGGATCAGTGCCGAGCCGACCTCGACATGCCACACGCTCGGCACGATGAGGGTCGGGTGCTCATCGGCGATCAGTTCACCGATCCCTTGCGCGTAGCCGCGCTGTGGTTCGGAATCGCCCTCAAGGAACCACGCGAGCGCTACGCTCGCATCGAGCACCAGCGCGGACATCAGCCTCGGCGGCGCGCGGCGTGGAGCTTCGCCCGGATAGATTCCCGCGCCTGAGTGCCCTTGGGCATGTCGCGGAGAATGGCGCGCATGGCGCGGCGCGTCGCCGTTGCGTTGACCGGGCGGCGAGTCACGGTCGTTTCACCGTCCTCGATCACGTGCACGCGCGCGACCTTGCCCACGCGCGGGGAGGCGGTGCGCACTTTCGAATCTGCGTGACCCATGATTTCCTCGATGAAGGCGACGATCAACGGGAGTCATGCTAGCACGCAGCGCCGGTGGGGCGGAGCGTCCCCGCGCGATGCAGCCGACGCGCACTTCGAACTCCTTATAGGCGCGCAGCA
Organism: Burkholderiales bacterium; assembly: GCA_038319115.1. Classification (GTDB taxonomy): domain Bacteria; phylum Pseudomonadota; class Gammaproteobacteria; order Burkholderiales; family SG8-39; genus SZAS-79. The sequence goes on along the minus strand of JBBQCV010000035.1, from coordinate 5,266 downwards.
GCGCACCGCAGAAGTTTCGGTCGGTCACGAGGTCCACGGTCCAGCCGGGCAGCGCTTCGAGAGAGTCCTCGAGGCCGAAATACCCCCGAACGTGGAGACGCCCGTGAACTGGACCAGCACGTCCACGTCGCTGTCCGCGCGCAGTTCGTCGCGGGCGGCCGAGCCGAACAGCGCGAGCTGCTCGACCCCGAAGCGCTCGGCGATTGTCGTCTTCCGCGCGCCTCCAACACGACGCCGGTGATCGTGCTGCGTTTCGAGGCGGATGCGGCCAAGGCGCTTGCGCGTATCCACGGCCGGACCCCTGATGTGAGACGATCTTCCTCTGCAAATTCCACGCTGTGCCAGCCGGTTGGGGGAGACTAAGCATGAGTTCGGGCGACTCATCCGGCAGCGGGGCGTCCGCCAGTACGTGGTGCTCGGCGCGGGCCTCGACACCTTTGCGTATCGCAACCAATACCCGGAGCACCTGCTCAGGGTGTTCGAGATCGACCACCCGGTAACGCAGAAATGCAAACTCGCCCGCCTGCGCGAGATGGGCATCGCGGTGCCGGCGTCGCTCACGTTCGCGCCGGTCGGCACTTCGATTGCCTGCCCGAGGTAGGCTTTCGTCGCTCGGGGGGCCTATTACAGCGTGCTACCATCGGGCAAATTGAAGATGAACGATCATGCCAATCTTGTCTGTGTTCTACGGCATCGTGGTGCGCATGTATTTCTTCGATGATAAGCAGCACATGTCCCCCATGTGCACGCCGAGTACTCGGGCGATCAAGCCGTGTTTGCGATTGCAAACGGCGAAGTGCTGGCAGGTGAGTTGCCTTCCGGGAAAACGCGCCTGGTACAGGCATGGATCGAGATACACCGTGACGAACTTCAAGCCGACTGGCATCTCGCGATAAGTGGTCGGGAGATGTTCAGGATCGAACCGTTGAAGTAGGAGAATCGATGAATCCGTACGTAAAATCCGTCCGTGCGCTGGACGATTACGAGATCGAAGTCTCGTTCGAGAACGGTGAGTTCCGCAGATTCGATGTTAAGCCTTATCTCGGGCGCGGACTTTTCGTGCAGTTGAGCGACTTGGCGCTTTTTCGGGCGGCGCGCGTTCTTGCTGGCTCCGTCGAGTGGCCCGGTGGGCTCGACCTAAGCTATGACACGCTCTATCTCGACGGGCAGTCGATCACCGCACCGGCATCGAGATCCGAACCAATCGATGCAGCCAACGCGCAAAAAAACGCGCGAGGCTGAGGACTGTGCGATGCCATTGCGAGCCGATCGCGATTTGATGAAGAAAGAAACGATAGGAAATCCAATCTCGCGTTTCTGACGCATCCGGCCGACCGTGGCGGTTGCGCATCGATTCTGGGTTGGCAGTTGTTTGTGAGTGGCCCTTCCGAGTGATCGCGGCTCGCATGGGCACCGTGGCGCTTGCCGCGGGCGAAGCGGTGACGCTCGGCATCACCGGCGATAGGCTCATCGACATTCGGGTGGATCGCGCCACCATCGACACGCTGATCGAGAACAAGCGCCTGGTGCAGGCGGGCGAAGGGCTGGTCGTGCTCTCGGCGCAATCGGTCAACGAGTTGCTGGGAAAAGTCGTCAATACCGGCAGCATCGAAGCCAACGGCATCACGGCCGATGGCGGCACGGTGCGCCTGGCCGCGAGCGGCACGATCGAGCTCAGCGGGTCGATCTCCGCCGACGCGGCGGCGCGGGGCAAGGGCGGCAGCATCGTGGCGATCGCGGACCTCGGCAATCCGGCCAGCCGCACGTATGTTCTCGGGACCTTGAGCGCGAAGGGCGGGAGCGTTTCGGGCGACGGCGGGTTTATCGAACGCCTTTTCTTCCGCCAGCCGCGCCCAATCGCCCGGCCCGATGCGCGCCACGACGCGGGTGAAGTTGCCGGGCTCCAGCACCACCGCCCAGCCCTCCTGCACGGTGAGGCGCGTGGCCTCCCAGAAAATGCCCTGGTGGGCGAACAGCACGATGTTCTGTCCCGCGGGCGGTTTCTCCGAGAGCAGGGCGCGCACGGCATCGATGCGCTCGGGCTGCTTCACCACCGGGCCGTCCGAGGTGAGCGCCTCGGAGTAGGCGATCGAATCCGAAAACTGCCGCGCGGTCTGGATGACGCGGCAGTAGCGGCTCGACGCGTATTTGGCCACCGGCAGGCGCATGCGGCGGAATTGCTCACCCGCGGCGCGCGATTCGGCGATGCCCTCGTCGCTCAGGTTGCGTTGTGTGGCGCAGTCGGCAAGCGAAAACGTACCGGCCTTGCGCGTGGCGGCTTCCAGTTCGAGTTCGTTGCGCCGGGTCTGGCCGTGGCGCATGTAGACGATATAGCCGCCCGAGCGCAGCGCCCTGGCGATGTCGGCGGGCGTGGTGAGCTCGGGCGAGGGCTCCTGCACCGCCGGCGGCGCGAAGTTGCGCTCCGGGTTGACCGTGTTGGCGCAGCCTGAAAGCCACATTGCGATTGCCAATAATGAAAATACGACTGGCCTGATGGCCGCATTCCTGTTGGTTCTTTGTCGATTGAAGTCGAACATTTCCGCTTCCTTTGGATGCCCTGCGCCGGCCGGGTAAGCTGCCCGGACCCGGTGCGCCAATGTAGCCGGAACCGGCGCTGCGCGCAGCCCCGGCACGGGAGCCGATATCATGCGGGCACCATGACGGGCAATTCACTCTCCGGCCGGCTGACGCGAATGACCATCCTCGGCAACCTCGCCGGGGCGCTGCTCGCGTTCTTCTATTTCAACGCACTGGACCCGGTCACCCACGAAGCGGCGCCTTCGATGGGCCCGGGCGTATGGGTGTTCTTCGTGGTCTCGTTTTCGGTACTGGCCGTCATCGGTCGCACCGTCGCCTTCCGCTGGAGTGGTCCGGTCGTCAAGGTGCAAGGGCCGCTTCCCGACGGCCCGGAAGGCGCGACGCTGCGCCGCCGGGCGCTCCTGATCCCGCAGTTCCTGGCGCTGCTTTCCTACTCCGGCTGGCTTGCCTCCTCGTTGATCTGGGGCGTGCTGTGGCCGCTGGCGGCGGGCTACTTCAGCACGCTGCAGGCGCTTCGGCAGGTGTTCGGCATGGCCTTCATCGCCGGGCCGGTCGTGGCGGCGACCGTGTTCTTCGGCGTGGAGCGCGTCTGGCGCGCCGAGTTGCCGCGCCTGTTTCCGCGCGGCGACCTGAGCGCGGCCGGGGCGCCGAGGCTGCGCGTGCGTGCGCGCGTCCTTGCGATGTCGCTGCTGGTCTCGCTCGTGCCCATCGCCGTGCTGTCGGTGGCGGCGCTCACGCGAGTGCGTGCCATTCCCGGCGCCGACGCGGCCACCGCGGAATCGATCATCCGCAACCTGACCGTGGTGGTGGCGGTGCTTGCGATCGGCGGCCTGGTCGTGTCGGTGCGCCTGGCGCGCTCCGTGGCCAGCAGCGTCGCAGGCCCGCTGCGGGAGGTGCAGGCGGCGATGGCCGAGGTCGGGCGCGGCTCGCTCGACGCCCGCTGCGCGGTGGTGTCGAACGACGAGATCGGCGAGGTCGCCGAGGGCTTCAACCGCATGGTCGCGGGCCTGCGGGAGCGTGAGCAGATCCGCGAGGCTTTCGGCAAGTACGTGAGCCCGCAGGTGCGCGACGAGATCCTCGCCGGCCGCGCGTCGCTCGAGGGCGATGCGCGCGAGGTCACGATCCTGTTCGCCGACCTGCGTGACTTCACGCCGTGGGTGGAGTCCTCGCCACCGGCACAGGTGGTGTCCGACCTCAACGAATACTTTACCGCCATGGACGGCGCGATCCGCGCCCAGGGCGGGCTGGTGCTGCAGTTCATCGGCGACGAGATCGAGGCGGTGTTCGGCGCGCCGGTGGCGGGGCCCGGCCATGCCGACGCCGCGGTGCGGGCGGCCATCGACATGCGCATGCGGCTCGCAGCCTGGAACGCCGCGCGCGTGGCCGCCGGCAGGGTCCCGCTGCGCCACGGCGTCGGCATCCACACCGGGACGGTGATCGCCGGCAACATCGGCAGCCCGGAGCGCCTGTCGTATGCGCTGGTGGGCGACGCAGTCAACCTCACTTCGCGCATCCAGGCGCTCAACAAGGAGTTCGGCACCGAGATCCTCGTCAGCAGCTTCACCGTTGCCTGCCTGCAGGGAACGTTCGGCCTCACGCCGCTGCCGGCGGTGAAGGTGAAAGGCCGGAAGGCGGAGGTGGAGGTGTATTCGCTGTAGCCACGCCAGCGCGCTTCGGACCGTGTAGCGCGTCGCATGTAACCCCAACGTTCTAGCCGTATTCCTCGGGTGTGAAAGATTTCATTTCGCACAGTGGATGCGTTCGCATCGCCGCCTTAAGCGCGCACTAATTCACCGTATGCTACGAGGCAGGTGCCGTCGAAGGGTTTGAGGCGGCTCTTCCCATGGATTTGCTTTGCGTGGAGTACTGGATGCAAATCCCACCCAGGCCGCTGGTCGTCGAGGACTCCGACGACGATGCCCTGCTGCTGGCCATTCTGCAAAGCTCACTCGACTGCATCGTCCTCGTCGATGCGCTCGGGCGTTTGGTCGAATTCAACCCGGCGGCCGAAGCCACCTTCGGCTACACGCGGGCCGAGGTGCTCGGCAAGCCCATGGCCGACCTGCTGATCCCGGAGCGCTTGCGCGGCCTGCACAACGAACACTTTGCCCGCTACCTCGCGACAGGCGAGAGGCGCACGCTCGGCCGCCGGCTGGAGTTCGACGCGCTGCGCGCCGACGGCAGCGAGGTCCCGATCGAACTTGCCATCGCAGTCATCCGGCCCGCGCCCCACGCCCTCTTCGCGGGTTTCATGCGCGACCTGACCAAGCGCCGCCACGCGGAGGAATCGGAACGGCGTTTTCGCGTCGCGATGGACAACTCGGCCGACATGTTCCTGCTCATCGACCGCGCCACCATGCGGTATGTCGATTTCAATCCGACCGCCTGCAGGCTGCTGGGCTACTCGCGTGATGAACTGCTTGCGCGCGGCCCGCAGGACGTGCTGCCGCTCTCCCGCGCCGAGCTCGAGCAATCGTACGACGCCCTGATCGCCGACCCGGCCGTGCGCGGCGGGCGGACTTCTCGTACCCTGGGGACCTGGAATCTCCCGCTGCGCCGGGCGACGCGGCCAGCCCGCAATGGCGGTTCCTGCGCAAGGACGGCGCGCCACTCTGGGCGAGCATCAGCATGGCGCTCGCCCGGGATGCCGCGGGCGAGCCGGACTACGAGATCCTGGTGCTGGAGGACGTGACCGAGCGCCGGGCGCAGCGCGAGAAGATCGAGCGGC